>JAURHQ010000138.1 GCA_030833185.1 Gammaproteobacteria bacterium | reverse complement strand
CCAGCGTCGGCAGACCGTACTCGCGGCCGCCGCGGCCTATTTCGACCTCTGCCGCTCGCATCAGACCGTCGCCCTCCTCGAGGACGCCGTGAAGACCGCCCGTGAATACCACGCCCAGCTCGCCAAGGGCGTGAACGCCGGCGTCGCCTTCACCCATCGCCCGTCGATCCAGATCGAGGTGTAGCCGTGCCAGCGGAACTCGTTGGTCTGCATGATCTGGCGCATGCGCTCGGTCGAGAGGTGGTTGCGCACGTCGGCAAAGCCGAGCCGCGCCGGGATGCCGTTGGCCCGGCAACACGCGGCCAGCAGTACCGCCTTCGACACACACCAGCCGCGCCCGGTCTCCAGCACCCGCGCGCCCGACAGACCCTGCGGGCTCAACACGATGGAATAGGGGTCGTAGCGAATGTCGTCGCGCACCGCGTAGTAGAGATTGACCGCGCGCTCGCGGTCGTCGCCGCTGCCCGCATGACGGGCCGTGAAGTTGACGACCAGCGCATGCGTGCTGTCGATGGTTTGGGTAGGCAGCAAGCTGGCCGCAGACGGATTCATGGACGCGGGTCCTCCAGACGAATGGCGATCAGGGTGCGTTTGTCAAAGCGCCCGACCAGTTTCGATAACACATCGCCCAGCCACATCAGCGTGCCGTACTTCTTGCGCAGCGCCTCGTAGGCAAGGCCAATTTCGGCCGGGCTTTCGATGATGCGGGCGGTGCCGTCCTGCCAGTCGCCCAGCGCGCCGCCACGCGCGTTGCAGGTGGCGATTCGCACCCGTGGATTGCGCCGGATCCGCTTCACCTTGCCGGCTTCTCCGGCGCTGAAGACGTAGAACTCGGGCGCGTCGCCGGCAATCCACACCGGGGTACGCACCTCGCGGCCGTCGCGACGGAAGCTGGCCAGCGAGACGTAGGTGTCGCGCGCAGGGTTAGGCAGCGGCGGGGTCATGGGCGCGATGCTGCCTTGGGTTTTGGAGTCGTTGCCGGGCTGGCGGCAAACGGCGGGCATTCGCCAAAGGTCACCGTCTCACCCGTCCAGGGATCGCGAAACCTGATGCCCACGGCGGCCAACTGCAGGCCTTCGGTGTTCTTGTTGCCTTCGCCGTAGCGCGGGTCGCCCATCACAGGCAGCCCGATGCCCTCAAAGTGGCGGCGGATCTGGTGATAACGCCCGCTCAGCATGCGGATGTGCACGGTGCTGGTGTGGCTGACCGGGTCGTAGTGTTCGAGTTGCCACTCGGTAACCGCGGGCTTGCCGTCCAGCGCCTGTTCGATCCGGCCCTGGGTGCCGCGCGGGCGCAGGTCGCCGCGCAGCGTCACCCGGTAGCGCTTGTCGATTTCGCGTCCGCTGAAGAGGGCCGAGAGCTTGGCGGTGGCCGCGCTGGCATGCGCGGCGATCACCAGACCGCTGGCTTCCATATCCAGCCGGTGCACCAGGTGTACGTCGCGCTTACCGCCGAAATGGTCCTCGATTTGCCGCGCCAGCGTGGCGTGGTCGCCGTAGCGCGAGCCTTCAATCAACAGCCCCGCTGGCTTCAGCCACACGCTGTAATGGCGGTTCTCGGCGACCAGCGTGGCCGCCGGGGGCTCGCGTTCCAGCACGGCCGAGTCGTAGTGGATGGACAGACGATCGCCGCCGGCCAGCGGCGTACTGACCTGACGCAGTCGCACCGGCTTGCGACTGCCGCGCTGCAGCCACACCGCGCCTTTGCTCATGGCGTCCTTGATGCGCAGCTTGGCCAGTCCGGTGATGGCAGCCAGCGCCTCGGGGGCGCTGGTGGGCTGGTGATAGGGCACGACCATCTCGTGGCTCAAAACCACGCGGCCAGGCTCGCTCGGCGTGACGCGAACGGGCAGCGCCGGCGGCGCCGCCCGCCGCCTCACGGCAGCAGACGGTCGGCGTGTTTGCGCCATTCGATCAGGATCGCGCCAATCGTGTCGGGCGTGATCTGCAGGTCAAACAACAGGTGGCGCTGCAGTCGCTGCAGCTCGTCTTTGTCCAGTTCAGCAACAAAGCCGGTGCAGTAGTAGGTGATGCTCCAGAGGTCATCCAGCGGGTTTTCCAGCCACAGATACCAGCGGCCAGATTCCGGATGGGACCCGTTGGCCGAGGAGCGCGCCTTGGTCAGTTGCGGGAACTGGCTGCTCACCACGAGGCAGGCGTTAATCAGGGCTTCGCGGGTGCCGGTGTAGGTGGTAGTCCACACGAGCCCTTCGCCAAAGCGCGCCTGCGACACCGAGAAACGGGTCGTGATGGTCGGCGGCGGACGTGGGTGGGACTGCGGCATGGCTGGATTCTAATCAGGAGACAGGGGCGCGCCTAGCGGCACGGTGCGGGGGCTTGAACCGGCTGCGATCGGCCCGCGTAAGCGGGTTACCATGCGCGCACCTTACGCAGCCGGAGTTAAAACCCATGCCGACCTACAAGGCACCCGTTGCCGATAGCCTTTTTATCCTGAACGAGGTGCTGAACCTCGCCCCCTATGCGGAGCTGCCCGGCTTCAGCGAGGCCAGCCCCGATCTGGTGGCCGCGATTCTGGCCGAGGGCGGCAAGTTTGCCGAAGAAGTCCTGCAGCCGCTGAACCAGGTGGGTGACAGCCACGGCTGCCAGCGCAGTGCCGATGGCAAGGTCACCACCGCGCCCGGCTTCCGCGAGGCGTACACGCAATTTACCGAGGGCGGCTGGGGCGCGCTGGCCGGCAAGCCGGCGTTTGGCGGCCAGGGCCTGCCGCATCTGGTGGCGAGCGCGCTGGAGGAATACTTCATCAGCGCGAACATGGCCTTCACCATGTATCCCATGCTGACGCTGGGCGCGATTGCCGCGATTGAGGCGGTCGGCACGCCCGCGCAGCAGCAGCTGTTTGTCCCGCCCATGCTGTCCGGCCGCTGGAGCGGCACCATGAACCTGACCGAGCCGCATTGCGGCACCGACCTCGGCCTGCTCCGCACCCGCGCCGAGCCGCAGGCTGACGGCAGCTACCGCATCACCGGCACCAAGATTTTTATTTCCTCCGGCGAGCACGACCTGAGCGAGAACATCATCCATCTGGTGCTCGCCAAGATGCCCGATTCGCCGGACAGCGTGAAAGGTATTTCGCTGTTCATCGTGCCGAAGTTTCTGGTCAATCCGGACGGCACGCCGGGCGCGCGCAACGCGCTGGGCTGTGGCGCGCTGGAAAAGAAAATGGGCATCCACGGCAACGCGACCTGCGTGATGAACTACGACGGCGCGACCGGTTACCTGGTTGGCGAGCGCGACAAGGGGCTGCGGGCAATGTTCATCATGATGAACGCGGCGCGCCTAGGGGTGGGCGTGCAGGGTCTGGGGCAGTCGGAGGTGGCGACCCAGAACGCCGCCAACTACGCCCGCGAGCGCGTGCAGGGCAGGGCGCTGAGCGGCCCGCAGAACGCCGCCGGCAAGGCGGATCCGATCATCGTCCACCCTGACGTGCGTCGGATGCTCATGAACAACCGGGCCTTTAATGAAGGCGCGCGGGCGCTGATGCTGTGGGGCGCGCTGCAGGTCGATCTGGCGCAGGTCGCGGCGACGCCGGAAGAACGCCAGCGGGCGGACGACCTCATTGGCCTGCTGACGCCGGTGATCAAAGGCTATTTCACCGACCTCGGCTATCAGAACGCCACCAACGCCCAGCAGTGTCTGGGCGGGCACGGCTATGTGCGCGAGTGGGGCATGGAGCAGTTTGTGCGCGATGCCCGCATCGCGATGATCTATGAAGGCACCAACGGCATTCAGGCGCTGGATCTGGTGGGCCGCAAGCTGCCGATGAACGGCGGCCGCGCGTTGCGCCTGTGGCTGACGGAAATCGAAACCGCGCTCAACACCGCCAGCGCCGAGCCGCGATTGCAGCCGATTACCGACAGCCTGCGACGGGGCCTGGGCGACCTGCACGGCGCAACCCAGTGGCTGATGCGCAACGCGCTGACCAAGCCGGACAACGCCGGCGCGGGCTCGATGGCCTATCTGCACCTGATGGGGCTGGTGGCGCTGGGGCACCAGTGGCTGCTGATGGCCGGTGCGGCGTTGCGGGCGCTGGATGCGCAGACCGGCGACGCGGGCTTCTACCAGAACAAGCTAATCACCGCCCGCTATTTCGCCTCGCATCTGTTGCCAGAAACCAGCGTGCATCGCGCCCGTGTGGAAGCCGGCGCGGAGAACCTGATGGCGCTAGAGGCGGCGGCGTTCTAGGCGAGGGAGAAAATCCGCGTCGGGTACCCCGAGTGAGGCTGTCGACGACTTGATGCTGGCGTCGCGGCGTTGCCGCTCCCACGGGTGATTTTGGTGGGAGGGGCTTCGCCCCGACTGAGGCTGTCTATCGGTTGATGTTGGCGTCTCGGCGTTGCTGCTCCCACGGGGTGGCGTGGGAGGGCTTCGCGGCCTGCGCCTAAAACACGATCGGCAGTTCCAGCCAATTTTCGTAGATGAAATCGCGATGCGCGATCAGCGCCGGGCTCAGCGCGGCCTGCGTTTCCGGATCCGGGTTCGAATAATGTTCGCGGAAGCTGGTGGCCATCGGACACAGGGCTGGCGACATGGGCGCGAGCATGGTGGAGAAAGTCGCCCAGTAGATGTCGAGCGCGGAGAGTCGCCCGTCAATGAAATAGCGCTCGCCGCGGGCCAGCGCCCCGGCCAACTGCTGGTCCAGCGCGGTGAGGATCTCCGCCATGCGCGCCGGCGCACGGCGGCCGGCATCCGGCGTATAGCGGTATTTTTCGCCCAGATGACTCCAGAACGCCCGCGCCGGATCGCCCGGCGGCAGCGTCGGCATCACGCGATGAATGATCGCCAGACGCTTGGTCCAGGCAAACCCGTGTTCACCGGCCAGTTCGTTGACCAGGCCAAACATGCGCGCCCGGTCGTCCAGCGCCGCGGGCACCAGCGGCGGTTCCGGATTGATGCGCTCGGCCAGATTGATCTGATCCAGCCAACCGGCAAGCGGGCGTTCGTTGTTCCAGGCCGCCACGGGCGCGCTGGCCTGACCCGTCCACTCCACCAACTCGCGGTCGGCCTCGGCCATGCCGAATTCCAGATCGCTGCGCCCGGCGCTGGCGGTCACCACCGGTGTGTAGGGGATCTTCTTCACATAAAAAAGCCCTTTGCAGGCTTCACGCCACGGGCCAGGGACGGCATAAGCGCCCAGCACCAGCCGCAGGCCCGAAAGCGCGCGGGCTTCAGCGATGGGTCGGTAGTCGACGGTGATGTCGGTGATCATGATGTCGCTGGCCACGGCATGTCCTTTGGCGATGAAGTGAGCCGCATCATGCCCGAGGGCTGGGGGGCGGCGGAAGCGCGGTAGGCGCGGGCGATCCTGCCGCCTACAATGCGGTCTTATTCACCAACACGGCGATCCACCCGATCCGCCAGGGAAGTCTTATCCGCATGGCGGCTCCATCCGACACCAGCATCATGGCCTTGTTCTGCGACTTCGAGAACATCGCCCTCGGCGCCCGCGACGCCAAATACGCCCGGTTTGAAATAGGCAAAGTGCTGGAGCGGCTGTTGCTGAAAGGCAATATCGTGGTCAAGAAAGCCTACTGCGACTGGGACCGTTACAAGGAATTCAAGGGCAATATGCACGAGGCGGCCTTCGAACTGATCGAGATCCCGCATGTGCGCATGAGCGGCAAGAACTCGGCCGACATCCGCCTGGTAGTCGATGCGCTGGACCTCTGCTACACCAAGTCCCACGTCGACACCTTCGTCATCATCAGCGGCGACTCCGACTTCTCGCCGCTGGTCAGCAAGCTGCGTGAGAACAACAAGACGGTGATCGGGGTGGGCGTGAAGCAGTCCACCTCAGACTTGCTGATCTCCAACTGCGACGAGTTCATCTACTACGACGATCTGGTGCGCGTGGAAAAGGAAAAGCGTCGGCCGCGTGCGCGGAAGCCCGCTGCGGCAAGCGCGGCGGCCGCACCCGCCGAGAAGCCCGAGGTGGCGGACAAACCCGCCGAAGCCGCCGAGAAACCCGAGGCCGCCGACAAGCCCGCAGCGACCAGCGACGCCGACCGTCAGCAGGAAGCGCTGGACATCGCGATGGAAACCATCGAGGCGCTGGTCGCCGAACGCGGCACGGAAGAAAAGATCTGGGGCTCGATGGTCAAGCAGGCGATCAAGCGCCGCCGGCCCGGCTTCAACGAGTCCTACTACGGCTTTCGCTCGTTCAGCAAGCTGTTGGAGGAGGCCGAGACCCGCAAGCTGGTCTCGCTGGAACACGATGAAAAATCCGGTGGCGTGATTATTCGCACGCTGACTGGCGACGTTTGAAATAACGAAAAAGAGGGGGACGTGCAAATGAAAATCGACAGCTTGCTACCGGCCATGGCGCCGGCCGAAGTAGCCGCGCAGGCGCAACAACTGGAAAGCATGGGCATCGACTGCGCCTGGACCTTTGAAGCCGCGCACGACGCCTTTTTCCCGCTGGCCTTTGCCGCGGCCGCCACCAACAAACTGGAAATCGGCACCAACATCGCCGTGGCCTTCGCTCGCACGCCGTTCTCGACGGCCCAGATCGCCTGGGATCTCCAGCGCTATTCGAACGGTCGCTTCCGCCTGGGGCTGGGTACCCAGATTCGGCAGCACGTGGAGCGCCGGTTTTCGATGCCTTTTGAACATCCCGCCGCGCGCGTTACCGACTACATTCACTGCGTGCGGGCGATCTGGAATACCTTCCAGACCGGGGCGCGGCCGAACTACGAAGGGCCGTTCTACCAGTTCAAGCTGATTAACGAGTTTTTCAACCCCGGCCCGAACGCGCAGCCAGAGATCCCCATTTACCTGGCCGGCGTCAATCCACGCATGTGCCGTGCGGCGGGTGAAGCGGCGGACGGCTTTCACGTTCATCCCATGCACACCGTGCCCTATCTAAAAGAAGTCGTGCGCCCGGCGCTGGACGAAGGTGCGCGCACCCGCGGCAAGACGGTGGCGGATCTGGAACTCTATTCGCCGGTGTTTGTGGTGACGGGCGAGACCGAAGCCGAGCGCGCGACGATGGAAAAGGCCGTGCGCCGTCAGATCGCTTTCTATGCCTCCACGCCGAGCTACGCGACGGTGCTGGAGTTCCACGGCTTCGGCGATTTGCAAAAGCAGCTCGGCGGGCTGATGCGGGAAGGCAAGCTCGACGAGATGGGCGCGCATGTGCCCGACGCGCTACTGTCGGAAATTGTGGTGTTCGCCCCGTCGGCCACGCTGGGCCAGACGCTGCGCCAGCGCTATGACGGGGTGCTGGACCGCGTCTCGCTGTACTCGACCATGGGCGGCGAAGGCAGCTTTAGCCGCTGGCCGGAGCTGGTCGCCGGGATCCACGCCGCCTGAGGCTCATCGCTGACAACGATAATTAGCTAACGGCCAGTGCCCCGTGGGGGAATTGGCCGATGAACCGGGGCTGGGCTGCACAAAGATGTGCGATCGCTGCGGGCGCGTGGCAACGATGGCTCGATGGTAAAAAAAGCCTTCTCCGATCGGGCGTGGCCGGGGACCCGGCGGGTCGTTGAGGCAGGCGCGTGGCGTTGTCCAACGACGTACACTGTGCGGCCGGAATGTAGCAGCGCAGCTGGCATTTTATTGTCGGCGATGAGCGCGCAGGCGTCTGCCGGTCGCCGGTGTACGCCTGCGCAAACATGCGGTACCGTGCGGCGCGACCTAGCCAAAACCGGAGCAGCGCATGTCTTATCAGGAACAAATTCCCCGCAAACCCGTCAGCCGTCGCGACATGTTGAAGCGCGTCGCCCGATTCTCGAAGGTCAAAGGCTCCGACGGTGGTCTGCCCGACAGCTATCACCCCAGCGCAGAACGCATTCTCTATAACGTCATTGGCTTCCAGCCGCCGGCGGTAGAAGCGGGCGGCATGGTGTCCCCGGTCGGCGACAAGGCCGCGCGGATGTCGGCGATCAAGATTTCTGAAGGCTTCAACCTGGGATTCTGCCGCGCGCTGCCGGGCAAGGGCCCGATGATGCACAACCACGACACCAACGAGACCTTCATCGGCATCACCGGCACCTGGCGTGCGAGCTGGGAAGACCCGCGCGGCAAGGTGCAGCACGTCGACCTTGAACCGCTGGACGTCATTTCCTTCCCGGCCGGCGTGATCCGCCGGTTTGAAAACGTCTCCCGTGGCGCGAAGACCAAGTACTCGACGCTGATGTTCGTGATTTCCGGCGACGGTCCGTCTGCCGAGTTCTCGCGCGAGGCGATGGCCGAACTGGCCGAAGCCGGGCTGCTCGATGTCGATCCCCGCAAGCGCGGCAAGGTGTATTCCTCCAGCAGCGAAGCGCCTGCGGCCAAGGCCCCGCGTGCCAGCAGCAAGAAAGCGCCGGCCAAGCGCGCCGCGGTGAGCAAGAAAGCTGCCGCACCCGCGCGCAAAAAAGCCGCCGCCAAGCCGGCCGCGCGGAAGGCGCCCGCCCGCGCGAGCAAGCCTGCAGCGCGGCGCGCCCGGGCCAGTTAGCCCGTGTAGAGACAACGCCCGCCGTGCGCAAGCGCGCACCGCGGGTGGGCGGCGGCGCAAGTCGCTTCCGCGCTGGACTTTAGTCAGCCCGATCCGCGTCGGGTTCGCGGGGCTGGACTGACGCTGGCGCGACGCGCGATGCTCCGGCACTTGCGCCACGCGCGCATTCACAGGACGCACAACACAGGCATTTATGTCACCCGAACTTCGCAATCTTCCGCGGCGCGTGGTGCACGCGATCGTCGGCTGGTCGGTGGCGCAGCGCTGGCTGGTGCTGCTGGCCTGCCTGCTGCTCACGGCCTACGCGCTGCACTACACCGCCAATCACATCAGCATCGACACCGACACCTCGGAAATGATCGACGTGCGCTTGCCGCACCGGCAGGCGAATCTCGCGCTGGCGGCAGCCTTTCCGCATCTGCCCGGCGATGTGGTGGTGTTTGCCGAGTCGAGGCACGCCGGCGCGGCGGAGGACGCGGCGGATGCGCTGGCGGCGCGGCTCGCGGCACGATCCGACATCGCGCATGCCGTGTCCCAGCCCGGGGGCGGGGCGTTTTTCCGCCGCAACGGCCTGCTATATCTCTCGACGGATGAACTCTGGCGGATCGACGAGCGTCTCGCCGAGGCGACGCCGCTGCTGGGCACGCTGGCGCATGATCCCAGCCTGCGCGGGCTCTTTGGCACCTTGTCGACCGCGCTGGAGCAACCGTTGGACGACGCCCGTCAGGCCTTGCTCGCCCGGATGTTCAGCCGGCTGGCCGGTGCGCTGACCGCCAAGGACGGAACGCCCGTACACTGGCGCGATGAACTGTTTGAGGTCGGGCAAGGCATGCAGCGCGCCTTCGTGCTGGTCGATCCGGCCCGCGAGAAAACCTCTTTCCAGCCCGAACAGGCCGCCCTCGACCAGCTCCACCTGCTGTTGGCCGAGATGGCGAAGGACTGGCCGGACGTGCACTTTCAGGTCACCGGCTCCGTGCCCATGAACAGCGAAGAACTGGTGACCGTGGCCGACGATACCGGCCTCACCACACTCCTGTCCTTCGCCGCCGTGGCGCTGGTGCTGGTCTGGGGCCTGCGCTCGCCGGCGCTGGTGGTGGCGGTGCTGGTGACGCTGGCCTTTGGTCTGGTCTGGACCGCGGCGCTGGCGACCGCGCTGGTCGGTAGCCTCAACATCATTTCGGTGTGTTTCGCGGTGCTGTTCATCGGCATGGGGGTCGACTTCGGCATTCAGTTCGCCATGCGCTATCTGGAGGAGTGCGACCACGGACGGGACCAACGCGCGGCGCTGGGCGCGGCGGGCGACGGCGCCGGGGGCGCGCTGGTGCTGGCGGCGGTGGGCGCTGCGATCAGCTTTGCCGCCTTTGTGCCCACCAGCTATCGCGGCCTCGCGCAGCTGGGCGTCATTTCCAGCTTCAGCATGGGCGTTGCCCTGGTGGCCAATATCACGCTGCTGCCGGCGGTGCTCTCGCTGCTCAACGTGCCGCACGCTCGCCTGCGGGCGGATCGTTCTGGCGTTGGCGCGCTGGTCGTGGTGCTGGGGCGCCACGGTCGACTGGTGCTGGCCGGCGCCGCCGTCCTGACGCTCGGCAGTCTTGCGCTGCTGCCACGGGTAGATTTCGATCCCAATCCGGCCAATCTCAAGGACCGTGAAAGCCCGTCGGTGCGGGCGTTCCTGGCGCTGGCCAACGACCCGCTCATCACGCCCTACACCATCGAGATTTTGAGTCCGTCGGTCGCGGCCGCCGCTACGCGCGCCGAAACCCTGGCCAAGCTGCCGAGCGTCGACAAGGTGGTCACCCTGCAAAGTCTGGTGCCCGAGGCGCAGGACGAAAAGCTGTCGATCATCGCCGGCATGGCGACCGCCTTGACCGGCGTGACGGACCTCACCCCGGGGCCGGCACCGGCCGATGCCGAGGAGCGGGCCGCGCTGACGGCCTTCACGGGCAAGCTCGCAAGCAAACGCGAGGCCTTGAGCCTGCCGGCCGCGCGCAGCGCCGCCGCCTCCGCCGCGCGCGCCGCCGCCTCCAGCCGCGCGTTGAGCGCCGCCACCTCCTCCTCCCGCGCCGCCGCCACCTCCTCCCTCCGGGTGCGGTCGGCCCGGAGCATGCTCTCGTGCGCCGCCAGGGCCTCCTTCTGCTTGACGGTCAGCTGGAGGCGCAGGTCG
>JAURHQ010000137.1 GCA_030833185.1 Gammaproteobacteria bacterium | reverse complement strand
GGCCGATCGTCGACTTCGGCTGGATGATGTCGCTCAGTCTGGTGATCGTCTACATCGTGCTGTTCACCTTTATCCCCTGCGTGATGCTGCTGATGGCAAAGCGCCCGCTCAAGGTCAACGACGAAGGCAATGCCGGCTTCACGCAAACGCTGGCGCGGTTTACCGACCGCCACGGTGGCATCGTGCTCGGCGCCACCCTGCTGATCGCCGTGCTGGGCGTGATGGGCACCTTGAAGCTCGAAGTCGAAAACAGCTTCATCAACTACTTCAAGCAGTCGACGGAGATTTATCAGGGCCTGAAGCAGGTCGATGAGACCCTGGGCGGCACCACGCCTATCGATGTCGTGTTGAAGTTCCCGCCACCGCCGGCTGACGCGGGCGCCACCACCGCCGAAGGCGAAGACGCCGAGCTGTCTGCGATGTTTGAAGATGAGCCGGCTAAAAAATCCGACTACTGGTTCACGCCAGAAAAAGTGGCGCGCATCAAGCAGGTTCACGACTATCTGGAAACCATCCCCGGCGTCGGCAAAGTGACCTCGCTCGCCTCGATGGTGCGCGTGGCCGAAGACCTCAACAAGGGCCGTGAGTTTGACCCTTTCGAGCTCAACGTCATCTACAAGCGACTGCCGGACAACCTGAAGGACGAGATGATCTCGCCCTATATTTCCATCGATGCCGACGAGGCGCGGATCTCGCTGCGCATTCTCGATTCGATGCCCGACCTGCGCCGGCAGGCGCTGCTTCAGCAAATCCGCGACGGCCTGCAGCACGATTTGGGACTGAAGCCCGACGAGTTTGAAATGGTCGGTCTGCTGGTGCTCTACAACAACATGCTACAAAGCCTGTTCTCCTCGCAGATTGCCTCGCTCGGCTGGTCGATTCTCGGGGTGCTGCTGGTGCTGTGGGTGCTGTTCCGCTCGTTCCTTGCAGCCTTGATCGGCGTGATCCCCAACATCGTCGCCGCCGGCGGCGTGCTGGGCTTCATGGGCTGGATGGGCATTCCGCTCGACATGATGACCATCATGGTGGCCTCGCTGACCATTGGCATCGCGGTGGAAGACTGCATCCACTATCTTTACCGCTATGGCGTGGAGTTCCAGCGCCTGCGCGATGGCGTCGCCACCATGTACTACTGCCATTCCAATATCGCCAAAGCCGGTTTCTACACCACCCTGGTGGTGTGTTTCGGTTTTTCGATTCTGGTGATGTCGAACTTCGTGCCCAGCATCATCTTCGGCATCCTGACGACAGTCGCGATGACGGTGGCTATTCTGGGCGCGCTGACCCTGATGCCCAAACTGATCCTCATGTGGAAACCGTTCCGCTGAGGCCCCATCACGAAGGAGGATGACCCCATGAAGCACGTCACATCTGCCCGCTGGCCGCGCCTGTTTGCACTCGCGCTGGGGCTGGTGGCCACCCTGCCCGCCGCCGCCGACGAAACCTGCGTGTCGCCCTATATGAAGCGCCTGACGGGTCAGGAAGACTTCATGTACATCTGGACCCTGGGCGCGCTCGGCATGGGCGACGAACAGGACAAGCTGGTGACGGTCGACGTCCAGCCCAATTCCAAAACCTACGGCAAGGTGATTCACAGCGTGTCGGTGGGCGGGCGCAACGAGGCGCACCACTCCGGCTTCACCGACGACCGTCGCTTCCTGTGGGCCGGCGGCCTCGACAGCAGCAACATCTTCATCTTCGACGTCTACACCGACCCGGCCAAACCGAAACTGGTGTCGACCATCACCGATTTTGTCGCGGCCACCGGCGGCATTGTGGGTCCGCACAGCTTTTACGCCCTGCCGGGGCGCATGCTCATTACCGGTCTGTCGAATAATCAGGACCACGGCGGCCGGACCGGCATGGCCGAGTACACCAACGAAGGCGAATACATCACCACCCACTGGATGCCGACCGACGACCAGTTGGGCGGCGCCGTGAAAGCCGGCAAGCTGGCCGACGGCTATGGCTACGACGTGCGCGCCATGCCCCGCCTGAACGTGATGCTGACCTCCTCCTTCACCGGCTGGAACAACTACATGATGAACCTCGGCAAGATGATGGCCGATGGCGAAGCCATGAAGCGCTTCGGCAACACCGTCGCGGTGTGGGACCTGCACACCAGAAAACCGCTGAAGGTGTTTGATGTGCCGGGTGCGCCGCTGGAAATCCGCTGCGCGTGGAACGAGAAGCATGACTACTGCTTCACCACCACCGCGTTGACCTCGCAAATCTGGCTGATCCACCGCGACAGCAAAGGCGAGTGGCAGGCGCAGTCGGTGGCCGCTATCGGCGACCCGAAGAAGATCCCCTTGCCGGTCGACATCTCCATCGCCGCCGACGATTCGACGCTGTGGGTCAACACCTGGAACGACGGCATGGCGCGGCTGTTCGACATCAGCGACCCGTTCAAGCCGAAGCAGATTTACGAAAAGCAGATCGGCGCGCAGGTCAACATGGTCTCGCAGAGCTGGGACGGCAAGCGGGTGTACTTCACCTCCTCGCTGCTCGCCAACTGGGACAAGACCGAAGGCCCGGAAGGCGACCTGCAGTTCTTCAAGGCCTATGCCTGGGACGGCAAAGCACTCAAGCCCTCGTTCTCGGTGAACTTCATCAAGGAAAAACTCGGTCGCGCCCATCAGATGACGTTGGGCGCGCGCGCCATGTCCGCCGGCGCCCCGATCGATCGGCCGGCGACCACCGGGCTCGCCACGCTAGGTAAATAGCAGATGCCTGCGGCAGCCCGGCGCTGGCTGCCGCCGGGCGCGCTGGCGGTGCTGTGCGCGGGGCTGCTGATCGGCGCCCCGCTCGCCGCGCACGAGGCGCACCCGGCCGCCCCGCCGGCACGCCAGTTGCCGGCGCCGGGCAGCTACGCCCTGCCGCCGCTGCGTGCGGCGCCCGACGGGCTGGTGCGCGACGAGCAGGGCAAGGTCCGCCCGCTTCACGAGCTGCTGGCGGGCCGCATTGTCGTACTCAGTTTTATCTACACCCGCTGTGCCGACGGCGCGGGTTGTCCCATGGCGAGCTACACGCTGTCGCAGGCCGCAGGCCGGCTGGCGAAGTCCGGGGAGCTTGGCTCACGCGTGGCGTTTCTCAGCCTGAGCTTCGACCCGGCGCACGACAGCCCGGAGGTCCTTGCGGCCTACGCCGGACATTTTCAGAAGCCCGGCATCGACTGGCGCTTCATGGCAGCCGATCCGCCGAGCATGGGCCAACTGCTCGGCGCCTACCGGCAAGATGTGGTCAAAGGCGGCGACGACGCGAGCTTGGCGCATACGCTGCGCGTCTTCCTCATCGACGCGGCCGGCCAGATCCGCAACGAATACACCGCCGGCTTTCTGGACGCCGGACTGCTGGCCACCGACGTTCAGACGCTGGCGCTGGAGACGGCGCGCAAGGCAGAAACGCCACCGCGTCCGTCGCCGGCCAGCACCGGCACCGGTGACCCACGCGCGGGCTATCAATCGGGCGCGTATCGCAGCGGCTCACGCGCGCTGCTGGCGCGTCAGGGCGTGCCGCTGGCGCTGGCCGCGCGCCTCGCCGCCGGGGAACCCGGTTTGCCGGCCATGCCGGGCCCGCTGCCCGACGCCGCGCAAATCGCGCTCGGCCGCCGGCTCTTTTTTGACCGCCGGCTGTCGCACAACAACACGCTCTCCTGCGCCAGCTGTCACGTGCCCGAACAGGGCTTTACCAGCAACGAACTC
Source organism: Gammaproteobacteria bacterium (assembly GCA_030833185.1). Lineage (GTDB taxonomy): Bacteria > Pseudomonadota > Gammaproteobacteria. The sequence continues at coordinate 6,940 of JAURHQ010000137.1, read as the reverse complement.
GCTACCCCCATCGGCATCGAGGGCCGCAGCGTGCGGCGTAATGCGCCGACGCTGCTCAATGTCGGCTTCCTGCCGCGACTTTTTCACGACAGCCGCGAAAACCGGCTGGAGCAGCAAATCTGGGCGCCTTTGCTGGCCTTTAACGAAATGGGCAATCCCGCGATTGGCTATGTGCTCGACAAAATCGCCGGGCTGCCGGAATACGCCACGGCCTTTGACGGCAGCCCGCCGACCATGGAAACCCTGGGCGCGGCGCTGGCCGCCTATCAGCGCAGCCTGATTGCCGGCGACAGCCCCTTCGACCGCTGGCGCGGCGGCGAGGAGACCGCACTGCCTCCGGCGGCGCTGCGCGGCTATGCGCTCTTCACCGGCAAAGCCGGTTGCAGCGGCTGCCATCTCGCTGCACCGGACGGGCCCTTGTTCACCGACCAGCTGTGGCACAACACCGGCATCGGCTACCGGCAGTCGATGATCGATCGCCCGGCGGCCGAAGCGGCGGTCACCGTCGGCCCGGGGCTTAGCCTGCCGGTCAGCGCCCGCGACCGCGCGGCGAGCAGCATCGAACCGGTCAACGATCTGGGCCGTTACGAAGTGACCGGCGACCCGGCCGACCGTTGGCGCTTCCGCACGCCGGGACTGCGCAATGTGGCGCTGACCGCGCCCTATATGCACGACGGCTCGCTGCCCGACCTTGCCGCCGTGGTGGCGTTTTACAACGCGGGCGGCGTGCCGAATGAAGGCCTGGATGCGCGGATCCGGCCGCTGAATCTGGACGCGACCGAGCGCGCGGAACTGCTGGCCTTTCTGGAAAGCCTGACCGGCGGCAGCGTGGACGCGCTGGTGAAAGACGCCTGGGCAGCGCCCATCGGCGACCATCGCGCCCGCTGAACACCCTCGCCGCGCGCCTCAAGCTCGCCGATAATCCTGCCCTCCCCCGCAAGCCTTGGAGATGCCCGTGGACGCTCTGGAGACTTTCCGCGCGGAAACCCGCGACTGGCTCGACACCCATTGCCCGGCCTCAATGCGTACCCCCATGCCGGAAGACGAACGGGTGTGGGGCGGACGCCAGCCGGTGTTCAAACACCCGGACAGCGAACGCTGGCTAAGACTCAACATCGAGCGGGGCTTTACCGTGCCAACCTGGCCCAAGGCCTACGGCGGCGCCGGCCTCACGCCGGCCGAAGCCCAGGTCCTCAAAGAGGAAATGCAGCGCCTGCAGTGCCGCCAGCCGCTGTTTGGCTTCGGCATCAGCATGCTGGGGCCGGTGTTGTTGACCCAGGGCACGGAGGCGCAAAAGGCACGCTTTCTGCCGCCCATCGCGCGCGGCGAAATTCGCTGGTGTCAGGGCTATAGCGAGCCCGGCGCGGGCTCCGATCTCGCCTCGCTGCAAACCCGCGCGGAAGACCACGGCGACCACTGGCTGGTCAACGGTCAGAAAATCTGGACCTCCTACGCCCACCTCGCCGACTGGATTTTCTGTCTCGTCCGCACCGATCCCAAAAACAAGCACGGCGGCATCAGCTTCCTGTTGTTCGACATGGCGAGCCCCGGCGTGCTGGTGCGTCCGATCAAGCTCATCAGCGGCGCCTCGGCGTTCTGCGAAACCTTCTTCACCGACGTGCAGGTGCCAAAAGAAAACCTGGTCGGCGCCATCAACGGCGGCTGGGCGATTGCCAAAGAACTGCTCCAGCACGAGCGCGGCATGATCTCTGAAATCGGTCGCAGCATTGGCGGCACGGTGCCGGGCGTGGACCTCATTGCCCAGCGCTACCTTGGCGACGAGGCCGGCCACATCAAGGACCCCATCCTGCGCGATACCGTGACCCGCCACGTGATGGATGACCACGCCTTTGCGCTCACCTTGCGCCGGGCCGCGGCCGAAAGCGCGGCGGGTGCCGCCGCCGGCGGGCTGTCGTCGATGTTCAAGTACTACGGCACGGAGCAGAACAAGCGGAAGTTCGAACTCATCCTGAAACTCGCCGGCCAGCGCGCGCTAGGCTGGGAAGGCGATGAGTTCAGCGACGAGGAACTGCTGATGTGCCGCACCTGGCTGCGCTCGAAAGGCAATTCCATCGAGGGCGGCACCTCCGAAATCCAGCTCAACGTCATCGCCAAGCGCGTGCTTGGCCTACCCGACTGAGGCGCCCCATGTCGCTAGCCCTGAACGACGAACAGCAGATGCTGAAAACCGCCGCGCGCGAATTTTTCAGCGAAAAACAGCCCGTTTCCGCCTTGCGCAAACTGCGCGACGACCAGCATCCGAGGGGCTTCGATCCCGCGCTGTGGACCGCGATGAGCGAGTTGGGCTGGGCCGGTATCCTGATCGCGGAAGCCCATGGCGGGGTTGATTTCGGCTATCAGGGCGTTGGGCAGATCATGGAGGAAGCAGGCCGCACGCTCGCCGCCTCGCCGCTACTCTCGACCGTGCTGCTATCTGGCCCGCTGCTGCGCGTCCTCGGCGCTCCGGCGGTGCAGGACGCTGTATTACCGGCGATTGCGGCCGGCGAACGGGTGCTCGCGCTGGCGCTGGACGAGGGCCCGCATCACGACCCGCTGCAGACCGCGCCGCGCCGACGCGCACGCGCAGGGCTTTGTCCTCAACGGCCAGAAAACGATGGTGCTCGACGGCCACGTGGCGGACGAATTGCTGGTGCTGGCGCGGACCGCTGGCGCCCCTGGCGAGGCCCATGGGCTCAGTCTGTTCCGGCTGCCCGCCGGCTGCGCCGGACTTGCGCGCCGACGCCTGACGATGGTCGACAGCCGGAACGCGGCGAGCCTGCAGTTAAACGGGGTCGTCGTCGGCGCAGACGCCCTGCTTGGCCCGCTGCACGAGGCCCTGCCGGCGCTGGACAAGGTGCTGGACGGCGCACGCGCCGCGCTGGCCGCCGAAATGCTGGGCAGCGCACAGGAAGCCTTCGACCGCACGCTCAACTACCTCAAGATGCGCCAGCAGTTTGGCGTGGCGATCGGCTCGTTTCAGGCCCTGAAGCACCGCGCCGCGCTGATGTTCTGCGAACTGGAACTGACCCGTTCCGCCGTGCGGGCCGCGCTCGATGCGCTGGACCACCAGCACCCCGACGCCGCGCTGCTGGCCTGCCTGGCCAAGGCCAAGGCCAACGACACCGCCGAACTGGTGTCGGCCGAAGCCGTGCAGATGCACGGCGGCATAGGCATGACGGATGCGGAGGAAATCGGGCTGTTTCTGAAGCGCGCCCGGGTCGCGCAGTACACGTTGGGCGATTCGGGCTTCCAGCGCGCGCGCTATGCGCGTCTGAAAGGCTATTAGGCGCGAGCGGCGGCCAGCGCGGCTTCCAGTTTGCCGGCCAGCTCGTGGCTGGCAAAGGGTTTGGCGAGGAAGTCATCCATCCCGGCCGCCAGACAGGCTTCGCGGTCGCCGGCAAAAGCGTTCGCGGTCACCGCCACAATCGGCAGACGCGGCAGGTGCTGGGCCGCTTCGCGGGCGCGCACCCGGCGCGCCACGTCCAGCCCGTTCATGCCCGGCATCTGCAGATCCAGCAGCAGAATGTCCGGCGGCGATTCCTCGATGCGCGCCACCGTCTGCAGACCGTCGATCGCCAGTTCCACGGTAAAACCCAGCTTGCGCAGCATGACTTCGACCAGCCGTCGATTCACGGCATTGTCTTCAGCCACCAGTACCCGGCGCGGTGCCGGCGCGGTGGCAGCGGCCAACGCGGGGGGCTCGCCGACAGCGGCCGCTTCGGCATCCTCGGCGCCGGCCGGCTGGTCAACCACCGCCAGCTCAATCTCGAAACTGAACACGCTGCCGCCGCCCGCGCGCGGTGCGGCCGTGATCTGGCTGCCCATCATGCGGACCAGACGGTCGGACAGGCTAAGCCCGAGCCCCGTACCCCCATAGTTGCGCGTATGCGTGTTGTCGGCCTGCCGGAAGGCCTGGAAGATTTCGGTGAGTTTGTCTTCGGGAATGCCAATGCCGGTGTCGGCCACCCGAAACGCAAGCGCCACCTTCTGCGGGGACTCAAGCCGGGCACGCACCAGAAAATCAACGCCGCCCTGCTCGGTGAACTTCACCGCATTACTCAGCAAGTTCAGCAACACCTGCCGCAAACGCACTTCGTCACCCAGCACGCTGGGCGGCATGGGCCCTTCAATACTCCAGACAAACTCGAGCTTCTTTACCCGCAGCGGCGGCGCCATCAGGCGCGCAATATCTTCCACGCAGGCGCGTGGCGAGAACGGCGCGTTGACCAGTTCCAGCCGCCCCGCCTCGATGCGAGCGAAGTCCAGCACCTCGTTCAACAAGCCCAGCAGGTGGCTGCCGGAACTGAGGATGGTGTCGGCATATTCGCGCTGCTCCGGCGTGAGCCGGGAAGCCTGCAGCAGTTGGGCCATGCCCAGCACGCCGTTCAGCGGCGTGCGGATCTCGTGACTGATGGTCGCGAGGAACTGGCTCTTGGCCCGGCTTGCGTCTTCGGCCGCCTCCTTGGCTTCACGCAGTTCTTCGGCGGCCGTGCGCCGCGCTGTGATGTCGGCAATCGAGCCGACCATGCGCTGCGCGCGGTCTTGCTCGTCGCGCCGTAACTGGGCGACGCACTGGACCCAGATGTAACTGCCGTCGGCGCGCGCCAGGCGCACTTCCTCATTCAGGGTTTCGCTACGCCCGGCCAGCACCGCCGCCAGGCGGCGTTCAAAGCGTTCCAGATCGCCCGGGTGCAGGTATTCGCGCAGCGCAAATCCGCTGACCGAGTCCTCAGCGCCCGGCGCGCCCACCAGCGCCCGGAAGCGTTCGGAACGCCAGGTCTGGTTGCTGAACACATCCCAGTCCCAAACGCCCAGCGCAGAGGCCGTGAGCACCAGCTCCAGCCGCTCCTGACTGGCTCTGGCCTGCGCCTCGGCGCTCTGTAGTTGCTGCACCGTCGCGCCCAGCGATTCGCCCATGCCGGCGACCAGCCGCACCGTGTCGTCAAATTCGAGAATCTCGAAGCGCTCGGGCAGATGGTGGTATTCGCCAGCGCCGATCCGGTGCGCCAGTTCGTTGAGCGCGAGCAGCGGCCGGGTGAGACGACGACTCTCGGCCTGCGCGCGAAAGTACAGCACGGTGAAGAACACCAGATAGAACAGCAACAGGCCCGTCACCATCAGCCACGCAATTTTGGTGGCACTGGCCCGCAGCTCGTTGACCACGGCAAACAGGTTGGACTGCGGGACCAGCACCAGCAACTTCCAGCCGGGCTCCTCGACGGTAGCCCAGCCCACCAGCTTGCTCCCGCGAAATTCCACTTCGGTCACGCCGGCCGGGGACCGCGCGACCACCGCGGCCAGCGGCGCCAGCTGGTCGCGCTTGTACAGATTGAAAGCGTCGGGCTTGAGGGTGTCTTTCAGAATCGCGGTTTGATAGTCGTGGCTGGTCAGTTCGCTCAAACCCCAGTCGCGCTCGCCGGCGCCAGGCAAGGCGATGACCGTACCGTCCTGTGCCACCAGCACCCCGTAGCCGCCCCATTGCAGCTTGAGGTTCAGCACTTCGCGCACGATTGAGCCGATGGTGACGTCGATGCCCACCACCGCCTCCAGCACATCGCGCCGATACACCGGCGCAATTGCCGAGACGATCCAGCCGGCCCCGGCGGGATCGAGATAAGGCGCCGTCCACACCACGCGCCGCTGCGGGTTGTGCTGCTGGTCGGCCTCGTAATAGAAGTTGTAGCTGGGAATATCCATCTTGGCCGCGTACTGGGTCAGCACATCGAACCAGGGATAGATGATGTTCAGCGAGTCCCGCGTGTTGACGTAGCTCTGAACCACAATCGAGTTGGCGGCGCGCAGCGACTTCAGCGTGCCTTCGAGTTGCAGCAGCTGCTGTGCCTTGGCTTTTTCAGCAGGGCCAACCGGCATCGCGCCGCTAAAAAACACCGCCGGGCCGCCGGTATCCGTTTGCGAGTAATACGCGCCGTCGGGCGACATGCCCAACGCCGCCAGTGCGGCGGCCGACGGCGTAAACGGGGTGTCGAGCGCGCGTCGGGTATCGGCACGCAGAATTTCGGTCAGGCTGGTGATGCCGCGCAGTTTCTCGTTGATGTAGCCGGCGTTGCTGCGAACCACAGCCTCAATCTGGGCGGTGGCCATGGTGCGCAAGGAGCTGACGTTCTCACGGTGCGAGAAATAAACGGAGGCGATGTAGACGCCGATGATGGCGACTTCCACCAGCAGCAGCGGCACCAGCGTGGTCTTGACGAAGGACTGCCAGACCCAGCGCGCCGCCGGCAGCAGTGATTTGCGCTGCGCGGGCTCCGCCACGCCCTAGCCGCCTTTCAGCGGCGGGATGTACACGAGCGCGTCGCCGTCGTTCAGCGTGGTCTGGTCGAAGCGTTCAGTCGGCACGCGCTCGCCGTTGAGCAAGGCCAGGAAATCAAGTTCGTCGCGGAAGCCGAGGGCGCTTGCCAACCCGCCGACCGTTTCGCCAGCGGCCAAGTCCAGATCGCGGTCGTCAAACTCCTCGATGCCTTCGCGCAGGTAATGCCGCAGCCAGCCCATCAGTTTGACGTTAACCCGCATCTAGCCTCCTGGCTGGCCACGCCCGGCGGGCGCCGGGCATGACTCGTCGGTCCTACTTGAGTCCGAGCCGCGCGAGCGTCTCGCCGGTCGGCACACCGTCTTCGCCCCAACCGCGCAGCTGGTAGTACTCGGGCAACATGGTCTTCAGACCGCTGACCAGTCCTTTCGCCACCCCGCTGGGCGCCGGTTCCTCGAGGATGCGCTTGGGCAGGGTGTCGTCCTTGGCGGTCAGACCTGCGGCCAGATTGAACTGCCGCTCAAGGTTCCAGATGCGCTCACCGGTTTCGAGGAAACGCGGCAGCGTCCAGTCGCCCTCACAGGCGCCATCGATCTGCATGGCGTAGTGCTCGGGCGTCGCGCCGGAATGCAGGGTGAACAGGCACAGGCCCGTGGCATCGATCGCGGAGAT
>JAURHQ010000136.1 GCA_030833185.1 Gammaproteobacteria bacterium | reverse complement strand
TGTGTCGCGGCGACGCTTTATCCGGCGTGGCGCGCGGCCCAGATTGCGCCGGTAGAAGCCCTGCGCTACGAGTAAATCAGAACAGCAGGTAGCTGAAAAAATCCGGGTGCCAGTCAGCGCGGCGCGCCAGCACAAATTGCGACAATTCGCGCAACAGGCGGCCCGAATGCTCGTGGATTCGGGCATAGCTGGCTGGAAACTCGCGGTCTGCGGGCGCGTCAGGGCCGGGGCTGCGGGCGACGAGTTCCGCGCGCACGGCCGGTGTCGCCAGCAGGGCGTGAACGGCCTCGTAGTCGGTGAGCACCCGCTGGAATGCGGCCGCATCCCGGGGCTGCATGACTGCCGCCACCCGCGCCAGCGGGCTTAGGCCCAGACGAGCGGCGACCCACGCCCGTTTGTCAGCGCCAAGGACACTGCTTTCACCCAGCAACAGCAGCAAGCCGGCGAATGTCAGCATGCGCGACCCCCGCAGCTTCGCCTGCCGCAGATACCAGCCGTCGTCATCACTCCGCGCGCATTTGAACTGCTGCCAGCCGGCGTAGGCGTGCAGATAGCGGGACAGGTCGTTAATCAGCAAGGTCCACTGGGCGTCCGGATAACGGCCGATGCTGTCCCCCGCGTACCAGTCGAGAATTTCCCGCTGTAATTGCCTGAACGCCGCCTCGCCCGTCACCGCTCGGGCATCCAGCAGCACCTGCATCCGCTTGCCGAAGTGCGCGGGTGGTTCATCCAGGCTGCCGCGCGCGGACAAGCGGCACAGGGTTTCGGCGGTGATCGTCGCCCGGTAAATGCCATCGGCCTTCGGTGGTTTCAGACCGCAGGCCGCCACGATGTCGAACATGTCGCCGGGTACCGTCGATGGGCCGCCGGGGCGCGCAATCAAAATGCCGTCGAAATCAGATCCCGCGTGGGCTTCCAGCCGACCGAGCGAGCCGGCGGCGATCACGGTCTCGATGCCGGCCAGCGCGCCAGCGTTTTGGGACAGCGCGCGGGCGAGACCGGCCAGCAGTTGCTGCGAGGTCTCGCGTGCAGCCCACAGCGTGGGCGCCTGGTCTTTGAGCAGATCGGGCAGCGGGTCGTCAGCGGGGATGAATGCGTTTTCGTTGCGACGCACAAGCAGGCTCCTATAATGCGGTCACCCCGCCATTCCGGAGTTGTCATGGAGATCAAGGGAAAAATTGCCATCATCACCGGTGCCGCCAGCGGCATCGGGCTCGCCACCGCGCGCGAACTCGTCCGCTATCAGGTGGGCGCGGTCGCTCTGGTGGACCGTTCAGACAAGGTCAACGAGTTCGCCACGCAAATCAACGACGAAGCCGGCCGTGAGGTCGCAGTCGGCTTCTGCGGCGACACCACCGCCGAGGCTTTCCGCAAGGAGGTGTTCGCCACCCTGCTGGAACGCTTTGGTCCGGTGAACATCCTGATCCCGGCCGCCGGCATCACGCGGGACGGTCTGGCGGTTAAGGTGAATCGCGAACAGGGCAAGGCCTTCATTTATCCGGCCGAGACCTTCCGCGAAGTGCTGGAAGTCAATCTGGTGGCCCCGGTCTACTGGGCGCTGGAACTGGTCGCGCAGATGGCTGAGGACCGCTTCAAGCGCGGGCTGAAGCGCTGGTCGGCGCAGGAAGGCGTGCAGGGCGTCATCGTTTTCATCGGCTCGGTCTCCTCCCAGGGCAACAAGGGACAGATTGCCTACGCCAGCACCAAGGTCGGGCTGGAAGGCGCGGCCTCGACGCTGATGATCGAAGCCATTTTCCACGGCGTGCGCTGCGCGGTGATCCATCCGGGCTTCACCGATACCCCGATGGTGCGGGCGCTGGGCGAGGAGTACATCAATTCGCAGGTGCTGCCGGCCACCCAGATCGGGCGGCTGATCCGGCCCGAGGAAATCGCGGACGCCATCTGTTTTCTGGTGCGCAACTCGGCGGTCAGCGGCCAGTTGTGGGCGGACGCGGGCTGGCACCCGCTACCGACCTGAGGCCAGCGCCGGCGCGGCGCCGGTCAGGCGCTTGACGCCGGATCTCTAAACAGCTAGAAATGCGTCCCATAAATATCTAAATCTTAAGGGGAAGCGTCGACGGCAATCTGATCCATGCGCAGGCCGTCACCGCGCTCACCCCCAACCGCTCACTACGGTTGTCGCCCAATTAGTCCCGACCCTCGCGCCTCGATACCGGCCTCCCCTAACAACGCCAAGGGCCGGTATCGGGGACCGCACTTCCCCTCAGCCCGGATAGCCCAACGCCCGCAGTTCCTCTGCCAGCACCCGCAGGCCTGCCCGCAGGCGTTCTTCCGGCTGGGCGTAGGACAGTCGCAGGCATTGGCCGAGGTGCGGCCAGGGTTCGCTGAGACCGGGACCAAAGTGATGTCCCGGAATGACCAGCACCCCCCGCGCCTTGAGTCGCTCATAGAGCTGCTGCACCGGCACCGGCAGGCGCGGAAACCACAGCCAGAGAAAAATCGCCCCTTCCGAGACATGCGCCAGATAGTCGGTATGCCCGAGCAATTCGTCGCAGGCGGCCAGCGCACGCCGCGACGCCGCCGCGTAATGCGGACCAACTACCTCGCGGGCCAGCGCCAGCACGTCCCGCTCTGCCATCAGCGCCAGCATCAGGCGCGCGCCTACCGGGTTGGGCGCCAGGGTCAGCATGGCGTTGATGCTGGTGAGGAGGTCAATGGTTTCACTTTTCGCGACGACCAGCCCCGTGCGCAAGCCGGGCAGCCCCAGCTTGGACAGGCTGAGACACACGATGAGGTCTTCGTCCCAGACCAACGATGCCGGCGCAAACACAATGCCAGGGAACGGTTGGCCGTATGCGCAGTCCACGATGAGGGGCACGCCGGCGTCTTGCGCGAGATAGCGCAGTCGGGCGAGTTCCTCATCGGTAATCACATTGCCGGTCGGGTTGCAGGGACGGCTGACGCAGACCGCGGCATGCCGTTCGGTGACGGCGATACGGTCAAAATCGGGTCGGTATTTGAAACGGTGATCTGCCACGTGCTCAATCAGGCCCGGGAAGGACGTCAACATGGCAGGGGCAATGCCGCTCTGGGCGTAGCCAATGTATTCCGGCGCCTGCGGCAACAGAATCTGACGCAAGCGGCCTTTGGCATCGGTGCCGCCAAACAAATTGAACAGCGCGAAAAACGAGGCTTGGCTGCCGCTGGTCACCAGCAAATTGCCCGCCGTCACGGGCCAGCCGAACTGCGTTCGCAGCACCTCGCTCATGCGTTCCAGAAACGCCGGGTGGCCTTGCGGCGCGTCGTACACGCTGGCCAGACTGACCCAGTCGGCCGCCGGCACACTGGCCCAGGCGCGCTCGAACAGCGCCTGCATGGCCGGGATGAGGCTGGGGTTACCGCCGCCGAGATTAATCAGATCGCGTCCGCCCCGGGCGATGGCGCCCAAGTCGTCCATCAGTTCGCGGGTGCCGCTTCTTACCGCAAAGGCGTCGCCGAATTGTGAATACATAAGCCTATGTTCCTCGTAAAACCAACAGGGCTGCCGGCACGGCAGTTCGCTACAACCCGCGCAAGCGAATGGTGGATAATCCGGTCATGAAAATGCTCTCCCAGTTCCGCAATTTTGGCCTCTTCCGTAACGCCATGCTGGTCATTACCGCAGGGCTCATCATCCTTGGACCGTTCAATGACGGCGTTACCTATCTCAGCGGTTGGCGGTTTTTCACATCGGTCGTCGCGCCCGCCATGATGGTGATCATCGTCTTTCTTCTGCTGCTCGACATCACCATGGCCAGGGTCTTCGCCAAAGATGCGGCGCCCGAGCGCAGCGTGACTTTACGTCTGGCCAGCAATACCGAGGCGCTGGCCCTGTTGCTACTGGCGCTGGCGTGGTCGCCGTTTGTGTTGCGCATGCTGGGCATTTCTTTCGGCGAGTGAGGTGCCGGCCGGGCGGTCGGCCCGTGCCGTGCCGGTCACAAACGCTCTGCCTCCAGCGCCACCCACAGCTGCCGGGCCCGCTTTTCCACCAGTTGCTCGACCTGTTCCAGCAGGGGGGACCAGGGAAGCGTTTCGCGCCACTGCGCTTTGGTGGCCGCCAGCGCCGGCGCCGTCGCCAGCGCCAACTCCCGCAGCAGCGTGAGCAAATACCGCGACCCGACGCCAATCTCTTCTGCCAGTTCCCGCCAGCGCGCCGGTAACAGCCAGTCGGGCCGATCTTCACGGCCCACGTAGAAGCCCAGGCGCTCGCTCATCTCCGGGTAAACGTGGGTGGCGAGCATGTCCGAGAACGGCGCCAGTCTTGGCCCTGCCGCGGTGAAGATGAAGCGCAACGCGTTGCCGTTGGCCAGACCGTTGCCGCACAGGAGGCAGAGGCCAAGCCACCGGAGGAAACTGCGCAGGTCGAGCGCGGGCACCACGCTGTAGCGGCGAATCAGCGCCGCGCAGTCAAGCAGCGCAAGCCCGCCCTCCCGCTCGAACGCTTGCTCCGGCGCGAGCCCGGCCAGTTGGCTGAAGGTCTCCAGATGGACCCGCTCCGGGACATCGTTAACGCCCGCCACCCAGTCCGGCCTGGCGCTCACCAAATAGCCGCGCTGCGCGCTCTGCCAGCGCGCCGCGACGACCGGCACGCCCAGCCTGCCCGCCAGTAGCATGCAAAACGCCTCGTTGACGGGCGCTTCAGCAAGCCCGTGCCGCGCTATTCGCAGCAGCACGTTGCTCGGGTGTCCGGGAGCCCCCAGCGCAAATCCGGCGGGCGACTCGCGCAGTGGAAGCACCGCTCCGTCGCCGGGCCACAAGGCATCGCCGATGGCAGCAGCAGGCTGGCCGTCGCGCAAGCGCTGAAGGCATTCGGCAAAGCTACCGGTGCTGAGCGGAGGCGCCTCATCGCGCACGGCAGGCGCGCGTCCGGGAAAGGCGAGACTCAGCGCCCCCGGGCAGTCGCCGCCCAGCCCGCCTAACAAGGCGAAGTCGTTCCCCGGGGAGAACCCGGCTTTGAGTGCCAGACGTGCCGTCACGGCAGGGTCCGGCAACAGGCCGCGAAACCATGCACGCACCTGCGGGCTCAAAATTGACGTTGACGTCAGATTTGATAAAGACCATGCAGACGCCGGCTGCGGCGGCGCAGTATCCAGCGGCTGCCAAGCCCAGACTTCGGGCCCTTGGTTGAGCAAGTGCCCTGTTAGCTTGCCGTGCAAGTAAACTTCTAGCGCCGGCGAATTCACCATTGCGAAGGCCAGTCCCGAGGCCGCACCGAGAGTTCAAGCCCCACGGTTTCGACCACCCGTAATACCCGCCCGATCTCGAGTCCAGGGCGTCCATTCTCCAGATCCGACACAAACCGCAGCCCAACGCCCGCCAGACCAGCGAGTTCCGACTGGGTCAGTTGACTGAGGCGCCGCTGCCGCCGCACTTGCCGGGCGAGCCGCGCCAAGCCAGAAAATTCTTCAGATTGAGACAGAACGCTCATATAAGTGGCTCTAGCATGTTAATTGGCTCGATCAGGAAAATAGCCGATTTACTGGCTCCATAGAATTTAAATTTTCCTGTTCAGGAATAATTTTGAGCTTGGCGCGCGGGAAGCAGCCTACCCGACGCCCCATCCCAGCCTGCGTCCGGGTCGCCAGCCGCGTGCAGCCAGCGCGCCTCGACGACCTGATACTCACCAGCGCACGAGCGCCGGGGAGTTGCCCTACGCCAGCCTCAAGCGCTGCCCCAACACCAGGCTATGTCCCAGCCGCTCGGCGGCGCGGGACAACTGGCGACCCGCATCCCGCATCGCCTCGGCCTCGGACATGGGGCGGGCCACGCTGGCCGACAGTGCGGCGAAGCCATGTTTGAAATTTACGTTCGCGTCATCTGAGAGCGTGCCGGCGAGTCCAAGTACCGGCACGCCGTAGCGTGCGGCCAGAGCCGCCACGCTCGCCGGGGTTTTGCCGAACCGGGTCTGGCTATCGAGTCGTCCTTCGCCGGTGATGACCAGATCCGCCCCGGCCAAGGCCCGTTCCAGCCCGGCCCACGCCAGCACCGTGGGGCCGCCCGCCACCAGCCGCGCACCCGCAAAGGCCAGCAGGCCAGCGCCCAGCCCACCGGCAGCACCGCCCCCCGGTCGCCGCAGCAAGGGCTGCCCGCAAAACGCGCCGGCCAGACGACCGAAATGGCGGAGGTTGGCATCCAGCACTTGAACGTCGGCCGGCGTCGCGCCTTTCTGCGGCCCGTAAACGGCCGCCGCGCCGCGCGGGCCAACCAGCGGATTGTTCACATCGCAGGCCACGAGCAGTTCGACCGTCGCGAGTCTGGAATCCAGGCCTGCCCCGTCAATCCGCGCCACGCGCTGCAGGGCGCCGCCACCGATACCCGGACGTAAGGGTCGACCACGCGCATCGAGCAGGCGTACCCCCAACGCCTGCGCCATCCCCGCGCCACCGTCGGTGCTGGCAGAGCCGCCGATGCCCAGCAAAATCTGGCGCACCCCGCGATCCAGTGCCGCGCTGATTAATTCACCGGTCCCGAAGGTGCTGGCACCCAGCGGGCGACGACGGACGGGCGAGACCAGCGTCAGCCCCGACGCTGCCGCCATTTCGATGACGGCCATGCCCTCCCGGAGCAAGCCCCAGCCCGCCGCGACCGGCTCGCCCAGCGGGCCGCAGACCGTCGTCGTGATGCGCCGCCCCCCGACTGCGGCCAGCAGCGCATCGACCGTGCCTTCGCCTCCGTCGGCCACCGGTACAAGCTGGTAATGGGCCGCCGGCAAGACGCGCCGCAGGCCGCGCGCAATTGCCCTTGCTGCCTGCAGGGCGCTGAGGCTGCCCTTGAAAGAATCCGGGGCGATGACAATTTTCATCGCGCGCTAGCGCAGCCGTTGTCGCAAGCGGCCGGCGCGCGCCGGCCGCAGGCCGGTCAGCGCGGTGCGCGCGCGGATTTGCTCCTCGACCGAAAGCGTGCGCAAAAACTTGATCTCGTCACCCAGTTGCACCGCGACCACCTCGCCGTCCTGCAGCACCAGCCGGTTGTTGAGCGTGGCCGGAATGCGCAAACCGGGCAGGACAATACCCGCCAGATTGGCCGGGTCGGCGGCATGGATGCCAATGAACTGCCGCGCGCCTTGGGCCTCCCGCGCAGCGCGCAAGGCCTCCACCGCGGTCGGCGCGGCGAATTGCTCGCCCGAGAAGCCCGCCACAAAGCGGCCGCCGCGCAGCTCTCCCCGCGCTTCAAGACGCCGAAAGGCGCGCAACAGGTCGCGCCAGGGCGGCAGCAGGGATTCGCGCTCCAGCATCCGCCGGAACACCACGCCGTAGCGCTTGATGAGCGTGAGCGCGATGGCCTCCAGCCGGGCCGGACTTTGGTCCTCGCCGATCTCCGGCTCGCTCAGGCGTCGCCGCACCAGATCCCAGCGCCCCACGTCTTCCAGCGCCGTCGGGGCGCGCGAGCGGCGAGTGGCATGCAGCGGACGCCGTTTATTCGCCGGCAGCAGCAAGGCCCGCATCCCGGCAAAGCTGTCGCAGGTAATCAGGCCCAGACTTGCCAGTTCGCCCAGCACGTCTTCGGTCTGGGTTCGTAGCAGGCCGTTATCGGCGCAAATATCTTCAAAAAACGACGCGCCCTGGGCTTTGAGATAGGCCAGCACGCGCTGCCCGGCGCCACTTGGTGCGGCTTCGGACGGCGCGAGAAAGCTCAACCAGTCGGCGAGCGCGCGGCGCGGCAGGATGGCCAGCGGCGTCGATTTCAGCGGGCCTGTGCTGCGCGCACCGGTATCGGCCTTGGGACTCAAGCGCGCCCAGGTGGCGCGGCCGCCGGCCAGCAGTTGGTCGAGATAGTCGCTGGAATAATCGCTGATTCGCGCGGCCAGCAGGGCCGATTCCCACACGCCTGCGGGAGCCTCAACGCCGGCAAGCATTTCGATCACCTTGCCGGTGGCCGCAGGGCCTTCGACCTGACTCGCGGGCGTGAGGTACTGCCACTCCAGCAGAAAACGCATATAGGCCGCGGCTGGTACAGGTTCGATCTCGGCGCGCAGTCGGTTAAGCGTGTAGCGATGAATACGGGCCAGGAGGCGCCGTTCGCACCACTCGCCACCCGCGTGTCCGGGGCTGAAGTGACCGCGCAAGACCGAACCTTCCTGCTCGAGTCTGGCCAGCGCGATGTCTATTTCGCCTACGCCGAGTGCCCATTCAGCCGCGAGCGCTGCCGCCGCCACCGGCCCCGCGATCGCGAGCCTGCCGCGCACAAGCTCGCGCAGCGCATCGTCGCGGCTGGCCAATGCGGTGCCCACGCGGCGCGCAATATCGCCCGGGCCCAGTTGCCGCACGTGGTCAGGCCAGACCTGCGCCAGTTCGGCATAGCGCTCGGTCGCCACCCACAGGGGCGCCGGCGCCCCGGGCAGCGCAATGCGGCTGGCCCGTCCGCTGGCGGCCAGTTCGTGCAACCAGGCTTCAATCGGCGCCTTGCCACCGCGCTCACCGGCCAGGGCGGGCAAGTCCAGCGCGCCCGCCACCAGCAGCGCATCGTGCGTTTCTTCCAGGTTTGCCGGCTGTGGCCAGACCTCGGCCCGCACGCGGTCGATGGCGGCTGGATCGAGCGTCCCCAGATTGCTCGCGGTATCGGGGTCGATCCAGCGCCGGCTCTGTACCGCCAGCGTGCGGCGTTCTTCCAGCGGCGCATCGTCGAGAAACGCGTAGGGGTTGGCGTTCAGCACCGCCTGCGCAAAAGGCGAAGGCTCGACCTGATCGCGACACACCAGCGCCAGCTCACCGGCCTCCATCCGCGCCAGCAATTGCTCCAGCCCGACCACATCCATGGCGTCGTGGAGGCAGTCGCCGATTGCTTGCTGAACCAGCGGATGGGTGGGGATTTCGCGTCGCCCGCGCAGGTTCTCGGCGCAGGCGAGCTGGTCGGGAAACACCAGCGAGACCAGATCTTCGGCCTGCATGCGCAGCAGCCGCGGCGGCGTTTTCTTGCCGTTGCGGAAACGCATGATCGCCAGCGCGCAGGCCGCCACCCAGCGCCAGCGAATGCCAAACATCGGCGCATCCAGCAGCGCCTGCGTCAGCACGTCGCGCACATTGGCGGATTTTAGATAGCGCCAGACGTCTTCCAGCGGAAAGCTGTGGACCGCGCCGAGGGAAATGACGATGGCGTCTTCCACCGCCGCCGCCTGCAACTCGAAGTTGAACTGGCGACAAAACCGCTTGCGCAGCGCCAGCCCCCAGGCCCGGTTAAGCCGCGCGCCCAGCGGCGAATGAATCACCAGCTGCATGCCGCCGGAATCGTCGAAAAAACGCTCCAGCACCAGGCGCTCACGCGTCGGCATGGCGGCCAGCGAACGATAGCCGGACAACAGGTAGTCGTAGAGCTGCTGGGCCGCCGCCGCGCCCACGCCAATCTCCATGCTGAGCCAGCGTTCGATGGCAGCGCGCGGGTCTTCACCCGCAGCATCGATCCGCCGCGCAAACTCATCGCGCAAGCGCGACACCGCGCAGGACATTTCCTCGCTACGCGCCGGTGCCTCGCCAAACCAGAACGGCATATTGGGCGGCTGACCGGCGGCATCGGCCACCCGCAGCGCCGAGCTTTCTACCTTCAGCACGCGCCAGGCGGTATTGCCCAGCTGAAACACGTTGCCCGGCAGGCTTTCGATGGCAAAGTCCTCGTTGACCGTGCCCACGATGTGGCCCTGTGGCTCGGCGATGACGTCGTAGTCGGCCGTATCCGGAATGGCGCCGCCGCAGGTCAGCGCGGTCAAACGCGCACCGCGCCGCGGCCGCACGATGCCGTTGACCGCATCGAGATGCAGCCAGGCACCGCGCCGCCCCTGCGCAAAGCTGTAGCCTTCGGCCAGCATCTGGATGACGGCATCGAAGGACTCGCGCGGGAGTTCGGCATACGGGCTTGCCCGGCGCATCAAGTCGAACAGCGCGTCCAGCGGCCAGTCGCGCGAGGCCACTTCGGCGACGATTTGCTGGGCCAGTACGTCCAGCGCCGGGCCAATGACGTCGATGCGATCAAGCTCGCCGCGCCGGGTCATATCGAGCAGCGCGGCACACTCCACCAGTTCGTCGCGGGTCTGCGGAAAGAGCCGGCCTTTGGCGACGGCGCCGATCGCGTGGCCGGAGCGCCCGACGCGCTGCAGGAACATCGACAGCGTGCGCGTGGAACCCAGCTGGCAGACCAGATCGACCTCGCCGATGTCGATCCCGAGTTCCAGCGAGGCAGTCGCCACCAGCGCCTTCAACTCCCCGTTTTTAAGCCGCTGCTCGGCGGCCAGCCGTCGTTCACGCGCCATGCTGCCGTGATGCGAGGTGACCGCATCCTCCCCCAGTCGGTCGGTGAGGGCCTTGGCCACACGCTCGGCCAGCCGGCGGGTGTTGACGAACACCAGCGTCGTGCGGTGCTGCTGGATGAGTTCAGCCATGCGGTTGTAGATATCTGCCGCCGATTCCCCGGCCAGAACCGCTTCAAGCGGCGCCGGCGGCAGTTCGATCGCCAGTTCACGCTCGCGCATGTGGCCTTCGTCGACGATGCGGCAATCCGCCCCGGTGCCGACCAGAAACCGCGCGATGTCCGGCAGGGGGCGCTGGGTAGCCGAGAGCCCCACCCGCTGCGGCGGCGTTGGCGTCAGCGCCGCCAGACGCGCCAGCGTCAGCGCCAGATGAGCGCCGCGCTTGTTGCCGGCGAGCGCATGGATTTCATCGACAATCACCATGCGCACATTGCCGAGCATCTCGCGCCCGCTCTCACTGGTCAGCAAGACATAAAGCGATTCCGGCGTGGTCA
>JAURHQ010000135.1 GCA_030833185.1 Gammaproteobacteria bacterium | reverse complement strand
GAAGCCAGACGACCAGTGGCTGTACCTGCCCGCCTTAAAACGGGTCAAACGCATTGCCTCGGCCAACAAGTCCGGCCCCTTCATGGGCAGCGAGTTTGCCTACGAAGACCTCACCTCCAGCGAAATCCAGAAATACAGCTATCGCCTGCTGGGCGAAGAAAGCCTCGACGGGCGCGAGGCTTTCATGCTTGAGGAAACGCCGGCCTATGAGCACTCGGGCTACACGCGGCGGGTGGTGTGGCTGGACAAGACCATGTACCAGCCGCTGAAGGTCGAGTTCTACGACCGCAAGAACGCGCTGCTGAAAACCCTGCTGGCGAGTGACTACACGCAGTACCTGGACCGGTACTGGCGCGCTGGTCGCATGCACATGAGCAATCACCAGAACGGCAAGGAAACCGAGCTTTTGTGGCGCGACTACCAGTTCCGGCAGGGACTGAGCGACCGCGATTTCGACCAGAACACCTTGAAACGCTGAGGCGCCCGGCGCGGCGGCTCAAACGCCCGGCCCGCGCCGCGACTGCTGCCGCAGCGCGGGCGCTGGTTCAGCGCCGGTAGTGGGCGATGTAATCAGGCATCGGCACGTCTTCGCTCTGCTTGGGGTCGCGTTCCGGCGCTTGCGGCACGACCGGGAGCGGAATCACCCCGGCCCAGACCGGCAAGGCCAGATCTTCTTCATCGTCGCCGGGCGGTCCCTGCCTGATCTTGGCCGACGCGGATTCAATCTCCAGCGCGATGACGGTCGTGACCTTGATCTCCTTCGCGTTCGGCTGCCGGGCCTCGGCCCAGCGGCCGCGGGCGATGTGTTCGGTCAGGCGTTCCATCGCCGCCAGTTTGTGCGCCGGGTCTTCAATGGTGGCGCCCCGGCAAAAGAGCACCGCCGACCGGTAGTTCATCGAGTGATTGAACACCGTGCGCGCCATGACCAGCCCGTCGAGCAGGGTCACCGTCACACACACCGGATTACCGGCGTTGATGTGCTCCAGCATCCGCCCGCCTTTCAGGCCGTGGATCAGCAGCTCGTCGCCCATGCGGGCGTGGATGGTGGGGATCACGTAGGGCTGACCGTCGATCGCGAAGCCCACGTGGCAAATCAGGGCCTCATCGAGGATGGGGTAAATCGTGTCCCGATCGTATTTGCCACGCTTGGCGTAACGGCGCACTTCATTGCGGCCGGTCAGTTCAAAGTCACTCATCGGTATTTCCTCATGACAGGGCCGCGCCCCGTAGCGGGATTCTAAGCGCCCGCTCGCGCGCGGCACCATGGTCATCCCGCGCATTGACCGTCAGGACGGGCATCCGCAGAATCCGGAGGCTAAATCCTATTTTTTTCGGGGAGCACGCCGTGACGGAAGTTGTCCGCACTGCCATGCGCGGCCACGCGCTGGAAATCACCATCAATCGCCCCGACCGGCGCAATTCGATCAACGAAGAGGTCTGCGCCAGCATCGCGGCGGCGATTGAAGCCGCCGAAAACAACGCGGACGTCCGCGCCATCGTGCTGACCGGCGCGGGCGAGGCGGCGTTTTGCGCGGGCGGCGACCTCAAGCCCAACGCCGACGGCGCGCCCTTTACCATGGAACCGGCCGAGCCCAATCACTTTGTGGTGAAGCTGTTCCGCCGCATGCAGCAGTGCCGCCTGCCGATCGTGGCGCGGGTCAACGGCGCGGCCATGGCCGGTGGACTGGGCCTGGTCTGCGCCTGCGATTTCGCGATTGCCGGCGAGCACGTGCGCTTCGGTGTACCGGAAACCCGCATCGGCCTGTTCCCGATGATGATCCTGCCCTACATGATGCGCGTCATCCCGCGCCGCAAGCTGATGGAAATGTGCATCACGGGCGAGCTCATCAACGCCGAGGAGGCGCTGGCCATCGGCATCCTGAACTACGTGGTGCCGGCGGCCGAACTCGACGCCAAGCTCGACTGGCTGCTCGGCCGAATCTGCGACAAGTCCCCCACCGCCATTCGCATCGGCAAGCAGGTCTTCCACGCGATCGAAGACATGACGCTCGACCAGTCCTTTGAACTGACCCAGGTGATGCTGCCGGTGATGGCGATGTCGGAAGACGCGAAGGAAGGCTTCGCCGCCTTCAACCAGAAGCGCAGCCCCAACTGGACCGGCAAATGAGCGAGCTTCGCGCGGTCCGCATCGGCTGCGGCGCCGGCTTCTGGGGCGACAGCGCCGAGGGCCCGGCGCAGCTGGTGCGCGCGGGCGGCATCGACTATCTGGTGATGGACTATCTGGCCGAAATCACCATGTCGCTGTTGGCGCGCGCCAAGGCCAAGCGGCCGGACAGCGGCTATGCCACCGACTTCGTCACCGCCGTCATGGCACCCCTGCTGCCGGCGCTCGCCGAGCAGGGCATCAAGGTGGTGACCAACGCCGGCGGCGTGAATGCCCCGGCCTGCAAGGCAGCGCTCGAAGCGCTGATCAAGGACGCCGGCCTCAGCTTGACGGTGGCCGCCGTAAGCGGCGACGACCTCCTCGCGCGGGCGGATGAACTGCGCGCCGCCGGCGTCAGCGAACTCGACAGCGGCGCCCCGCTGCCGGTCGCGCCCTGGAGCATCAATGCCTACCTGGGCGCAGCGCCCATCGCCGCCGCGCTCGCTGCGGGCGCAGACATTGTCGTGACCGGCCGCTGCGTCGACAGCGCGCTGGCGCTGGGCCCCTTGATGCATGAATTCAACTGGGCACCGCAGGACTACGACCGGCTGGCGGCCGGCAGCCTGGTCGGACACCTCATTGAGTGCGGCACGCAGTGTACGGGCGGGCTCTTCACCGACTGGCAAGACGTGCCGGGCTGGGACGACATGGGCTTCCCGATTGCCGAATGCTTCGCCGACGGCAGTTGCATCATCACCAAGCCGGCAGGCACCGGTGGATTGGTCAATGTGGCCACGGTGGCCGAACAGCTGGTTTACGAAATTGGCGACCCCGCGCGCTACCTCCTGCCCGACGTGAGCTGCGATTTCTCTGCCGTCACGCTGACCGATTTGGGCGCGCACCGGGTACGGGTCAGCGGCGCGCGCGGGCGACCGCCGACCACCACCTACAAGACCTCGGTGACCTACAAGGACGGCTATCGCGCCACCGCCACCATGATGATCGGCGGACGCGAAGCCCGCGCCAAAGCCGAACGGGTCGCCGACGCCATCCTCACCCGCACGCGACGACTGTTTGCGGCACGGGGCTGGGCCGACTACCGGGAAACCTCGGTGGAAGTGCTGGGGTCGGAGGCGACTTACGGCCCGCACAGCCGTCACACCGACACCCGCGAAGTCATTCTGAAACTCGCGGTGGCGCACGCCGAGGAAGCGCCGCTGGAGCTGTTTGCCAAAGAGATTTTTCCGGCCGCCACCGCCACCGCGCAGGGCCTGACCGGCTTCGCCGGCGGGCGGCCCGGCGTGCAGCCGGTGGTGCGGCTGTATTCCTGTCTGGTCGAGAAGACGGGGCTGCCGATCACGGTGGAGGTCAACGCGCAAACGCTGGCCCTGCCCCCGCCGCTGCCGCAGGACGCCGCCGACAGTCCGCCGCCGGCGGTGCCGGGCCCTGAACTTGCGGCCAGCCTCACCGACCCGGTGGTGCCGCTGTATCGGCTGGCGTATGCCCGCAGCGGCGACAAGGGCAACTCGGCCAACATCGGCCTGCTGGCGCGCCATCCGGATCTGCTGCCGCTGATTCGCGCACAGCTGGGCGCACCCGAGGTCGCAGCCTGGTTCGCCCATCTCGCCGACGGCCCGGTGACGCGCTATGAGTGGCCGGGCTTGCACGGATTTAACTTCGTGCTGCAACGGGCGCTGGGCGGCGGCGGCACGGGTTCGCTGCGTCACGACCCGCAAGGCAAGGCCTACGCCCAGCTATTGCTCGATTTTCCGATTCGCGTGCCCGCAGCGCTGCAGCCCTTGCTGAAAGCCGATGCCGGCGCGCCCCCTCGTTAGCGGAGCCTCTCCATGCTGAAGAACGTCCTGATTGCCAACCGCGGCGAAATTGCCTGCCGCATCATCCGTACGCTGCGGCGACTCGGGATCCAAAGCACGGCGGTGTATCACTTCGCCGACCGTGGCGCGCCGCATGTGGCAGCCGCTGACTATGCCGTTGAGTTGACGGCGGAGGTGCCCACCGCCGCCTATCTGGACGTGGCCCAACTGCTCGCCGCGGCCCGCAGCGCCGGCGCCGACGCCATCCATCCGGGCTATGGTTTTCTTGCCGAAAATGCCGGCTTTGCCGCCGCCGTCGAGGACGCCGGGCTGGTCTTCATCGGCCCGCAACCGGAAGTGATCCGGCTGATGGGCGACAAAATCATTTCGCGCGAGTTTGCCGTTGCCCAGGGCGTGCCGGTGGCACCGAGCTGCAAGCAGGAAGGCAGTCTGGAAGACTTCGTGGCAGGCGCCACGGCGATCGGCTTTCCGCTGCTGATCAAAGCCGCCGCGGGCGGCGGCGGCAAAGGCATGAGCATTGTGCGCAGCGCCGACGAACTGCCGGCCCGCGCCGCCACCGCCAGCAGCGAGGCGCTGCGCTATTTCGCCGACGGCCGCGTTTATGCGGAGCGCTACGTGGAGCGGCCGCGTCACATCGAAGTGCAGGTCTTCGGCGATGGTCAGGGCCACGTGGTGCATCTATTCGAGCGCGAATGCTCGGTGCAGCGCCGCTTCCAGAAAATCATCGAGGAATCGCCCGCGCCCAATTTGCCGGCCGCGCTGCGCGACCGGATCTGTACCGCGGCCGTACAGTTGGCGGCCGCGGCCAACTACCGCAATGCCGGCACAGTCGAGTTCATCCTGGCGCCGGACGGCGCGTTTTATTTCCTCGAGATGAACACCCGTCTGCAGGTGGAACACCCGGTAACCGAATGCGTCACCGGGCTCGATCTGGTGGAACTGCAGCTACGGCTGGCCGGCGGCGAGCCTTTCTCCCTCGCGCAGTCCGACATTACCCAGACCGGCCACGCCTTCGAGTGCCGCCTGTGCGCCGAACAACCCGAACACGATTTCCGCCCGGCCACCGGGCGCGTGATGCGCCTGCGCGAACCGGCGGGCGAGGGGCTGCGCTTCGACGGCGGCCTGCGCGAAGGACTCGCGATTACCGCCGCGTTCGACTCCATGCTCGCCAAGCTCATCGCCCATGGTGGCGACCGGCAAGAATCGGCGGCCAGGATGCGCGATGCGCTGCAGGAACTGGTGCTGCTCGGGGTGGACCACAACGCCGACTATCTGGGGCGCATCTTCGCCCACCGGGCGTTTCTGGCCGGCCAGTTGCACACCGGCTTTGTGGTGGAACACGCCGCCGCGCTCGCCGCGCCGACGCTGGACCCCACGCAACGGGCCGCCGTGTTGATCGCCGCCGTGCTCGGCACGGATGAATTTCAGCGGCTCGCCTACGACTGTCCCGAACCGCACGCCTCCATTGGCCACTGGCGCAATTAGCCATCCCCCGCCCCCAACGCCGGAACGCATCTATGCCCAGCATTCTCACCCTCGACGGCGCGCCTGCCGAACTTGACGTCACGGCCCGGCGTCCGCTGCTCACCCTGCAGGTAGACGGTCAGGCCTACACCGTAGAAGAACTGCCGGCTGATGAAGACGGCGCGCGCACGCTGCTCATTAACGGCGTGCCCTACACCGTGTGGCGCACGCGCGAAGGCGACCGGGTGCATGTGAAACTCGACGACGCCTATTACTCGGTGGGCTATCAGGAAGCGGTGGTCGCGGCGGCCCAGGGCGGCAATGCCGGCAACGAGATCCGCGCCGACATGCCGGGCATGGTGGTCGAGGTGATGGCCTCGCTGGAAGCCGAGGTCAATGCCGGCGATGCGCTGCTGGTCATCGAGTCAATGAAAATGCAGATCACCATCGCCGCGCCGCGTGCCGGGGTGGTGGAAAGCCTGCACGTTGAACGCAATGGTTCGTTTCAGAAAGGTGCGCTGCTGCTCAGCCTGCGCGCGCTTGCGGAGTAAGTCCGATGGCCCGTCTGTCCTCTTCGATCATCACCAGTTCGGCCGATTTCCGGCGCAACTACAGCGCCAGCAAGGCGCGCATCGCGGACTTCGAAGCCCGCCAGCGTGCGGCGCGCTTCGACCGTCCGGCGCGCGACGTCGAGCGACTGGCCAAGCAGGGCAAGCTCTTGCCGCGTCAGCGGCTGGAAGCCCTGCTCGATCCGGGCACGCCGTTTCTGGAGCTTTCCTCGCTGGCGGCCAATATGGCCTACGACGGCGAGTCGCCGGGCGCGAGCAGCATCACCGGCATTGGCGTGGTCAGCGGGCGCGAAGTCATGCTGCACGCCGACGACTCCAGCATCAAAGGCGGCGCGTGGTATCCGCATACCATCAAGAAAATCGTGCGCTGTCTGGACATCGCGCTGGAAAACCACCTGCCGGTGGTGCACCTCTGCGACAGCGCGGGCGGCTTCCTGCCGCTGCAGTCCGCACTCTTTCCCGACAAGCACATGGCGGGCCGCATCTTCCGCAACCAGTCGCTGTTGAGCCAGCAGGGCATCAAGCAGCTCGCGCTGGTGTTTGGTCATTGCACGGCGGGCGGGGCGTATATTCCGGCGCTGTCCGACTATGCGGTGATCGTGCGCGGCACGGGCGCGGTGTTTCTGGCCGGCCCGCCGCTGGTGAAGGCGGCGACGGGTGAAATCGTGACGGTGGACGATCTGGGCGGCTGCGATCTGCACACGCAGGTCAGCGGCTCCTGCGACTATCCCGCCGCCACCGAACAGGAAGCTATCGCCATCGGCCGCGAAATTGTCGCGCAGTGGGATCGCCCGGCGAAGTGGCCGGCACAGCGCGACGCGGTGGAAGCGCCCTACTACGACCCGGACGAACTCCACGGCATCATCCCGGACGACATCAAGCGCGGCTTCGATATGCGCGAAGTCATCGCGCGCCTGGTCGACGGCAGCCGCTTTCACGAATACCAGCCGGCCTACGGCACCACGCTCGTCTGCGGCTACGCCAACCTCTGGGGCTACAAGATTGGCATCCTCGCCAACAACGGCGTGCTGTTTAACGACTCGGCGCTCAAGGGCGCGCACTTCATCGAACTCTGCAACCAGAACAACACGCCGCTGGTGTTCCTGCAGAACATCACGGGCTACATGGTGGGCCGGGAATACGAAGCGCGCGGCATTACCAAGGACGGCGCGAAAATGATCATGGCGCAAAGCTGCAGCCGCGTGCCGAAGTTCACCGTCATGTGCCACGGCTCCTTTGGCGCCGGCAACTACGGCATGTGCGGGCGGGCTTATGACGCCCGCTTCCTGTTCGCCTGGCCCAATCACCAGATTGGTGTGATGGGCGGCGAGCAGGCGGCGCGCACGCTGGCGGAAGTCAAAATGCGCCAGCTGGAACGTAACAGCGGGACGGTCGATCAGGCGGTGGTCGATGCCGTGTATCAGGAGACGCTGAAGGCCTATCAGGAGCAGCTCTCGGCCTACTACTCGACCTCGGAGCTGTGGGACGACGGCATCATCAATCCGGTCGATACGCGGAACGCGCTGGGCGTCGCTATCAGCGCCTCGCTGAACGCGCCGCTGCCGGACAATCGCTACGGGGTATTCCGCTTCTAGCCACCGCGCCTCGGCCCTGGCGGCCGGGGCGGGTCAAGGTCAGCCGCGCTCGAGCAGCATCCGCAGTTCAATCACGGCGGCGTTCGCGCGCGAGATGTAAGACGCCATCACCAGCGAGTGATTGGCGACAAAGCCAAAGCCTTCGCCGTTCAGAATCATCGGACTCCAGAGGATGTCCTGCGTGGCTTCCAGTTCGCGGATGATCTGGCGCAGGCTAATCAGCGCGTTTTTCTTTTCCAGCACGCCGGAGAAATCTGCTTCGACGGCGCGCAGAAAATGGAGCAGCGCCCAGCTCGAGCCGCGCGCTTCGTAAAACACGTCGTCGAGTTCCAGCCAGGGCGTCTTGACCGTCACCACCTCGGGCGCGGCGGACGACTGTTCGGCGCCAGACTCACCCGCCAGATCGGTATTGATCCGCACCTGCCCGACGCTCGCCCCCAGGCGCTGCGAGAGATCGCCCAGCCGTTTTTCTACCACGCCCAGATAGCGCGCCAGATTGTCGGCCCGGGCGTAGAACTGCGACTGCGGTTGATTGGGGTCGGCGATGCGCTGCAGATAAGCTTCCAGCGCGCGCTGGGCGTCGCCGTATTCGGTTTCTGCGGCGGGAAAGAGCCAGGACTCGGAATCGATCCGCAGGTGGTTGTCGGCCTTGATGAGGTCCTGATCTTCGGTGGACTGGGTCTGCGAGCGGGAGAAGTCGTTGCGTAGCGCAATCGCCAGATCGCGCGACTGCACCAGCACGCCCCATTCCCAGTTGGGAATGTTGTCCATGAAGACGCCGGGCGGCAGCACATCGTTGGTCAGGTAGCCGCCGCGCTTGTGCAGCAGCCGGTCGATGGTCTCGACGAGCGCGCTGGTCAACGCCGCGCCGCGAACCGGCGCCTCGCTGCCGGCGCCGCTGCGCTCGCGCGCCACCGCGCGAACGTCGAACGAGGCGGGTTCGTCGTTGAACAGAAAGCCGAGCACCAGCGTCAGCAGCAGCAGACCGCCCAGCAGCGCCAGCGCGCCGCGGGACCACCAGCGCGCGCCGCCGTCGGCCGTCAGCCAGGTGCGAAATGCGTTGACCATCTGTCCTCCTCCCTGGACGTCAGGCACCCGCAGGCGGGGCCGACGCTCAGGCTGTGAATTCCACCTGCAAGACCTTGTCGATCGCCGGGATGCCGCCAATCGCGGCCAGTTGCGCCGCGCTCAGCGCACGCGACACGCCCAGCACGCCGATCGCGGAATCGCGCCCTTCGGCCGCGCCGACCTGCATGCGGGAAATGTTGATGCCCTCACGCCCCAGAAGTTCACCCAGCGCGCCGATCACGCCCGGCTTGTCGGCATGACGGGTAAACACCACGTGGCCTTCGAGCGGTGCTTCCAGCGCGTACTCGTTGACCCGCACCAGACGCGGGTGACGCCCGTCAAACAGCGTGCCCTCAAGGCAGCAGGCGCCGCCTTCGGCGCGCACGGTGACCCGCAGCACCGAGAGATAGTCGCGCACGTCGGTCGACTTCACTTCCGACAGGCGAATGCCCTGGCGGCGGGCGAGGTGCGCGGCATTCACGCGGTTAATGGGCGTATCCAGATGATCCTGCAGGAGACCGGCCACCACCGCCGCCACCAGCGGCTGGCTGTCCAGATCGGCCGCGCTGCCGTAGAAGCCGATTTCGACTTCCTGCAGGGCGCCCACGGCCATGCCGGAGACCAGCTTGCCCAGGCGCCGCGCGAGCTGCGCATAGGGCTCGAGCTGCGCCAGCCGTTCCGGCGGCACGCTCTTGATGTTCACCGCGTTGCGGATTTCGCCTTTGAGGAGGTAGGCCGCGATCTGGTGGGCAATCTCCACGCCGGTCGCGGTCTGCGCTTCTTCGGTCGAGGCGCCAAGATGTGGCGTGAACTGGATGCGCGGCTCGGCGAAGAGCGGCGAGGCGCCCGGCGGTTCTTTCTCGAACACGTCCAGCGCCGCGCCGGCGAGATGCCCGGTCTGCACCGCCGCCAGCAGCGCGGCTTCGTCCACCAGCCCGCCGCGCGCGCAGTTGATCAGGCGTGCGCCTTTTTTCATCAGCTGCAGGCGCTCGGCCGACAGCAGGTTGCGGGTGTCGTTGGTCATCGGGCAATGCAGGGTGACGTAGTCGGCCTGGGCCAGCAGCGCGTCGAGTTCCACGCGCTCCACGCCGTAGTCGGCAAAGGTCTGCGGATTCACAAACGGGTCAAAGCCCAGCACCCGCATTTTCAGTCCACGGGCGCGCTCCGACACCAGCCGGCCGATGGTGCCAAAGCCGACGATGCCGATGGTCTTGCCGGTAACTTCCGAGCCCATGAACTTCGAGCGCAGCCATTGGCCTTCCCGCGTGGTGCGGTCGGCTTCCGGCAAGGCGCGCGAGAGCGAAAAAAGATGCGCAATCGCCAGCTCGGCCGTGGTCGTGGCGTTCGCGTCCGGGGTGTTCAGCACCACGATGCCGCGTTCGGTGGTGGCGTCGAGGTCGATGTTGTCGACGCCAATGCCGGCGCGTCCCACCACCCGCAGCTTCTTCGCCGCTTCCAGCAGCTTGCCGCGAATCTTGGTCTCGCTGCGCACGATGACGGCATCGGCGTCGGCGATATGCGGAATGGCGGCCTCAACGTCGAGGCCGGGCGAGAAATCGATTTCGAGCGGGGTGTATTCCTTCAGCGCCGCGATGCCCTCGAGCGCGAGCTTGTCGGCCACAAAAACCTTGAACATGGGTGTAAAGCCTTTGAAAAAGGGGAGAAACGACGCCGGCCCTCAGGCCGGCACGACCTGCGCGTAGGCCCATTCGAGCCAGGGCAACAGGGCCTCAAGATCGGCGGCCTCGACCGTGGCACCGCCCCAGATGCGCAGGCCCGGGGGGGCGCTGCGATAGCCGTTGATGTCGTAGGCCACGCCTTCGGCGGCCAGCAGGTTGGCCATTTTCTCGACCGCCTGCGCGCGCGCCTTGGCGTCGAGTTCGAGGAACCAGGGGGCGGTGATCTTCAGGCAAATCGAGGTGCTGGAACGCTGCGCCGGATTGGCCGCCAGAAACTCGACCCACGGGGTGCGCGCGACCCAGCCGGCCAGCACCGCCAGATTGGCCTGCGAACGGGCGCAGAGCGCCGACAGGCCGCCCAAACCGTCGGCCCAGCGCAGCGCGTCCAGATAGTCTTCGACGCAGAGCATGGAGGGCGTGTTGATGGTTTCGCCGGCAAAAATGCCTTCGATCAGTTTACCGCCGGAGGTGAGGCGGAAAATCTTCGGCAGGGGCCAAGCGGGCGTATAGCTCTCGAGCCGCTCGACCGCGCGGGGCGAGA
>JAURHQ010000134.1 GCA_030833185.1 Gammaproteobacteria bacterium | reverse complement strand
CCTGGACCGCGGTTGCTTTCCAGCGGCCGACCGACATGGTGCGCGACGTCATGCTGCCGGGTGCCTTCGGTTACGGCCTGCAGCACACCGACGAACGAATTTGCATGGTCGGCGGCGGCTATCCCATCTTTGACGAGCAGGGCGAAGTCATTGGCGGCATCGGCGCCAGCGGCGGCACCATCGAAGAAGACTGCGAGTGCTGCCTCGTTGGCATGCGCAAACTGGGTTTCAAGACCGAGTTCGTCAATCCGCTGGCCGCCAAGAAGTAAGTTCGCCCAGCAGGAGCGATCGGCCGGGGAGCGCCCCCCGGCCGGCATCTGATAACAGGCGCGCCGAGGAGCGTTCTGCATGAGCAATATCCGGCTAGAAGCCGTCAGTACCGAGGGGCCGGGCAGCTTGCCCGCCGAACTGGGCTTTGGCCTGTATTTCGCCGACCGCATGTTCTCGCAGCGCTACAGCGCCGAACGCGGTTGGCACGACGCCACGATTGGGGCCTACCGACCGTTAACGCTGGACCCGGCGGCGCAGGTCTTTCATAACGGACAGATGGTGTTTGACGGCACCAAGGCCTATCGCCGCGAAGACGGGCGCATCAACCTGTTCCGGGTTGACCGCAACGCCGCCCGCTTCAACCGTTCCGCTGAACGCATGGGCATGCCGCCGGTCGACGAAGCCTTACACATCGAGGCGATTGAACAACTCGTCAAGCTTGAGCACCGTTGGGTGCCGAGTGCGCCCAACACGGCGCTGTATATCCGGCCGGTGATGATTGCCACCGAGAAAGCGCTGGCCGTGCGCGCGCCGAAGGAATACCTGCACTACGTCATTCTGAGCCCGGTCAGCCCGTATTTTGCAGGCGGCTTTGCGCCGGTCGCGGTTTACGTCAGCAACGAATACGTCCGCGCGGTGCGTGGCGGCACCGGCGAAGCCAAGACTCCCGGCAACTATGCGGGCAGCATCGCGGCCACCGAACTCGCGATTACCAAAGGCTACCAGCAGGTGCTGTGGCTGGACGCGGTCGAGCGCCGCTATGTGGATGAAGTGGGCGCGATGAACATCGCCTTCCTCTACGAGGGCAAGCATCTGCGGACCCCGGCCCTGTCGGGCGCGATTCTGCACGGCGTGACGCGCGAGTCTCTGCTGGTGCTGGCCAAGGATTTGGGCCTGACGACCAGCGAGGAGCGCATCGATTTTCACGAGGTGCTGGCCGACATCGAACGCGGCCGAATCACCGAGGTCTTCGGCATGGGCACCGGGGCGGTCATCGCGCCGGTGGCGCGCCTCGGCTACGAGGGCCGGGACATTCTGGTCAACGGCGGCGAACCCGGTCCGGTAGCCCGGCGTTTGTTCGATGAATTGACCGGCATCCAGTACGGGCGTCTGCCTGATCGCCACGGCTGGACCAGAACGCTGGCGGTCTGACGGCCTGGCCGCAGACCCCGGTTTTACACCACGGCAGCACGCTGCCGTTTTTATAACGACAGAGGAGGAGAACTCGAATGGCTTATTCAGTCATGGTCGAACGGACCGTCGCGATGCCGCGCGCCAAGGTGTTTGCGTATCTGATGGATTTTGGTGGCATCAAGAAACTGCTGCCCGACATGCTGGGCACCTGCTCGACGACCGGTGAAGGCGTGGGCTGCGTGCGCACCCTGACCCTCAACGGCGCGCCCGGCACGGTAGTAGAACGTCTGGACGGCGCCTACGACGGCCACTATTTTTCCTATTCCATCATTGGCGAGTGCCCGCTGCCGCTGGAGCACTACCACGCGGTGGTGATGCTGGAAGATGCGGCCGACGGCGGTTGCTTCATCCGCTACGGCAGCAACTGGACCGCCAAGGGCGCGCCGCACGCTGAAGTGGTGGCGATGCTGACCGGGCTGTACAACACGATCGTGGATGCGATCGTCAAGGCGGGCTAAGCCTGGCCTGATGTTCGGGAAATCCCGCAGGGGCCGCGCTGGCATCCTGCGGGAGCAAACGCTTCCCCGCCCGCAAGGCGGGCGGGGGAACGTCGATCAACGAAACGCCGGCATCACGTGCTTGGCAAACAACTCCATCGACTTGGTCCCCTTCTTCGGGTCCAGACCCGGAAACTGCGAGTCCATGATGAAGTCGGTGCACATGTACTTGGCCTTGAAGGCTTCCATCTTGCGCGCGACCTGATCGGGCGTGCCAATCATCAGTTCGGCCGCCAGCGGTGAGTGGCGAATATCTTCGGCGCAGGTAATCGGCAGCGGTACATCGTCGCCTTCCGCATCGTTGGCTTCGGAGAGAATGCCAGCGTAGAAGTCGAACAGGTGGTAGAGGTGATGCTGGCACTCTTCCCAGGCCTGATCTTCGGTTTCTGCGCAGTAGACCATGCGGAGTTGGGCGACCTTGAAGTCGTCCGGGTTGCGGCCGTGCTCGCGCAGGGTATCCATGTAGAGCGGCGCCGGATCGGGGCCGAGGGTCGCCATGAGGTGATAGCCCAATTCGGCCGCGCTCTTGATGGCCTTGGGGCCGCGGGCGCCGATCCAGATCGGTGGATAAGGATCCTGCACGGCTTTCGGTGACAGGGTCATGTCCTTCACCTGCGTGTACTTGCCGTCAAACGTCACGTTCTCTTCGGTGAACAGGCGAGTCATCAACTTGATGCCTTCGCGCATCCGCGAGCCGCGTTCGCTGCGGTTCATGCAGAACGCGCTCCACTCGTGATGCGAGTAACCCTGCCCGATGCCAAGGTCGATGCGGCCGTTGGAGAAGATGTCTGCGCAAGCCACGTCTTCGGCGGCACGGACAGGATGAATGAAGGGCAGCAGCAAGATGAAGGTGCCGATGCGGATGCTGCTGGTGCGGGTCGCGATGGCGGCCGCGGTGGCCATCAAGGCCGGGTTGTAGCCGTCTTCCGTGAAGTGATGCTCGGTCAGCCATACATTGTCATAGCCCAGTTCCTCGGCGCGCACGATTTGGTCCAGGATCTGGCGATAAAACTCGGGAAACGGGCGACGCCACTTCACCGGATTGCGGAAGTCTTCCATAAAGCCGAAACGCATGAGCTCTCCCCTGATATTGGTCGTTGTTGAAGACAGGCCATGCTAATGGCGACGCGCCCCGGCTGTCATCGTTCAAACGTGGTCAGTTCCACCCGCAACGGCTAGCATCGCGCCTTGTGCCGTGAAGGAACCGACCCATGACCGACTACCGCCTGCTAGCCACCGACGAATACCCGCACGAACCGACCGCCGAGACCCACTACAACGAGAGCGTCTACATGAACGCCTTCGATCATCAGCGGGCGATGGGCGGCTGGATGCGCATCGGCAACCGCGTCAACGAAGGCTATGCCGAACTGTCGGTCTGCCTGTATCTGCCAGACGGCCGCATTGCCTGCCAGTTCCAGCGCCCGTCGATTTCGGATAACACGGCGTTCAACGCCGGCGGTCTGTCGGTGCGCATCGAAACCCCGTTGCAACGGGTGCACATGACCTACGAGGGCGAAGTGCTGCTGGTGCGTGACCCCGAGCTTCTGCGCAATCCCAAGCGCCTGTTCGCCGAATGCGAGCGCCAGCCGGCGCGCATTCACTGGACGCATCAGGCGACCTCGCCCGTCCATGGCGGCATTCCGGTAGACCCGCTGGCGCCCACCCTCTACGGCCGCGATTTTTCGCTGGGACATTTCAACCAGCACACCCGGGTGACGGGCGAAATCCGGGTCGGCGCCGAGCACTGGCCGGTTGATGGCTACGGCTGGCGCGACCATTCCTGGGGGCCGCGCTACTGGCAGAACATTCTGTTCGACCGCCTCTACATGGCCAATTTCGGGGCGGACCGTGGGCTGATGCTGCTGAAACTCGCCAACAACGACGCGCAGGTGCGCCGCGGTGGGGTGCTGCAGTTCGACGGGGAATACGAGGAAATTCTGGATCTCGACATCGACAACGCCTGGAACGACGCCAAGGACCCCACCCGATTTCGGCTCGCCGTGCGTACCGCGAGGCGCGTGGCCTTCATCAACGGGGTAATCCTCAACTGTGCGCCGCTGCGCAATCGGCGTGAAGAGAACGGTCAGATGCTCCAGTCCCGAATCGCCGAGTGTTTTACCCGCCTCGAATGGGATGGCCGGGTGGGCTACGGCATGACCGAGTACGTCGAGCGTCTGGTCAACGGCGTGCCAGCCGGCTTCCCGCTGTAGGCCAGGCGCCGCCCGGGCGCCGATACGCTGTCAATCTGGCGGGGCCAACCGGCCTCGCTATCCCGCCCAGCGGGCGACCACCTCTCCTCAAGGACTCGACGCACGCGGCCGATGAAGGCGATGGCCCCAAACCGGCGCCGCTTGTCCTGCCCGTCCTGAGGAGCATCGCTTGCTATCCTGCTTCGCCCGCGTCGCGAGGGCTCTGGCCCTGACCATGCTGTTTACGTTTGGCGGCGCGGCCGCCGCAGATCCGGCCGGCCAAATCACGTTATTGACCTGGGCCGATTACATCGACCCGGCGGTGCTGAAAGACTTCGAACAGGAATCCGGGATCAAGGTCCGGGTGGTCGTGTTCGAAGACGATGTTGAACGTGACAAGCGTCTGGTGGCCAACGACGGGGGGAATTACGACGTGGTTTGCCTCAATCACGCGGTGGTGTCCACGTACGTGGCCAGCGGGTGGCTGGCACCGGCGACAGCCAGTGAAATCCCCAACCTTAGCCATCTGGAGCCACGCTGGTTTGAGCGCGTGCCGGCATCGCGGGGTTATGCGGTGCCCTATTTCTGGGGCGCGACCGGCGTGGCCTATCGGCGAGACCTGTTTGGGGCCGAAATGACCAGCTGGGCGCAAATCTTCGCGCCGTACAATGCGCAGCGGGGGAAGATTGCCATGATTGGTAACGCGCGCGATCTGGTCGGTGCCGCGCTTAAAGCCCTTGGCTACTCCATTAACTCGACCGCCATGGCAGAGCTTGCCGCCGCCGAGGCCCTGTTGCTGAAACAGCGTCCGGCAGTCGCGACTTACACCTACGATCTCGCCGCCGATCGCAAGGAATCTGGCCTGTACAAGGGCACGGTCAGCGCCGCGATGGCGTTCAATGGTGACGCAGATCTGTTAACCGAGATTGAGCCGCGCGCGAGCTTCGTATTGCCCCGCGAAGGCGGCATCCTGTGGCTGGATTTTCTGGGCGTGCTGGCGCAGTCCCGGCACAAGCCCGAGGCCTATGCCTTGCTGGATTTCCTGAACCGCCCAACGGTCGCCGCGCGCAATGCCCTGTTTGTCCACTTTGCCAGCCCTAACGCAGCGGCGTTGCGTCATCTGCCGCCGGCTTTTCTGGCAAGGCGCACGATCTTCCCTACGTTGGAGGAAGTCGACCGCTCCGAGTTCGAGGCCGAATTGCCGCCGCGGATTCAGAAACGCATTAACGAAATCGTCGCTCGCGTGCTGCGCTGAGTCTAATCCGTGAGACCGGGCCTCTCGCTGAAAGTCGTCGCCGTCATCCTGCCGCTGGTGTTCGCACCATTGGCGGTGCTGGCCGGCTTGTCTTTTTATCAGTTAAAGCAGTCCGAACGCGTTCGCACCGAAGAAGTACTGCGCGTGGCTTTACGCAATCTCGCGGCGGATATTCGCAGTGAAATCGAAGCTTCTCAGCGCAACCTGAAGTTCTTCGCCGATGCCAATGATGTGCGCAAATATGCCGGGACCAAGGATGAGGCCAAGCGCTACAAGCTGCTGCAGCCCGGTTTTATTGACTATCTGAAAGGGATCCGACGCGCCTATCCGGCCTACGAGGAGTTGCGCCTCATCTTGCTTGATGGCTACGAAGACACGCGCGTCGCGCCGACCGACTTGCCCAATCTGACCGACGATGAGTCTGGCGGGTCGCTGTTCAGGGCGCTGAAAGGCATGGCCGGGGAGTCTTACGCGGAAGTGGCCATCCATCCTGATGCCCATGAACTACGCCTGCTGCAGGCGCAGCGCGTTTACGCCCTGGACACCAGCACGGGACTGGCGGTGACGCCGGCCGATCTGGTCGGTTATCTCGTGATGAGCCGGGACCTGCAGTTTGTGCAGAAGAGCGTCGAGGAACTTAATCGCAACATCAGCGGGGAACTGCTGGTCGTTGATGCGACGGGGCGTGTGCTCGCGACGCGCGATCGAAGCAGGCTGGGCAAGCGCTTGTCAGGCGGCGACTTGCAAGGTCTGCACCGCGCTCAAGGTAGTCCCGACCCGTTTACGGCAAAGATATTGCCCAACCTGTTCGTGATGGCGGAAGTGCCGCGCTCGGTTTTCAGCAACTCCGCCGTGGCATTGGCGCGTGCGCTACTCACCACCGCCGGTCTGGCGGTGATTTTTACGTCCTTTCTCCTCTTTGTGCTGTTGGCGCGACTGGTTGTGCGTCCGGTGAAGATCTTGACCGCCGCAACGGTCGAAATTGGTCACGAGCGTCCGACCGGCGAATTACCGACCGGGCGCGAAGACGAAATTGGCGCGCTCGCCCGCGCGCTCGAATTCATGCGTAAAACCCTGCTGGAGCGGCGTCAGGGCTTGCTGGAGCAGAATCGCCTGCTGGCCGAGCGCAGCGCCCAGCTTGAGTTTGCGCGCGATGCGGCGCAGGCGGCCAATCGCGCGAAAAGTGCCTTTCTGGCGACCATGAGCCACGAGATTCGCACCCCCATGAACGGGGTGTTGGGGATGACCGAATTGCTGCTGGGTACCTCCTTGCAGCCGCGCCAGCGGAGCTATGCCACGACTATCTTGCAGTCGGGTCAGAATCTGCTGGCGATCATCAACGACATCCTCGACTTCTCGAAGATCGAGGAAGGCAAACTCAGCCTGCAAATCGCCCCGTTCAGTCCTGGCGAGCTCTGCGAAGAGCTTGTCGATGCGCTGGGCGCCACCGCTTTCGGCCGGAGTATCGAACTGATCTGCGACCTCGAACCGGCGTTATTTACGCCCGTTGAGGGCGACCAGGCGCGCCTGCGACAGCTGCTGATCAATCTGGTGGGCAACGCCATCAAGTTCACCGACCGTGGCGAAGTCGTCTTGCGTGCACGGGGCGTCCGTGACCAGTTTCCCAGCGTGCGATTCGAGATCATCGATACCGGCATAGGTATCCCGGCCGACGTGCTCTCGCATATTTTCGAGCCTTTTTATCAGGTCGACGGAACGGCCAGTCGTCGCCATGGCGGGACCGGGCTAGGGCTCGCGATTGTGCGGCAACTGCTGGATGCGATGGGCGGCAAAATCAGCCTGCAGAGCGAGGAGGGCGCGGGCACCCGCGTCACGGTTGAACTGCCATTTGACTGTCCGCCGCTCCCTTTGCCCGCGCCCCGGGGACTGGCCTTGGTGGGTTGCGAATCGAGCGGCCAGAGCGCTGCCGTGCAAGCCCTGCTTGAGGCGCGTGGATACGAGGTGCAGCGTATCGCCGTAGAAGAGGACCTGCAGGCCCGACGGGCTGCCGTGGCGGTGCCGCCGGCTTTGATCGTGGTGGAAAAACGCTTCTTGCAGGCGATGCGCCGGGAATTCGGCGCCGAGCCGGCCGGCCCGCGGGCCATCGTGCTGAAGCGGCGGCTGGACGCCGGCGACGACAGCAATACCTGGTCGAACCATCCGCGCAATGTGCTGGAACTTCCGCTACGACGGCGCGAAGTCGAGTACCTGCTGGGGGGACTCGAAACCGCCAGCCCGGCCGTTGCCGATGCGGCGTCGGCGCGGGAGCGCAGAACCCGCGTGCTGGTGGCAGACGGCGACATGATCAACCAGCTGGTGCTGGTAGAAATGCTTTCGATCCTCGGTCTGCACTGTACGACGGCCACCACTGGAGAAGACCTGTTGAAGCGGCTTGAACAAAGCCTGCTCGGCGACACGCCGACCGGCTTCGGCTGGATTTTGCTCGACGGGCAACTCGCAGACATGGACGCCCACCGGGTGGTCGGGCTGATCAAGGCCGTGGAGCGGCGCCATGGGCTGGCGGTCGGTGCCGCCTTGATTGGCCTTGGCTCGGCGGCGCGCGCGCAGCAGCGGGCGCATTGTCTGGCGGCCGGCATGGACGACTTCCTCGAACGACCGTGTTCGCAGGTCGAACTGGAAAGCCTGTTGGCACGCTGGCGCCCGGCCGCGCGCGGCGAGGGCAACGCAGATCAGGGCTGATCTGGTCGTCGCATGCCCGGGCGCAGGCCGCTACAATCCCGATGCTGTTGTGCACCAGCGCGAACCCATCAGGAGCTTGCAGATGAACGCCTTCCGGTTGACCCCCCTGGACGAATACACCCACCGTCCGAGCGCTGAAAAAAACTTCAACGAAAGCGTTTACCTCAACGCCTTTGACGAGCACGGCACCTACGGTGGCTGGATGCGCTTGGGTAATCGGGTCAACGAGGGTCGGGCCGAGCTTTCGGTGTGTCTGTATCTGCCGGATGGCAAAGTGGCCTGCCAGTTCGGGCGCCCCGCCATCACCCACAACGATGCTCACGATGCCGGCGGCTTGCGCTACAAGGTGCTGACGCCGCTCGAGCAGGTGCAAATGAACTACGACGGCGAGGTGATGTTGCTCGAGGATCCCGAGTGGATGCGCGAGCCGAAGGTCGCCTTCGCGCGCGCTGCGCGGGTGCCTTGCGCGGTTGAGTTTCGCCACGAGGGCGTGTCGCCCTTGCACGGGGGCGAACCGACCGACGACAGCACGCCCACCATGTACGGCCGCAACTTCTCGCTGGGGCATTTCAACCAGCACACGCTGGCCAGCGGCCACATTCAGGTGGGCGAGCAGCGCTTGACGTTGGCCGGCTTCGGCTGGCGCGACCACTCCTGGGGTCCACGCTACTGGACTAACATCTATTTCTACCGCCTGTTTATCGCCAATTTTGGCGCGGACCGCGGCTTCATGATTCTCAAAATTACCGACCGCAACGGCCTCACCCGTCGCTGCGGCGTGCTGCAGTACGACGGTCAGTACGAAGAAATCACCGACCTCGACCTCTTTACCGAATGGACCCCGCGCAAGGATCCGGCGCGCATGATGCTGGGCGTGCGCACGGCGCAGCGGGCGGTGCGTATCGAGGGTGAAGTCCTGTGCATGCTGCCGCTACGGAACCGTCGCGAGGAAAATGGCGTCAGCCTGCAGTCGCGGATTGCGGAAGGCTTTACCCGCTGGACCTGGGGTGACCGCCAGGGGCTGGGGATGACCGAATACATCGAGGTGCTGGAGAACGGCGAACCGGTCGGCTATCCGCTGTAAATCGAGCACACGGTTCCACGTCCTGATGAACGCGCCAAACGCACTCTCCGATCCGCTGGTCACCATCATCGAACGTCTGCGCGCTGCGGTGCGCCGGCGCTTCGGCGAGGCGGCCGACATTGACCGTATCGACGTCGCCACGCTGGGCGGCTCGAACCGTACCCTGCTGTTTGATTTGGTCGACGGCGCAGCGCGCCGGCGGCTGGTGTTCCGGCAGGAAACCTACACCCTGCCCAATTCGCCGTTCATCGCGCCGCATCCGCAGTTCAAGCTGTTGCAGATTGCCCAGCGGCACGGTGTACCGGTGCCCGATCCGGTCTTTGAATTCGCGCCTGAAGACGAACTCGACCGCGGCTATGTGGTGGGCTTCGTAGAGGGCGAAACTTTGCCCCGGCGACTGCTGCACGACGCGCGCTTTGCCGACGCGCGCAAGGTCTTCAGCGCGGAGGCTGCCGGCATTCTGGCGCGCCTGCATGCGGCCGACCCGGCTGAGGCTGCGTTTCTGGCGGATACCCCGGATTCACTGGACCCGCTGGCGGCGCAACTTGCGCGGCTCGACTACTACGGCGAAGCGCATCCTGCGCTGGAACTCGCCGTGCGCTGGCTGGAACAACGTAGGCCGCAGCACGCGCGCCGGGTGCTGCTCCACGGCGATTTCCGGGTCGGCAACATGATCATGGGACCGGAAGGGATCCGGGCGGTGCTCGACTGGGAGTGCTCACACCTCGGCGACGCGATGGAAGATTTTGGCTGGCTGTGCCTTCGCTCCTGGCGTTTCGGCAACCACAATCTGGCAGTCGGCGGCATCGGGCAGCGGGCGGCGTTTTATGCGGCTTACGAAGCAGCCGGAGGGCAGCCGGTCAATCCAGAGGCGGTGCGCTGGTGGGAGATTTTTGGCTTTGTCCGCTGGATGGTGCTGAACATCATGCAGGCCCACGGGCACTGGAGCGGCGAGCGCCGTTCGCCGGCCTTTGCCGCCTGCGGTCGCAATACCTGTCTCATCGAATACGACCTGCTGATGAGCCTGCTCGGCCAGTACGACTGAGCAAACCGGAGTCCACCCATGCATCGTGACGCCCCCGAACTGCCCGAAATCCTGCGTACCGTGCGCGAATTCGTGGACGAGATCACCGACCGCCTCGGCGGGCAGGACCGCTATCACGCGCTCTGCACCAGCTACCTGTTGGCGGTTGCTGAACGCGAACTGGCGCAGGGGCCGGCGGTCGACGAGGCCGAGCGCGTTATGTTCAGCGAGTGGGCCGGCGACAGCGGCATGCTTGCCGCGCAGATTCGGAGCGGCGCGCTTGACGCCCAGTGGGAGCGCCTGTTCCCGCTTCTGCTCACTCATGTCATCAACAAAGTGCGGATTTCCAAGCCCGAGCACCTGCATCCCATGCATCGCGACGGCTGAGTCCCCCGGAGAGACCCGTCATGGCCAATACCAGAATTCGATTCTCGATCGCCGACGGCATTGCCCGTCTGGTCTTTTGCGATGTCGAGCGTCACCACGCGGTCGATGGGCAGTTCACCCGCGAACTCGCTGACGCCGCCCGTCAGTGCGAAGCCACTGCCGGCCTGAAAGCGGTGCTGATGACCGCCGAAGGCAAAGACTTCTGCGTCGGCGGCGACCTGCGCGAGTTCATCGCCGAGCGTCCGCGCATCCAGACCCACGTGCGCGACATGACCGTGCATTTTCAC
>JAURHQ010000133.1 GCA_030833185.1 Gammaproteobacteria bacterium | reverse complement strand
TTGAGGGATTCGTCCAGCAGCTGCAGGGCATTACGAATGCCGGCCACGATGCTTTCGGCCGCCGGCGTCGGCACCATGCCGCTCGCGGTGCGCACAAACAGCGGGTCGTCGTAGGCGCGCCGCAGCCGGGCCAGCGCGTTGCTCACCGCCGGCTGCGTGAGGTGCAGCACTTCGCCGGCGCGGGTCAGGCTGCCTTCGGTGTAAATGGCGTCGAACACCCGATAGAGATTGAGATCGACCCGCGGCGCGTGTTTCATCATTAATTTCTATGAGGCGGTATCACGACAATTGATTCGACTAATTTAGCCGGGCTTCCTACTATGCCGCCAGCCGTCGGGCCTGCGCGCAGGCGTGACGCACCGGACCCCACAACACCGCGCCCGTTCCGGGCTCGACCGAGGAGCACGTCATGCACTTTGAATACAACGACAAAACCAAGGAACTGCAGGCGCGGATCGCCGCGTTCATGGAAGCCCACATCTATCCCAACGAAGAAGCCATCATCCAGCAGATTGCCGACGGCGACCGCTGGCAGCCGATTCCGATGCTGGAAACCCTGAAAGATAAAGCGCGCAGCGAAGGCCTGTGGAACTTCTTCCTGCCCGAGAGCGAACGCGGCGCCGGCCTGACCAATCTGGAATACGCCCCGCTGTGCGAAGAAATGGGCCGCTCCTCCTACGCGCCGGAAGTCTTCAACTGCTCCGCGCCCGACACCGGCAACATGGAAGTCATCGAGCGCTACGGCAACGAGGAGCACAAGGAACGCTGGCTGAAGCCGCTGCTGAACGGTGAAATCCGCTCGGCCTTTGCGATGACCGAGCCGGAAGTCGCCTCCTCTGACGCCACCAACATCGAAACCAGCATCGTGCGCGACGGCGACGAGTACGTGATCAACGGCCGCAAGTGGTACACCTCGGGCGCGCTCGATCCGCGCTGCCGGATCATGATCCTGATGGGCAAGACCGACCCCAATAACCCCAGCCGCCACCGCCAGCAGTCGCAGATTCTGGTGCCGCTGCCGTGGCCGGGCGTGACCGTCAAGCGCATGCACCCGGTGTTTGGCTACGACGACGCGCCGCACGGCCATCCGGAAGTCATCTTCGACAACGTCCGCGTGCCGGTTGATCACCTGCTGCTCGGCGAAGGTCGCGGCTTCGAAATCGCCCAGGGCCGCCTCGGGCCGGGCCGCATCCACCACTGCATGCGCCTCATCGGCGCGTCCGAGCGCGCGCTGGAACGCATGATTCGCCGGCTGCGCCTGCGCAAGGCTTTCGGCAAGTCCGTGGCCGAGCAGAGCGTGTGGAAAGAGCGCATCGCCGAGTCCCGCATCATGATCGACCAGGCCCGCCTGCTGACCCTGCACGCGGCGTGGAAGATGGACACCGTGGGCAACAAGGCGGCACTGAAGGAAATCGCGAGCATCAAGGTCGCGGTGCCGAACATGGCCTGCAAGGTCATCGACTGGGCCATTCAGGCCTTTGGCGCGGCCGGCGTGTCGGCCGAGTACGGCCTGTCCTACCAGTATGCCAACGCCCGCCTGATCCGCATCGCCGACGGCCCGGACGAAGTGCATCGCGACCAGATCGCGCGCCTCGAGCTCGCCCACTACACCGATGCGCCCAGCAAGCGCGGCGGTAACGCCCACGTCGCCCCGCGCGACAAGGGCGAAGGGCTGGCCACCAAGCCGCGCTTCATCGCCTGAGCACACGGGGCACGGCAGCACTGTCGTGCCCCGCAACGCCACCATGAAGTTCTACGACTGCAGCACCGCGCCCAGCCCCCGCCGGGCGCGCATTTTTATCGCCGAAAAAAAACTGTCGGTGGAGACCATCGAGGTCGATCTGGCGCGCAACGAACAGCTCTCGCCGGCGTTTCGCGCGGTCAATCCGCGCTGCACGGTGCCGGTACTGGTGCTAGACGACGGCACGACGCTGACCGAAAACCAGGGCATTGCCGCCTATCTGGACGCCGCCTTTCCGGAGCCGCCGCTGCTGGGCCGCAGCCCCGCCGAACGCGGGCTGGTCGCCAACTGGAACGCACGCTGCGAACTGGAAGGGCTGTGGGCGGTGGCGGAATGCTTCCGCAATCGTTCGAAAGGGCTGGCTAACCGGGCCATTACGGGGCCGCGTGATTTTGCCCAGATCCCTGAACTGGCCGAGCGCGGACGCGCGCGGGCGGAAGAGTTTTTACTGACGCTGGATGAACGCCTGCGTGACAGCCCCTATCTGGCGGGCGAGTTTTTCTCGATGGCCGACATCACCGCGCTTTGTGTGGTGGATTTTGCCAGCTGGATCAAACTGATCGTGCCCGACAGCTACACCGGCCTTCTGCGCTGGCGCGCGCGGGTCGGCGAACGCCCCAGCAGCCGGCTGTAAGGCCGGCCCTCAGGGATAGCGCAGCAGGTCGCGCCAGCCTTCGCCCTCACGCCGCCATTCCTGGCGGTGATGCAGACGGAAGGGGCGCTCTTCCCAGAACTCGATCACTTCAGGCACCACCCGGAAGCCCGACCAGAACGGCGGGCGGGGCACTTTGCCGACGGCATAAAGCGCAGTGTATTTCTCGACCCGGGCGTCGAGTTCCGCGCGGCTTGCCAGAGGTTCCGACTGGCGCGACGCCCAGGCGCCAATCTGTGAATCACGCGGCCGGCTCGCGAAATAGGCATCCGCCTCACTCGCTGCTACCGCCTCGGCCAGCCCTTCAATGCGCACCTGACGGTCCAGCGACTTCCAGTGGAAGCAGAGCGCGACATGCTGGTTGGCGCGCAGCTCGTGGCCTTTGCGGCTTTCGAGATTGGTGTAGAACACAAAGCCCCGCTCGTCGAAGCTCCGCAACAGCACCATGCGCTGCGACGGCCGACCGTCGGCGCTGACCGTGGCGACCGACATGGCGGTGGGGTTGTTCGCTTCCTGTTGTTCGGCCGCCGCCAGCCAGCTGGCAAAGGTGTCGAACGGTGCTTGAAAACTCATGCCCTGCTCCTGCTCGGCTGCGCGCTTAGGCGAAAGGATGACGCAGCACGATCGTCTGCGCCCGATCCGGCCCGGTGGAGATGATGTCGATCGGGCTTTCCACGACCTCCGAAATGCGCGCGAGGTAGCGCTGGGCATTGGGCGGCAGTTTGGCGTGGTCGGTAATGCCCAGCGTTGAATCGGTCCAGCCCGGCATGGTCTCGTAGATGGGCTCAACCGCTGCCAGCGCCTCGGCGCCGGTCGGCGCGAACAAGGTTTCGCCAGCGGGATTGCGATAGCCGACGCACAGGCGAATTTCGTCCATGCCGTCGAGGACGTCCAGTTTGGTCACGCACAGGCCGGAAATACCGTTGGTAATCCGCGCCCGGCGCAGGGCCACCGCGTCAAACCAGCCGCAGCGGCGCGCGCGCCCGGTGGTCGAGCCAAACTCGTGCCCGCGGGTAGCCAGACGTTGGCCCAGTTCGTCGAACAATTCGGTCGGAAACGGACCGCTGCCAACCCGCGTGGTGTAGGCCTTGGTGATGCCGAGCACATAGTCCATGCGCTGCGGGCTGGCGCCCGAGCCGGTCGCGGCGTAGCCGGCCGTGGTGTTAGACGAGGTCACGAAGGGATACGTACCGTGGTCGACGTCGAGCAGGCTGCCCTGCGCGCCTTCAAACATCAGGTTGACGCCGGCCTCCTGCAGCCGGTGGATGGCTTCGGCGACATCCCCGACCAGCGGGGCGATCTGCTCGGCATAGGCCATTTGCTCGTCAAGGATGCGCTGGAAATCGAGGGTTTCCGCGCGGTAGTAATTGGCCAGCACGAAGTTGTGATAGTCCAGCACTTCGCCCAGCTTCGCGGCAAAGCGCTCGCGATACAGCAGGTCTTCAACGCGCAGCGCACGCCGCGCAACTTTGTCTTCGTAGGCCGGCCCGATGCCCCGGCCGGTGGTGCCGATAGCCTGCGCGCCGCGGGCTTTTTCCCGTGCCTGATCGAGCGCCGCGTGGTAGGGCAGGAT
Source organism: Gammaproteobacteria bacterium (assembly GCA_030833185.1). Lineage (GTDB taxonomy): Bacteria > Pseudomonadota > Gammaproteobacteria. The sequence goes on along the minus strand of JAURHQ010000133.1, from coordinate 6,951 downwards.
GAGCGTCGCGGCGGCGCTGACCGTCAGGCGCTCGCGCGCCGGCACGCCGCGGGCTTCGAGCATGCGGATTTCTTCCATCAGCGCGGCCGGCGACAGCACCACCCCGTTGCCAATCAGGCAGGACACGCCTTCCCGCAGCACACCCGAGGGAATGAGGTGCAAAACCGTCTTTTCGCCGTTGATAACCAGCGTATGCCCTGCGTTATGGCCGCCCTGGAAGCGCACCACGGCCCCCGCCCGGTCGGTCAGCAGATCCACCACCTTGCCTTTCCCTTCGTCGCCCCACTGTGCGCCGATGACCACCACCGATCTGCTCAACGTCGTTCCCCTTAGGCTCTAAGCTAAAAAATTGATGCGGCGAGGTTCAGGCCAGCGGCACGGTGTGCCAGCGCCCGTCGCGGCTGGCGAGTGTCCGGTTGCAGCCCATCTCGCGCGGCCCGCCGGATTGTCCGGGCAAGGCTTGAATGACCTGTTCGCCCGCCGCGCGCAAGTCGGCGATCGCGGCGAGTAGCGCGGTGTCGGTGCCCGCCGGGGCCAGAATTGCCGACGGCGCGTCGGCGGCACCCGCCGCGAGCGTGGCCAGCAGTTTCAAATCGGTACTGAAGCCGGTAGCCGGACGGGCGCGGCCGTAGCGGGCGCCGATATCGTCGTAGCGACCGCCCCAGGCGATCGCGCGTCCCATCCGCAGCGTGTAGGCCGCGAACATCACGCCGGTGTGATAGCGATAACCGCGCAGATCCGCCAGATCGAGGTGCACCTTGATGTGCGGGCAGCGCTGGGCCAGCAAGGACACCAGCTGCTCCAAATCTTCAAGCGCCCGCTGGACCTGCGCCGGCGCGGCGGCAAACGCCTGTCGGGCGCGCGGCAGCACGCTGGCGTCGCCATTCAGGGACAACAGCGCCGACAGACAGGCCGCCGTGGCGGGCGCGACCCCGGCCAGCACTTCGGGCAGTTCGCCCACGGCTTTACGCAACAACACATCCAGCACGCGGCCTTCGCGCTCGGCGTCCAGCGCGGCCGCGGCAGCCAGCCCGTGGAAAATGGCCATATGGCCCAGATCGAGCGTGATTTCGCCCACGTCGGCCGCGGCCAGTACCTCCACCATCAGCGCGATAACTTCGGCGTCGCTCTCGATGCCGGCGTGGCCATAGAGTTCGGCCCCCAGCTGCAGCGGATTGCGCGAACCGGCAAATTTGTCCGGACGGGTGTGCAAGATGGGGCCGATGTAGCACAGGCGGGTCGGGGTATCGGCGTTGATGCGGTGGGCGTCGATGCGGGCGATTTGGGGCGTCATGTCGGCCGGAATGCCCAGCAGGCGCCCGCTGACCTGGTCGGTCAGCTTGAAGGTTTGCAGCTCCAGATCGTCACCGCCACCAGACACCAGCGCGTCCAGAAACTCGATCGTGGCGGGCATGCAGAGCGCATAGCCCCAGGTGGTGATGACGTCGAGCAGACGCCGGCGCAGGCGTTCAATGACCTGCGCCTGCGGCGGGATGATTTCATCCACGCCGTCAGGGAGTAACCAGCGACTATCGCGCGACATGTTTATCTCACGGAATAAAGAACGAGCAGGCCGGCGATCATGCTGAGCAGGCCGGCAACACGCAAGGCGCCATCGCCCAGCGCGAGCAGGCGGCTCATCATCGCCCGGTAGCGCGGCGGGCTAAGAAAGGGCAACACGCCTTCGAACACCAGCACCAGCGCGCTTGCCGCCAAGAAATCCTGACACATCCCGGGGCTCAGAAGCCGCGCCTAGCGCGGGTTCGGATCCCGGAAATACTTGAACAGCGCGGAATCTGGCGCCAGTAGCAACAGGTCGTCCTTGTTCTTGAAGCTCTCGCGATAGACTCCGAGGCTGCGGTAGAACTCATAGAACGAGGCGTCTCGCGAGTAGGCGCGCGCGTAAACCTGCGAGGCCCTGGCGTCGCCGTCGCCGCGCTCGGTTTCGCCGTCGCGGTAGGCTTCGGCGGCGATCACGGTAGCCCGACGGTCGGTCTCGGCACGAATCCTGATGGCTTCTTTCTCGCCGCGCGCCCGCAGTTCGCGGGCTACTCTGGCGCGCTCTGCGCGCATCCGCTCGTAGACCGCGTTGCTGACCTCGGCCGGCAGATCGATGCGCTTCACCCGCACATCCACCACTTCGATGCCCAGTTCCTCACCGCGCTCGGCGGCCTTGGCGTTGACGATGCTGAGGATTGCGCCCCGCTGACCGGCGACCACTTCCTGCACTTTGCGCTTGCCGAACTCCACCCGCAGCGCGTCGTTGATCTTCTGATAGACCAGCATGCCGGCCCGCCGCGGATCCCCGCCGGCGGATAGGTAGAACTTGACCGGATCCTTGATCCGCCAGCGCACGAAGGAATCGACGATGACGTCTTTCTTCTCACCCGTCAGGAAGCGCTGCGGTTCAGAGTCCAGGGTCTGCAGGCGGCCGTCGAACTTGCGCACGTTCTGGTAGACAGGTATCAGGAAGTGCAAGCCCGGCGCGTAGTCGGCACGTTTGATTTCGCCCAACTGGAACAGCACCGCGCGCTCCTGCTCGAAGACCCGGAAGCTGCACGACCAAAGAATGGCGAAGAGCGCCAGGGCGAGGATAAGCAGTCGACTGCCCATTAGCGTTGACCTCTGCTGCGGCTCTCTTGCTGAGAGCGTTCTAAACTTTCACGAGCCACCGCGGCGGCTTCCGCCGTCGCCCCGGCGGCTGCCGGGTTGGCCGTATCTCCGGAGGCCGACAGGTCGCCCCGATTCAAGAGCTTGTCGAGCGGCAGCACGTTAAGGTTCGAGCCCTTGCCGTCGGTCAGCACTTTGCTCGTGCTGCCCAGCACGGCCTGCATGGTCTCGAAGTAAAGTCGGTCGCGGGTGACTTCCGGTGCCTTCTCGTATTCCGCCACCAGTTGCTCGAAGCGCCGCGCGTCACCTTCGGCGCGCGCGACGACCTGTTCTTTGTAGGCGCGGGCCTCCAGGCGCACACGATCGGCATTACCGGCCGCGCGTTCGGTGATTTCGTTGCTGTAGGCCTCGGCCTCATTGATTTTGCGCTGCTCGTCTTCGCGCGCCTTGATGGCGTCGTCGTAGGCGGCCTTGACCTGTTCCGGCGGATTGGCCGAAAGCAGGTTGACGCTGGTCACCGCGATCCCCGACTTGTAATTGTCGAGCATCTGCTGCATCAGTTCGGTGGCCTTGAGGGCGATTTCGGCGCGGCCTTCGCCGATCACGAAATCGAAGGTGCTGGTGCCAATGACGTCACGAATCGCGCTTTCCGCCACCCGCTGCACCGAGGCATCGGGGTCAGCAATTTCCAGCAGGTAGCTCTGCACGTCTTTCAGGCGGTACTGGACGGCTATTTGCACGTCGACGATGTTTTCGTCCTGGGTCAGCATGGTGGCGTTGACCGGGAAGGCGCGAATCTGGTCGAGGTTAACCCGAATGACGTTTTCGATCGGGCGCGGGAAGCGCAGATGCGGTCCCGGATCCAGCGTGCTCTGGTACTTCCCGAAGCGCAGCACCACGCCACGTTCGGCCGGTTCGATTTTCCAGAACATTTCGACGCCCAGCAGGAGCACCAACAGGCCCAGGCCGAGCATGGCCACCGCGCCGGCGCCTGGCCCCTGCCCCAGTCCATCGCCGCCGCCCGCCTTACGCGGGCCCTTGCCGCCGCCCAGTAGCCCGGAGAGCCGCTCCTGAAACTTGCGCAGGACTTCGTCCAGATCGGGCGGCCCCTGATCGTTGCGACGGCCGCCCCAGGGGTCGCGGTCGTTGCCGTTATTGGAATCGTTCCAAGCCATAGGATTCTCTGCGCCAGAGGCGATTAAAGGAGTCGGATTGTAAATGCCGCCGATGCGGCAGGGCAACGCAACACGCTGTAGGGTTTAGCCGGTCTCTGCGGGCTCATCGAGGAAGCCCTCGACCTGCGCCGCCAGATGCGGATGTTCAGCCAGCAACTGCCCCCAACGCCCCGCGCCTAGATTGACGTCGAGTCGCCAGCCACCGGCCTCGGTGATGGCTTCAGCAATCACCGCGCCCATCTTGTACAGCCGGGCCCGTAGACGTCCATCGGTCGGCGCAAGTTCCACGCTGTGAACGGATTTCGCTTCGTCCAGCCGCGCGGCGACCGCCGCGCGCAGTAGATCAAGGCCCGCGCCGGTCCGCGCCGAGACCCACACGGCAACGGGCTCACCCTCTTCGCCGTAGTCCACGCGGGGGGCTTGCGTCGGATCCAGATCGATTTTGTTGTAGACCTCGAGCACCGGCTGCTCTCCCGCGCCGATTCTGTCCAGCACCGCCAGCACCTCGTCGCGTTTATCGTCGATGTCTTCGGCCTGGGCGTCGATGACGTGCAGCAGCAGCGTCGCTTCGCGGGTTTCCTCCAGCGTCGCCTGAAACGCGGCCACCAGATCGGGCGGCAGGTCGCGGATAAAGCCGACCGTATCGCTCAGCAGGACCGGGTGTTCGCCCGGCACGTTCATGCGTCGCAGCGTGGTATCCAGCGTGGCGAAGAGCTGGTCGGCGGCGTAGATCTCGCTGTCGGTCAGGGCGTTGAAGAGCGTTGATTTACCGGCGTTGGTATACCCCACCAGCGCGGTGGTCGAGAGCATGGCCCGGCGGCGCGCGCGGCCGCCCTGCTGGCGCTGCCGACGCACTTTTTCCAGCCGCTCCTGCAGCTGTTTGATGCGCACGCCGATCAGACGGCGGTCGGTTTCGAGCTGCGTCTCACCCGGACCGCGCAGGCCGATGCCCCCGCGCTGGCGTTCCAGATGGGTCCAGCCGCGCACGAGGCGCGTGGAGAGGTGGCGCAGTTGCGCCATCTCGACCTGCAGTTGGCCTTCAAACGAGCGGGCGCGCTGGGCAAAAATATCGAGAATGAGGCCGGTGCGGTCCAGCACGCGGCAATTGACCGCGCGCTCGAGGTTGCGCTCCTGCGCCGGCGAGAGCGCCCGGTCAAACAGCACGACTTCCGCGTCATGCTCGGCGATCAGCGTTTTTAACTCCTCGGCCTTGCCACTGCCCACGAACAGCTTGGGGTCGGGACGATCGCGACGCGCCGCCATCGTGGCCACACAGTCCACGCCGGCAGACGCCGCGAGTTCGGCGAATTCTTCGGGGTCGCAGGCTGGCGCCGGTGGCGCCAGAGTCACATTGACGAGGACGGCGCGTTCGCCGCCCCGGGGTCGATCAAGCAAGGGAAATCAACGCGCTTATTCCTCCTCGGGCTCGCCGTCAGCGCGCGGCAGCTTAACGTTGCGCGCCGGCACCACGGTGGAAATCGCGTGCTTGTAGACCATCTGGCTGACAGAGTTTTTGAGCAGGATTACAAATTGGTCGAAGGACTCAATCTGGCCCTGCAGCTTGATGCCGTTGACGAGATAAATGGAAACGGGAACGCGTTCCTTGCGTAGCGCATTCAGGTAGGGCTCCTGAAGGGATTGGCCTTTACTCATGTGAGTCTCCTTATTTTTGGATCGGAACGTCGGCTTCGGCGGGTACCGGATGGGACGCCGGAACGGCGTCTGGCCGGTTGCGCGGGCCCGTCAACGGCCCGCAAATGCCACAGAAGTCGGGCTGAGTATACTCAATCAGGCACCCGATTGGCCGCATCGGACATAGCCGTGATCAGGATCTCGCGTGTAGAGGGCACGGCTGGATCAAGCCAGACCGCAGAATCCTCGGCCCGAAACCAGGTGTACTGGCGCTTGGCGTATTGCGCGGTGGCCGTTATCGATCGCTCGACCATGGCCGCTGCGTCGAGTTCACCGTCGAGGTAGCCCCAAACCTCGCGATAGCCAACTGCGCGCAGCGCGGGACAAGCGAGACTCAGTCCCGCCGTCGCCCGCAGGCGCGCCACCTCGTTGACCAGTCCACGATCGAGCATCTGATGAAAGCGCGCGGCCCACAGCCCGCGCAGCCCGTCGCGGACCGGTGGTGCCAGCACCCATTTGCGGAAGCGTCGCGCCAGACTGGGCGGCGCCGCCGCGAGAAACGCCGACATGGGCCGGCCGCTGGCCTCAAAAATCCCCAGCGCGCGCAGGATGCGCTGCGGATCGTGCGGATGAATTCGCGCGGCGCTGTCGGCGTCCACCGCTGCCAGTCTGGCGTGCAGGGCGGGCGCGCCAGCCTCGGCCAGCGCGGCCTGCAATTGCGCATGCACGTCGGCCGGCACCGGCGGCATGTCGGCGATGCCGGTTTCGAAGCGCCGCAAATAAAGCCCGGTGCCGCCAACCAAGAGCGGCACGCGCCCGCGCGATTCGATGTCCGCCACCGCCGCGGCCGCGTCGCTGCAAAAGCGCGCGACCGAATAGGGTTCGTCGGGACGGCAGAGGTCAATGAGGTGATGCGGCACCCGCCGTCGCGCGCCCGGATCGGGCTTGGCGGTGCCGATGTCCATGCCGCGATAGACCAGCGCCGAATCCACGCTGACGATTTCGATCGGCAGGCGTTCCGCCAGCCACAGGGCGAGCGCCGTTTTGCCGGCGCCGGTGGGTCCCATCAGGCAATGGACCGGTGGCAGTTGCGTGGCGCTCACCGGCGCTTGGCCATGAGCTGCGCGAGGCCTGCAGGGTCGAGACGCAGCGTGAAATCCTCTGGCGTCACGCCCGCGTCAGCGGCCTGGGCCTGCCAGTGCTGCCACCACTGGCGCCGCTCGGCGAGGCCTGCGGGCACGACCAGCGCGGCGGCCAGGGCGGCAGCCAGCCACTGCACGGCGCCTTCGTTGCCGCGCTCGGCCAGCGCCAGGCCCAGCCGTGCGGCGTCGATTTCAGGCGCCACCCGCGGCAGGCTGCGTAGCGCCAGCGTCCGCTGACCCAGCGGATGCACCGCCAGTCCAAGTTCGCGCAACGCGGTTTCCACCGACTGGCGGGCGGATTCGTCGCGGCACTCGATCCGCACCGGCAGCAGGAGCGGCCGGGTCGGCATCACACCCGCCGGCGCCAGCCCCAACCGGACCTCGAGCAACCG
>JAURHQ010000132.1 GCA_030833185.1 Gammaproteobacteria bacterium | reverse complement strand
GAGCCGATCATCCACACCGACCGCATCCTGCTCGTGGACGGCCAAGGCCGCGTGCGCGGCAGCTACAAGGGGCTGGGGGGCCGGATGAACGACATCCCCATGCCCGACGACCTGGCCGACCTGCCGCTGCTGTTACCGGGTCGTAGCAGTGACATTCGCAGTCAGTTTGAGCAGCTATGCGAAGCATTGGGGCTGACGCTACGGCCCTACGCCGAGGTCGACGACATGGCCATGCTGCGTCTGTTGGCGCGCGACGCCGGCGGCGTGACCGTGGTGCCCGAAGTGGTGGTGCAGGATGAGCTCAAGAGCGGCGCCTTGCAGAAATATTGCGAATTGCCGGGCGTATTCGAGAACTTCTACGCCATCACCATGCGGCGGCATTTTCAGTCGGCGTTGCTGAAGTCGCTGCTGCCCGGCGATTAATCGTGCTGCGACGGGCAGGGCCGGACGCAGCCGCGTCGAGGCCTGCCCGTATACTCAAGCACGACCGCGCGCGCTCGCACGTCGCCAGAGAGTTGTCATGAAAGACCCGTATGTCCATGCCCCAGTCTGAGCTTCCGCTCACCATCACGCCGCCCTGGTCCCGGGGCTGGCGGGCCGCGCTGCTGCTGGTCATGGCGGTCGCCGCCGCTTTGCGCCTCGCGGGGATTGAGTGGGGCCTGCCGACGGCCGCGCATCCCGCGTGGAGCTTCCATCCGGATGAAGCCTTTCATCTCGACTGGGCGCGCCGACTGGCGGCCGGGCAGCTCATCGCGCAGCACTTCCAGTACGGCGGCACCCTGCATTACACGCTGCTGAACGCCTGTTATCGCTACGCGACCCTGCTGGCAGATCACCTGAGCGGGGCTAATCCGCTGGCCAACGCGATCCTCTTCGCGCGCTACTGCGCCTGCGTGTTTTCGCTGCTCACGGTTGCGCTGGTGGCACATATCGGGGCGCGTCTGTTTGATGTGCGAACCGGCGTGACGGCGGCGCTGTTGCTGGCGCTGGCGCCGGCGCACGTGTTTCTCGCGCAAAACCTGCGGCCGGACGAACTCTCCGGCCTGCTCGCCACGCTGCTGCTCTGGCTGGGGACGCTGATTTACGGCGGCACCCCGGCGACCGACCGTCGGCTGTTTATCGCAGCCGGGTTGCTGCTGGGGCTGGCGGTGGCGCTGCGTTTTCCGCTGATCGCCTTCGGCATCGCGCCGGTCGCGGGCTGGTTATGCCGTGAAGCGCGCGGTTCGTTGCCGCTGGCCGGACTGTGGCCGCGCTGCCTCGTGCTCGTGCTGGCGATGCTCGCGGGCTATGCGCTGGGCAGTCCGCACAGCCTGCTGTATTGGCGGGTGATGCTGGACGGCTTGCGCCTGCAGGCCGGCTATCAGCAGGGCCCGTTTCTGGACACGCTGGATGAAAGCGGTACGGTCTGGCACACGCTGTGGCTGCTGCCACGCGAGGCGCTGGGCACGCCGACCTATCTGCTCGCGCTGCTCGGCGCGGGCCTTGGTTTGCGCTATCGGCGCCGCGCGCAGGGCTTGCTGACGGCGAGCATGCTGCCGTATCTGCTGGGCACGACGCTGGTGTCGTGGACGGTCGTGCGCTACAGCCTGCCGGCGACGCCGCTGCTGGCGCTGCTGGCAGCGGCGGCCCTGCATGAACTGTGGCAGCGGGGACGCCTCATGCGGGCGCTCGCCACCGTCTTGCTGACGGGCAGCGTGCTGTGGACGGGGGCGGCCGACATTGCTTTCGCCAAGGTGCAAGCCGGCCCCAATGTGCGCGACCAGGTCGCCGACTGGCTCGCCGCGCGTGCGACGCCGGCCTCAAGCTATGTCGCCTTCAGGCTTTACGCCCTGCAGGAGTTCTATGCGCCGACCGCGCCCGCCGGGCACTACAGCGCGTGGCTGGACGTTAGCGGTCCGGCGGATCCGCTGGTGATCGAGACCAAACAAAATCCGGTGATCACCGACCTCATCGTGCCCGAGCCGGTGTATCGCGGGCTGGACCGCTGGGGCCAGCAGCACCCGCATCCCAGCGCCCGCAAACTGCACCAGCTGTTACGCCCGGACGGGCACTACCGCTTGGTGCGCGAGTTCAAGCTGCCGGCCACGCTGTTCGGGATCGACTTCACCGACCACTTCCGCTCGCAGGATTTTTTCGTCATCAATCCCGGCTTCCGGCTGTATACGCGGCTTAGTGAGGCTAGCCCGGGCGTGCCTTGATCCGCCGCCAGGCGTAAATGACCATCTTCAGCAGGATGAAGCCGTGGCGGAACCGGTGGATTTTGGTTTCGCCGTAGGTGCGACTGCGGTAGCGCACCGGCACTTCCACCAGTTTCAGATTGAGCTTGCTTGCGCCCAGCAGCAGATCGAAATCGCCAAAGGGATCAAAGTCGCCGAAGAAATGCCGATTAGCCGCGATTTTTTCGTAGTCGAGCCGGCGTAGCACTTTGGTGCCGCACAGCGTGTCCTTGATGGTCTGCCCCAGCAGCCAGGAAAAACACAGCGCAAAGAACTTGTTGCCCAGCTGGTTCAGCGCCCGCATGGCCTGATCCTGCATGGGGTAGATGAGCCGGCAGCCGTTGATGAATTCGCCCTTGCCGCTGGCGATGGCGTCGTAGAACTTGGGCAGATCTTCGGGCGGCACGGTCAGGTCGGAGTCGAGGATCATCAGCACGTCGCCGGTCGCCGCCGCAAACCCCAGCCGCACGGCGTCGCCTTTGCCACGGCCGGTCTGGCGCAGCAGCCTGATCTGCTTATGCGGGAATTCGGCGATGACGCGCTCGATTTCTTCCACCGTGCCGTCGTTGGAATGCCCGTCCACAAACAGGATTTCCTGCGCTGCGCCGAAGGCCGGCAGGCGGGTCACCGCATCACGAATGTTGCCGCGCTCGTTGCGACAGGGCACCACGATGCTGACCGATAGCGCCGCCGTCGACGCGACGGCTTCGGGCCGCGCCACCACGTAATGGGACAGGCAGGCGTGATTGAGCACGGGCAGCTGGCCTAGCTCGTTCAGCACCGTGCTGAGCACGGGCAGATCAAGGGGAAAGAGCAGCCGACGCTCGGCCTTCACCAAATCGAAACCGCCAAGGTCCAGCAGTCCCTTGAGGTCGTCGAGCGAAATCCAGCTTTGCTCGGGCGTGGGCATCTTGCGTCCCGCGGCTTCAGCCGCCGCCAGCACCGGTTGCCACAAGAAATTGTAGAAGCTGAACACGATGCGGGTTTGTGGCGTGGCCACCTGCTGCAAGGTCTTGAGGCAGCGCTGGATGTCGTCGAGATAGCCCAGCACATCCGACAGCAGGATGTAGTCGAAGCTCGCACCGGTCGGCGGCGTCCAGGTATCTGCGTCGGCCACTTCGAAGTGCAGGCCCGGATGTCTGGCCTGCGCTTGCGCGATCAGCGTGGGGCTGAGGTCAATGCCGTAGCCTTCGCGCGGGGCCAGTGCCGCCAGCACATCTCCACTGCCGCAGCCAATTTCGAGTACCCGCTGGTCTTCGCCGACCAGATAGCGCAGCCGGGCCAGCTGTTGGTCGTGGTAGTAGCGGTTGCGTGCTTTCCAATGGTCGATATCGGGGGCCAGCGCCTCGAAGTGGGCGCGGATGGCGGCGGTGCGTGCGGTCGGGTCGGTCATGGTCGGCAGATCCTGCAACAAGGGAGCGCGGCCCGCATTATGGGCACGACCGCGCGGCCCTGCCTGCCCTAAAAGCCCAATCCCGCGCCAGCGCCCAGCAAGGTTGCCACGCCCAGCAGGGCAAAAATGGCGGCGGCGATGCCGTGGACCAGCTTCATGGGGATACGATCAGCCAGGCGATTGCCAATGAACACGGCCGGCACGTCGGCGATCAGCATGCCCAGCGTGGTGCCTGCCACGACCGTCAGCGGCAGCGCGTAGTGGGCCGCCATGGCGACCGTGGCGATTTGCGTTTTATCGCCCATTTCCGCCAGAAAAAACGTAATCAGCGTGGCGCCAAAGACGCCAAAGCGCCGCGCGATGGTGGTTTCTTCTTCTTCGATTTTGTCCGGGATGAGCGTCCAGGCCGCCATGGCGATGAACGACAGCCCCAGCACCCAGCGCAGGATGTCGGGACTCAGGCTGCGGGTGATGAACGCGCCCAGCGCACCCGCCAGCCCGTGATTGACCAGCGTTGCGATGAGGATGCCCAGGATGATCGGCACGGGCTTTTTGAAGCGCGCGGCGAGCAGAAACGCGAGCAGCTGGGTTTTGTCGCCGATTTCAGCGAGGGCGACGACACCGGTGGAGACGAGAAAGGCTTGCATCATGAGATTCCCGGGCCGACGTGTAGACGAATGACTACCGCGCATCGCCGGCCCAGCACGGACGCGCAGTAGTCAAAGGTCTTGCCAGATACGGGTATTGCCTGCGCCATGGCCTGTGGGCCAAGTGTGTTGACGCAAGCCCCTTCAAGGTGAAGGGCGGCTACTCCCCAATGACGCCCGAACTCTAACCGCTGTGGGGTTCGCGCGTCGACCTTTTTTCGGCGTGCCGGCGGCGGCTCAGGCGTGCGTTACGAAATCCACCACCAGCCGGTTGAACTCGGCGGCATGCTCAATCATGGCCCAGTGGCCGCAGCGGTTGAGCAGCACCAGACGCGCATTGGGAATCACCGAGACCAGCTGCAAGGAGTGTTCAAAGTGCACTACCCGGTCGTCGCGGCCGTGGATCAGCAGCGCGGGAATTTTGAGTTTCATCAGGTCCTCGATCGGGGCCCACTTCGGCACTGGCCAGCCGCGGGCCAGACCAGCGAGGAAGTTCGCCAGATGCTCGGGGCAGGCGTTGGCCGCCTCGGCGCGCCTGGTGCACAGCTCGTCAGTCGCGAAGGCCTTATCGAAGCACATGATCTGCACCAGTCGGCGGATGGTCTCCGGGGTCGGGTTGCGGTAGCCCTCGATCAGAATCTTGATGCCTTCGGTAGGGCCGTCGCCCGCGCCAAACAGCCGTGGCATGCGGTTGACCGGCGCGCCCATGGTGATGAGATGCGAAATGCGGTCGGGGTGTTCGACCGCCGTGCGCAACACCGTGGTGCCGCCCATCGAGTTGCCGATCATCGCGGCTTTCTCGATGCCCAAGGTATCCATGAATTCGATCAGCGCCGCCACATGGTCCAGTTTGTCGACCGGGCAAGGATCGGAGGCGCCCCAGCCGGGCATATCCACCGCCAGCACCCGGTAATGCGCGGCCAGCGCCTCGAGGTTGCCCGAGAAATTGCTCCAGCCCGAAGCGCCAACGCCAGAGCCGTGCAGCATGATCACCGGATAGCCGCTGCCTGCTTCGTGATAGTGAAGGTTCCAGTTGGCTGTGCGCACGCGCCGGCCGCTGTCTTGCTGCGAAATCGTCATGGGCTGCTCCTGTGATGCTTACGGCGCGGCCGGTCCACGCGCGTTGGACCGAGCAAGGCGCGACCATACCCCAAGCGCAAGCCGCCACCCAACACCAGCCACCCTTTGCCCCCGCGGCCGTCTACAATCCGCGCACCTCTCCGGGAGCGTCTGAGCAATGCCGCTGAAGCCGTCGATCGTGGGTTACGAGAGCCCGCCGTTTGAGTACAGCATCGATACCCGTTGGCTGATGGCCTATGCGGCGGGTATTGGCGATCCCGCCGCCTGTTATCACGACAGCCTGCAGCCCATTGCCATGCACCCGGTGTTTCCGGTGTGCGTGGAGTGGGACGCGATTCTTGCCGTCCTGGACGCCACCCGCGCGCACGGCCTGAGCGCGGAAGAAACGGCGCGCTCGGTCCATGCCGAGCACGACTTGCAGATCTTCCGGCCACTCACGCCGGGCATGCGCGTGACGACCCGGGCGCGGGTGGTGGGCGTGATGCAACGCCGTCCCGGCGTGTTTCTCGTCATGCAGATCGACACCCTGAACGCGGCCGGTGAACTCTGCTGCCGGACCTGGCAGGGCAATTTGTTTCGGGATGTCGCGCTGGACGGCGAGGCCCGCCATATCGCGGAGGCGCCGGCATGGCCTGCGCACGCCGCTCGCGCTGATGCTGCCGCGAGCGCACCGATCGAGATCCCCCTGCAGGCCGCGCACGTCTACACCGAGTGCTCCCGGATCTGGAATCCCATCCACACCGACCGCGCCTACGCGCAGGCCGCCGGCCTGCCGGAAATCATCCTCCACGGCACCGCAACGCTGGCCTACGCGGTGTCTGGCCTGCTCTGGCAAGCCGGTGGCATTGCCCCGACCCGAATCCGGCGCCTCGGCGGGCGCTTCAGCGGCATGGTCTGGTTGCCCGACCGCTTGCGGCTGGCAAGCACGGCTGCGGGCGACGGCGTCATGGCTTTCAGCGTCTTCAACAGCGACGGCCGGGAAGTCATCAGCCGGGGCTTCTGCGATGTTGGCGTCTGAGGGAAGTCACCGATGAAACGCCGTACATTTTTAATCCTCGCCGGTGTCGCGGGCGGTGGCCTCCTGATTGGTTGCGCCAACCCCGATCGCGTGCGGGCGCGGGCCGATTTACGGCCAGCGCCGGGCGGACAAATCGCGATGAACGGCTGGATCAAACTAGCGCCCGACGGCAGCGTCACGGTCGTCATGAGCAAGTCAGAAATGGGGCAGGGCGTGCACACCGGCCTGCTGATGCTGGTGGCGGAAGAACTGGACTGCGCCTGGTCGTCACTACGCATGGAAGACGCCCCGATCGAGGCCTTCTACGGCAACCTCGTGGCCTTTGCTGAAAACGTGCCCTTTCGCGAGGACGAGCACGGCGCCGTGGCCAATGGCATGCGCTGGATGATGGCCCGGCTTGGCCGTGAGCTCGGCTTCATGATGACCGGCGCCTCGTCCAGCCTGCGCGATCTCTGGTTGCCGATGCGCCATGCGGCGGCGGCCGCCCGCGCCAGTCTGGTCGCGGCCGTCGCCGGTCACTGGCAGTGCGCGCCGGCCGAGGTGCAGCTGCAAGACGGTCGTTTCAGTGTGGCCGACGGACGCGCGATGGATTTTGCAGCCGCCGTGTCGCATCTCGGCGCGCAGCCGGCGCCGCTGGGCGAGGTGACGCTTAAGTCGCCCGCCGAATTTCGCCTCATCGGCCAGCCCGTGCCGCGCCTCGAAGCGGCGGCCAAAGTGGCGGGCAGCGCGCGCTTCGGGATCGACGTGCGGCCGCCCGGCCTGTGCTACGCCGCGCTGCGCTTTGCGCCGGTGCGGGGCGGTCGCGTCAAGACCTTCGACGCCAGCAAGGCCAGCCGCCTGCCCGGCGTATTGGGCGTGGTGAAGTGCGAACCTGAGCACGGCGGCACCGGCGCGGTGGCGGTGGTGGCCAGCGGCTGGTGGCGTGCGCGACAGGCGCTTGCGGCGCTGGAGATCACCTGGGATGACGGTCCGCTGGCGGGCCGCTCGACCACCGACCTCATGCAAACGCTGACGGAGGCGCTGGCAGAAGACGAGGGCCACGCGTTCTGGCAGGTCGGTGATGCGGACGCCGTGCTGGCGGGCAGCACGCGGCAGGTGGCTGCCGACTACCGCGCGCCCTGGCTGGCGCACACGCCGATGGAGCCCATGAACTGCACGGTCGAGTATCGCGGAGAGGCGGCCACCGTTTGGGCGCCGACGCAGGTGCCCGGGTTTGCGCGGCGCGCGGCGGCCCGCGTGCTCGATCTGGCGGAAGATAAAGTCGCGCTGGAAGTCACCTATCTGGGCGGCGGCTTCGGCCGGCGGCTGGAGGTGGATTTCGTCGCGCAGGCCGCGACCATTGCGCGCGCCTTTCCCGGCCGACCGGTGCAAACGCTGTGGTCGCGTGAAGACGACGTGCAGCACGACTTTTATCGCCCGGCCTGCGTCGCGCAGTGCCGGGCGGCGCTGGCCGAGGACGGGCGCATCGCGGCCTGGCAGCTGAAGTCTGCCGGGCAGTCGATCGCGCCGGGCTACGGCCCCCGCACGGCGGGCATTCCCTTGCTGGGGCCGGACAAGACTACCGCGGAGGGCGCCTTCGACGTGGCCTACGCGTTCCCCGCGGTGTCGGTTCGCCACGCGGCGGTTGAGTTACCGCTGCCGGTTGGCTTTTGGCGCGCGGTGGGTCATTCGCATCAGGCGTTTTTTACCGAATGTTTCCTGGATGAATGCGCGCAGGCGGCGGGCGCCGACCCGCTGGCTTATCGCCTGCAGCTGCTGGCGGCCGAGCCGGCGCAGCGCGCCGTTTTGCAATTGGTGGCTGACAAGGCCGGCTGGGGCACGCCGCTGACACCGGCGGCAGACGGCGCCCGCGTCGCGCGTGGGCTGGCGCTGCACCGCTGCTTTGGCAGCACCGTCGCGCAGGTGGCGGAAGTCTCTCTGGGCGAGGGCGGCTTGATTCGCGTGCACCGCGTGGTCTGCGCGATCGACTGCGGTCTGGCGGTCAATCCCAACCTCATCGCGCAGCAGATGGAAAGCGCGGTGGTGTATGGCCTGTCGGCGGCGCTGCACGGTCAGATCGACTTCGACACCGGGCGTGTTGCCCAAGGCAATTTCCACGACTATCCGGCGCTGCGTCTGGGCGAGTGCCCGCAGATCGAGACCCACATCGTGCCGAGTGCAGCACCGCCGGGCGGCGTGGGCGAACCGGGTCTGCCGCCGATTGCGCCGGCGGTGGCGAATGCGCTGTTCGCGCTGACCGGCCAGCGCCGGCGCAGCTTGCCGCTCCAGATCCCGGCATGAGCCGCAGGAGAGACCGCCGATGATCCAGCTGACCATCAATGGGGAAGCGCGCGAAGTCGACAGCGCGGACGACACACCGCTGCTCTGGGTGCTGCGCGATGAGCTCAATCTGACCGGCACCAAGTTTGGCTGCGGTCGCGCGGTTTGCGGCGCCTGTACGGTCCACATCGACGGTGCCGCCACGCGGGCCTGCGTTACCCCCGCCAAGGCGCTTGAGGGTCGCGCGATCACCACCATCGAAGGCGCGACAGACGCCGTCGCCGCGGCGGTGAAACAGGCCTGGGTCGAGCTTGATGTGGCGCAATGCGGTTACTGCCAGCCCGGGCAGGTGATGGCGACCATCGCGCTGCTCCGCGTCACGCCGGCGCCGGACGAGGCGGGTATCGATGCGGCGCTCAGCGGCAACCTGTGTCGTTGCGGCGCCTATCCGCGCATCCGTGCCGCCGTGAAGCGGGCGGCGGCCCTGCTGGCGGCGGGCTGAAGACGCGATAGCTCATGCGGTGATAGTGCGCGGTGCCGACGGGTTCTGCAGTGCTACCTGATCGCAGGCTCGTCCTTTAGCATCGCGCTCACGCTATCTGAAGAGAGACCTTCCGATGTCAGTGGATGATCAAGAACAGCCTGCGGGCCGCAGCGGCCTGACCGGGGTTTTCAAGATGATCGCGAGCATTGCCGTGCTGATGTTCGCGCTGCTCGGCTTGGGGTTTGTGGTCGGCGTTGTTTCCCGCGAGTCGCTGGGCGATATCGCCGGCAAACTGCTGGTCGTGCTGGCGATTCTCGGTGTGGCCTCCTTGCTCATCGGGCGCCTGATCGGGCGCGACAAGGGCTAGGGCCGGCGCGCACTGCCAACGCCGCGTACGCGGCGCCGGTCGGGACCGCTCGCCAAGCGCGTAGCGCCCGCTTTATTCCAGCGCGCGGCTCACCACCTCAAACGTATCCTTCGACAGCCCGCTGGTCGCATGGATGCGCATCAGCGCGGCCCGCGCGTGCTGCTGACGGCCGGCGTCAAACTTCTTCCAGCGGTCGAAGGCGCGCGCCATGCGCGCGGCGACCTGCGCGTTCAGCGGGTCCAGCGCGATGATCTGCTCGGCCGCAAAGGCATAGCCGCTGCCGTCCGCCGCATTAAAGCCCACGTGGTTGCCGTGACAGAACGCGCCGATCAGTGCGCGCACCTTGTTGGGATTGCGCAGATCAAAGGCCGGATGTCCGAGCAGGCTTCGCACGTGAGCGAGCGTGCCGGGCAGGCGCGAACTGGCCTGCGCAGAAAGCCATTTATCCACCACCAGCGCCTCGTGCTGCCAGCGGCTGTAGAACCAGGCCAGCGCTTCCACGCGCTCCGGGCAGTCGCAGTTGGCCAGCGCGATGAGCGCGGTCAGGCTGTCGGTCATGTTGTCGGCTTCGCGGAGCTGCGCGAGGCAGCGCGCGCGAATCGCCGGCGTTTCCAGTTCCATCAGATAGCCCAGCGCCAGATTGCGCAGCGCGCGTCGGCCGGCCGAGACCGGGTCGGGGCTGTAGGGGCCGGTGCTCGTGTAGCTTGCCAGCACGGCCTCAAATTCAGCCTGAAGACGACCGGCGATTTCGCGCCGCAGGCCCATGCGCGCGGCAAGGATGGCCTCCGGGTCTACTTCTTCAAGCTGCTCTGCGATGTAGGCCGCACCGGGCAAACTTAGCGCCTCGGCGGCGAAAGCCGGGTCGCGGGCGGCATCTGCCAGCACCCGCCGGCAGGCCTCGATGATGCCTTCGCCGTAAGCCGTCGCGCGGCCTGCGCGCAGTGCCGCCACCGCCTGCAGGATGACGCGCATCGCCAGCCGCTGGCCGGCCTCCCAACGGTTGAAGGCATCGCTGTCGTGGGCGGCGAGCAGCGCGAGTTCGTCCTCCGTGTAATCGAAACTGAGTTCGACCGGCGCGGAAAAATTGCGCAATAGCGAGGGCACCGGCGGCGCGTCGACGTCGATAAACGCAAAGCGCTGGCTGGCCTCGGTCAAGGACAAGACGCGCGAGACGCCGGCGGCTTCGGCTTCGCCCTGCAGGCGCAGCGGCAGTTCGCGGCCGTTACGGTCCAGTAGCCCCAGGCGGATCGGAATATGGAAAGGCAGTTTTTCGCGCTGATCCGGGGAGGCCGGGCAAGTCTGTGCAAGGTCCAGCGTGTAGTGCCTGGCTTTGGCGTCGTAGCTGGCGGTGACGGTGACGCGCGGCGTGCCGGCCTGTTCGTACCAGCGCTCGAATTGCGCCAGCGAGACGCCGCCGGCGTCGGCCATCGCGGCGACGAACTCTTCGGTGCGCACGGCCTGGCCGTCGTGCCGCTGAAAATACAAATCCA
>JAURHQ010000131.1 GCA_030833185.1 Gammaproteobacteria bacterium | reverse complement strand
GACGGTGTCTGGCCTGAGCGCCGCCAATCTGGCGACCCGCATTGGTCTGGCCCAGAACACGGCGATCACCGGCGGTACCTCGAGCATTGACGGCACGACCTTCTCGACCACACGCGCGGCCGGCACCACATCGGATACCAAAATTGCCGACATCAACGCGCTGACCTCGCAAACGGGCACTTCTGCATTCAGCTACGGTAACGGCGCGGTCGGCCTGACCTACGCGACCGCCACGGCGCCCGGCACGATTTCCGCCGGCTTTTCAGCCGGCGCGCTGACCATCAACGGTGTTCAGGTGGGCGCCGTCGGCACGGCCGCCGGTAACACCAACGGCCAGGTCGGTGATGCAATCGTGACCGCCATCAACCTGCTGACGGCGCAGACCGGCGTGACCGCCACCAACGTCGCCGCGGTTGACGGCACCGCCACCAACGCGGGCATCGTGCTGACGAACACCAGCGGCAACGCCATCACGGTCACCACCAACACCTCGGTGGTGGCGGGTATTTCGACCTACTTCAATGCCAGCACCTCGGTCGGTGCGGGCGCCAACGGCGCGATCATCCTGAACGATGACCTCACCGACACAACGGCGACCTACAACACCAGCACCACGGGTGCGGCGATCACCGGGGTCAGCAGCTCCACAACCGCGCTGACTTCAGCGACGCTGAACTCGCAGACGGTGACCACCGCCGCCAGCGCCAACCTCGCCATGCTGGTGTTCGAGAAAGCGCTCGACACCATCAACAGCGAGCGCTCGACGATTGGTGCGAAGCTGAACCGTCTGGAAAGCGTGACGCGCAATCTGGCGAACGTCCGTGAAAACATCACCGCTGCCCGCGGCCGAATCCAGGATGCGGATTTCGCCGAAGAAACGGCGAAACTGACCCGCGCGCAGATTCTGTCGCAGGCCGGTACGGCGATGGTGGCCCAGGCCAACCAGATCCCGCAGGGCGTGCTCTCGCTGCTGGGCCGATAAGGCCTTCGAGCTAGGCATGTGAACGGCGCACCTGACTAAGACTAGTCGGGTGCGCTTTTTTGCGTGGTGACAGGGAGTAGAACCCATGTACGACAGAGATGCTCTACAACGTGTTTCAGAAGTAAAAAGCGCCACCACCTCGACGCGGCCGGGTAGTTTCCCGAGTCCAGCCGCCGGGGCGACTGAGCCGACCGTCGGCCTCGCCGCCGCGCCCACCGCACAGGAAACCGCGCTTAAAGCCCCGGACCAGCCGGTCGATGCGGCTACGCTCGAACAAGCCGTGCGGCAGATGAACAGCTACACCCAGAACCTGCAGCGCGCGCTACAGTTCCGGGTCGACAAAGACTCGGGTCAAACCGTCGTTCGCGTGCTGGATGCCAAGACGGATCAGGTGATCCGCCAAATTCCGACCGAGGAAGTGCTGTTCATCGCGAGCAAGATGCGTGCAGCGGCTGCCGTGAGTGCTGAAAGCCCGCCTGGCATGTTGCTGCAGGAAAACGTCTAGCGTTGGGTAGTTATCTGGTAGCTTGGTTTTATCTGGCGCCCCTGATGGGACTATTTGCCGTTGCAGCTTTGGAACGAGGAGAACGATATGGCGCTTAGCACGCCCGGCGTTGGGTCTGGTCTGGACATCGGTGGCATCGTCGACAAGCTGATGTCGATCGAACGCGCGCCAGTCTCCAAGCTCGATGCGCGGATGGTCGAACTGAAAGCGCAGGTCAGCGCCTACGGCTCGCTTAAAAGCGCGGTATCGACCTTCCGCGATGCCGTCGACAAGCTGTCCGACACCTCGAAATTTAAAGTCTTCACCGCCACGTCCTCGAAAGCTGATGTGCTCACCACCAGCGCCAGCAGTACGGCGGGCAAGGGCATCTACAACATCAACGTGCAGCGTCTGGCGGAAAACCACCGGATGGCCGCGAACACCACCTACGCGGACACCACTACCACGATCATTGGTAGCGGCGGCGATACCGTGAACATTTCTGTGGGCACCAGTAATTTCAGCGTCGCATTCGGCGGTAAAACCCTGGCCCAGGTACGCGACGCCATCAACTCCGCCAGCAACAATGCCGGCGTCACGGCCTCGATCCTGAAAGACGATCAGGGCTATCGCTTGGCCCTGTCGTCCAACGGCACCGGCAGCGAAAAGGCGCTGACGCTGAGCTATACGGGCGCCGACCCTTTCGCGCTGAACACGCTTAACACCGACCGCGATAGCAGTGGCGGCTTTACTACCGCCGATCTGAATGCCGTCGTCACGCTGGAAAATACCTTCACCGTGACTTCGAGCTCCAACACCCTCACCGACGCGATCGAAGGCGTCTCCCTCAATCTGGTCGGGACCGGCGCCTCTACGGTCAAGGTTGATCGCGATACGGGGTCGGTGTCGGCTTCGGTACAGAACATGACCAAGGCCTATTCCACGCTGGTCTCACTGATGACCAAAATGAAAGGCGAAGTGCTGAAGTCTGACACCGCTGCCGTGCAGACCATTCAGGAGCAGTTGCGCAACGTGCTCAGTACCAACGTCAGCACCGGCGGTGCATTCACCAATGCCTTTCAGGTGGGGGTGAGCACCCAGAAGAACGGCACCCTGAGTGTCGACACCAGCGTGTTGACGTCTGCGGTGACCAACGACCCGGAAAGCTTTGCCAACCTCTTTGCCAACGCAGATACCGGGCTTGCTGTGCGCCTGCGGACGCTGGCAGATAGTTTCCTGGCGACTGGCGCCCTGCTCGACGGCCGCGCCCAGGGGCTGAGCAGCGCCATTCAGTCGGCAACGGACCAAAAAGCGCGCATGGAGCAAAGACTGGTGATTGTGCAGGCCCGCCTCACCAAGCAGTTCAATTCGCTGGACAGTCTGGTTTCCGGACTGACTCGCACGGGTTCGGCGGTAACGGCTCAGCTCGATATGCTCACCGCCCAGATGAAGAAATAGCGCACGCTCGGGTACGCCCCGCTATCTGCCCGCCGCCGCGTTGGCGGCGGGCTATCTGATGTAGTTGAACAGACTCAGGCCCTGAACTTTCGCGAACGCCTGCTGGGCCGCTTCCAGCGCCTGGCTGTAGCGGGCGAGATTGCTGATGGCCTCCACCGGGTCGGCGTCTTCCAGCGCGGACTTCGCCTTCGTCAGCTGAAAGGACAGTTCTCCGTTAGTCTCGAGCTGGGTATCCAGGGTGTTCTGCCGACCTCCAATCGAGGCCCGCAGCTCGGAAATCTTATCCAGCGCCTGATCGATATCAGCCAAACCCCGGTCGAGATTAAAGCCCAGCACCGCGCTTTGGGCTGGCGTGGTGGCGGTGGTGTCCATGGCCGTAATCAGGTTGTTGATGGTGGTAAACATCGACTGATTCTGGCTCGGCGAGGTGAGGAAGGTGTCACCCACCGTCGGCGTACCGGTTATCGCGACGCTGGAGCCGTTGAACGTAATCGCGGCCCCGTCGGTGTAGGTCTGATTGCTCAGCACGGTGGTCGCCGTGGTGTCGTTGATCACATCGAACGTATTGGCCGCCGTGAAAACGATACGAAAATTATTGGCGACGTAACTGGTCGGGCTCACCACCGTGTCGTTAATCAACCTGCCGGTGCCGGTGTTAGTGCCGCCCAGCGCGGTCACGAACGTGCCGTTGCCGTTACGAATCCCCATGAACGCTTCGCTGCCGGAAAAACCTTCGGCCACGGTCCGCCCTTCGGCAATCGGCAACGCACGCACGGTCTGATCGCCGTTGTAGGTCACCGTACCTCCGGCCGCGACTGTGAACGGTTTGGTAGTGACCGCCGCACCAGCAAAGATGTATTCGCCGCTCGCGTTACGCGTATTGGCAATGCCGGTGACTTCGTCCAGGCGCTGCCGAATCTCGGCATTGATGAACTTCCTGTCGTTGGCGCTCAGACTGGCGTTTCGCCCTTGCAGCACCAGTTCACGCACACGCTGCAAGGAGATCGCCGCGCTGTCCATGGCGGATTCCTGATCCGACAAGCGCAGATTGGCCAGATTGGCGTTGCGGTCGTACTGCGAGAGCGTCGCGAGGCGCTCGGTCAGATTAAGCGTTTGCGCGGACGCTACCGGATCGTCGGCGGCGGCAAACAGGCGCTTGCCGGTCGACACCTGCTGCTGGTAGCGGTCGACGCTGGCCCGCAGGTTGGTCAGGTTATTGACCGAGCGGCTGAACTCCGAAGAAGTCGAGACTCTCATGGCTTACCTCTGCAAGGCCGCGAGCAGCGCCTGAAAGGCCTGATCGGCAGCGGAAATGATCTGGGCAGCACCCTGATACGCTTGTTGGTAACGCACTAAATCGGCCGCTTCCTCGTCGAGGTTAACCCCGGCCACCTCGTCGCGTGCGGCTTCGGCGGTGGCGAGTTGCACCTTGAGCGCATCGCGGCTGATCTCGGCCTGCTGGTTAAGCGAACCCACCTGGCCGAGCAGGCTGCTGAAGCTGCCTTGGTAGGTCGCCGTATTGCTGTCCAGCACCGCCACATTGCGCAGGTCGAGCAGCAGCAGTCCGTTACGATTGTCACCCCGCGCGTTGGTATTGGGGTCAACACGAAACGTGTCGCCGGCGACCGGCGTGCCGGAAATCTGCACCCGCCAGCCGTTGACGTCGATGTTGTTGCCGCTGGTGTAGGGAATGAGCGCGCCGACGCCGTTGACCTGATAGGTCGTCGGCGGGTTGTTAAACACCAGCGAGACCGCGGTCTGCAGGGCCGGATTGCTTGCAGCGAGCACGGTAGGTCCGGCAATTCGCGCGCTGCCAACATTGCTGAGGCTGGCGCTGGCGCGGACCGGGCTCGCCAGCGCAAAGCGCTGCGGATCTGTCACCGCCACATCAATATCGCGAGTCGCGTACTTGGTGGGCATGATGCGGTAGCTGTCGCCCGCCGCCGCCGTGCCCGAGGGCGTGAAGGTCAAGCCGTCAGCGGTGAAAGCGGCGCCGCCGGCGAAAGTCTGGGTCGCGCCGGTGTCCAGCCGCTCCAGGGTGTAGTTAGTGCCGTCGTAGGTCAGCGAATAATCTGCGGTCGTGAGATTGGCCAGATTGCTCGAGTCTATCGCCACCGCCATGCTGCCGCCGTTGCCCGTCGCCGAGTTAACGATGGGTGCGCCGTAGCGAAACAGGTTGCCGCCCCGCGTGCCGGTTAAATCGAGTCCGGCGGTGTGCTGGGCATTGTAGGTTTCGGACAAGACGATCCCCAGCCGGCCCATGGCGTTGCGCGCGGGGTCGAGGATCTGGTCGCGGAACTGCAGCACGCCGGCGAGTTCACCGCCGCTGATGGTCTCGGTGATGATGCCGACGCCGCCAGGGTTGCGCACGGCAATTTCCTTACGCGCGCCGTCCAGCGCGTTAGCGGTCACCAGCAGCTGA
The DNA here is from genome assembly GCA_030833185.1 of Gammaproteobacteria bacterium. Classification (GTDB taxonomy): domain Bacteria; phylum Pseudomonadota; class Gammaproteobacteria. The sequence goes on along the minus strand of JAURHQ010000131.1, from coordinate 5,634 downwards.
TTGGTCTGCTGGCCGCCCACCAGGAGTTGCCCGTTACCGATGAACACGTTCACGGCGCCGTCCGCCTGCGGGGCGACGTTCACATTCACCAGTTCTGAAATCTGCTTCAGCAGCACGTCGCGCTGGTCCAGAAGATCGTTCGGCGTCTGGCCCTGCGAGATGCCATAGGCCTGCACGATGTCGTGATTAAGCCCCGCAATAGCGGTCGCCAGAGTGTTGAGCTTGTCGACTTTGGCGCCGAGCGAATCGTTCACGTTCTGGGCCATGGCGCCAAATCGGTTGTGCAGATCCTGAAAACGATCGCTCAGGCTGTTGGCCGACGTCAGCAACACCTGCCGCGCCGAACTGGAGGTCGGGTCGTTGCTGGCATCCTGAATCGAGTTGAAGAACTTCTGCAGCGCGGGCGAGAAGGTGCCATCGCTCAGCAGCCCATCGACCTGTCCCGCCAGTTCTGCGTACGCCGCCGCACGCGCCTGACCCGAAGCGCTGAAGCGGACGTTATCGGTGAGAAAATTGTCGGCATTACGCGAGATTTGCGAAATATCGACGCCCTTGCCCACGAAGCCCACGCCGATGTACTGCGGTGTGCGCTGGCTAAGCGACACGCGCTGCCGGGTATACCCGTCGGTGTTGGCATTCGCGATGTTATGACCGGCCGTGGACAGGAGACGCTGGTTGGCCAGCAGCGCCGACGTCCCTATCGCAAAAAGCTCAGACATGGCGATGTGCTCCCCTAGCCGCGGTTATCGGTGGCGACCGACGCGACCTGCTGATGAATCTGCAGAATCTTCCGCGCGTAGTCCGGGTCGGTGGCGTAACCGGCGCGCTGCAGTTCGCGCACATAGGCGCGCGGGTCTGCCGCCTTCTCCAGCGCCCGCTGGTAACGCGGGTTGCTCGCGATGAACTCGGCGTAATCGTCGAACGCGTGGCCAATGTCCTCGTAGGACCGGAACCCGGCATTGATCCGCACCGGTCGGCCTTCCATGAACTCCAGCGTGCTGCGCGTGACGGTGTTGCCGTCCCAGGACGGGTCGGCCTTGATCGAGAACAGGTTATGCGAGGAGCCGCCGCCCGACCCGGGCATGACGTGCTTGCCCCAACCGGTTTCGAGCGCTGCCTGCGCGATGAGAATTTCAGCGGAAGTGCCGAGCTTCGCCGCAGCGCGTTCGGCGTGCTCCCGCAGGCTGTCGGCAAACTGTTTGCGACCCGCATCGATCTCGGCGCCACCGGCGCGCGCGGCGCTGGCGGTCGCGGGCCGCCAGGTGCTGACGTCTTCCACCACCTCGTCGTTGCCCCCAACGGCGTCGACCGCGCTCTGGCGATGCGCTAACACCGGGAAGGCGCGACGCGCGGGCAGACGAGCCAGCATCTTGGCCGTCAAGTCTTCGTCTGCGCCGTGCTGACGCAGCTGGTCGGCAAACTGCCGGCGCAGCATCTGCTCGATGCCCATGCCGCTATCCGCCGCCACCGTCAGCGCGATCTGGTCGTCGAACATTTCGTGATAGAGGCGGCTTTCGTTGCTATCCATCACGCCGTCCTGTCCGCCGGCTTCGCGGGCGGCCTTGAGCATGATCTGCACGAACAGCGCTTCAAACTCGCGCGCCACTTTTTTCATGGCGGCTTCGGGGTCGTGCTTGGCGTCCAGACGGAGTCCCGAAAAGCGGCTGAGATCGGTCTGACTGAGATTGGCTTGTGCAGTGCTCATGAGGGTCTCTCTGGCTGATTCATTTCGATCAATGCACGGGCAGTGCCAACTTGAAACCAGAGAGCTTTTCTGCGGAAAGACAGGCGTTTTCCGGGTGATCGCCAGCACGGCGGGCTTTGCGGGCGGCAACAATTTGCCGTTTCGCTCGGCGCTTGCCGGCCGGCGGCAGCGTTTGCCGCCCACAGCGCGAAGGGCTAGATGATGATGAGTTCGGCGTGCAGCGCGCCGGCCTGCTTCAAGGCTTCGAGGATGGCGACCAGATCGCCTGGCGCCGCACCTACCTTGTTCACCGCCTGCACGATGTCATTCAGGGACACGCCGGGGTTAAACAGGAACATGCGGTTCTTGTCCTGCTTTACGTCGATGGTCGAGTTGGGCACCACCGCCGTCGTGCCACCGGACAAGGCGCCGGGCTGGCTGACGATTGGCTGGTTTGAAATCGAGACCGTCAAACTGCCGTGCGTCACCGCAGCCGCGCTGACCTGCACCTTCTGGCCGATCACGACCGTGCCGGTACGCGAGTTGACGATGACCTTGGCCGCCGCGTCGCCCGGCGCGAGTTCGATATTTTCGACCAGCGACATGAACGAGGCGCGCTGTTCCGGATTGGCCGGCGCGACCACCCGAACCGACGAACCATCAAGCGCCTGCGCCGAGCCGCCGCCCAACACGCCGTCAATGGCGCGCGCCATGCGCGTGGCGGTGGTGAAATCGGCGCTATGCAGGTTAAGCGTGATGCCGGCATCGGTCAGGAACGGCGTCACGACTTCACGTTCCACCGTGGCGCCATTCGGCACGCGGCCGACGCTGGGCACGTTAACGGTAATGCTGGAGCCGTCTTTGGTCTGGGCGCCAAAGCCGCCCACCACCAGATTGCCCTGCGCCATCGCGTACACGCTGCCGTCGGCGCCTTTCAGCGGCGTCATGATCAGACTGCCACCGCGCAGGCTTTTGGCGTTACCAATGGAGGACACGGTGACGTCAATCGTCGCGCCCGGTTTCGCAAACGGCGGCAGGCTGGCGTGAACCATCACCGCCGCCACGTTCTTCAGCTGCGGGTTGGAGAGTTCCGGCGTGGTCACCCCCATCTGCAGCAGCATGTTGCGCACGGTCTGGATGGTGAACGGCGTTTGGGAAGTCTGGTCACCCGTGCCGTCCAGCCCGACAACGAGCCCATAGCCCACGAGTTGGTTCTCACGCACGCCGCCAATGGCGGCCAGATCCTTGATGCGCTCGGCCTGGGCGGCACCCAAGGGCAACAGGCAGGCCAGCAGCCCCAGAACAATCTTGCTCAAACCACGCATGGACATACTCCGGAATCGGCTCAAAACGGGAACACGGGGCTGACGAAGAAGCGCGCGAGCCAGCCCATCTTGCTGGAATCGGCCTCCGCGCCGTCGCTGTTGTAGATGATGGTGGCGTCGGCCACCTTGCTCGAGGGCACCACGTTGTTGGCGGCGACATCCAGCGGCCGCACGATCCCGGCAATTTTCACGTACTCGTTGCCGCTGTTGAGGTTGAGCCGCTTCTCGCCGCGCACCACCAGATTGCCGTTGGGCAGGACGTCGGCGATGGTCACCGAGATATCACCGGTCAGGCTGTTGGTCTGCGCCGTGCCGCTTTTGCCGGCGAAGGCGTTGCTCGAATCCAGCGAGCTCGTCAGGTTGTTGTTGCCCGTGGCGGTGGCGGCCAGCGGCAGCAGGCCCGGCAAGGCGAAGGCCGGGCTGGCGCCCAGAATGGTCGGCGCGGCGATGTCGGTCTTGTTGTCTTTGCTGACCGAGTTGCTTTGCGATTTCGAGGCGTTGGTGGACTCGGTCAAGCGCACGGTGAGGATGTCACCCACCCGGCGCGCCCGGCTGTCTTCGAACAAAACCACGTCGTAACCGGCCTGATAAATCGAGCCCGTCGCCGCCTGCCGCGCGGCCGGTACTTCGAGCGCCGCGGGCAGCGTTGCGGCAAACGAGGGGTCACGCACCGGATCGCTATTGCAGCCCGCCAAGCTGACGCAGGCCAGCAACAGCAGCCGGCGAATCGGAAAACCGTCGCGAAGTCTGTGCAGCGACCGCTTGGCGTCGGTTTTTTGGCGTTCAATCATGGCGGGCTCTCGGTCGTTTCAGGGATGGCCTACAGCGTCTGGGTGATGAACTGCATCATTTCGTCCACCGTTTTGATCGCTTTCGAGTTCATTTCGTAAGAGCGCTGGGTTTCAATCAGATTCACCAGTTCTTCCACCGGATTGACGTTGGAACCTTCCACACTGCCCTGCACCAGCGTGCCCAGACCGTTAAGGCCCGGCGTGCCCTGGGTTGGGCTGCCGCTGGAGACCGTCTCCTTGTAGAGGTTCTCGCCAATCGGCTGCAGACCCTGCGGATTGATGAAGTCCGACAGCTGCACCGAACCAATCTGGGTGGGCGTCGCGCTCCCGGCAGCAAGTGCAGATACCGTGCCATCGCTGCCGATGGTCACGCTCAGGGTTTCGGCCGGGATGGTGATCGCGGGGTCCAGCTGATAGCCGGACGAGGTCACCATCTGTCCCTGCGAGTTCAGCGAGAAGGTGCCGTCGCGCGTATAGGAGGTCGAGCCGTCTGGCATCAGCACCTGAAAAAACCCGCGGCCCTGAATCGCCATGTCCAGATTATTGTCGGTCTGCTGCAGCGAGCCCTGGGTGAAAATCTTGCCGGTGGCGACCGTCCGCACACCCAGACCCAGCATCAGGCCCGACGGCAGTTCGGTGCTCTGCGAAGAATTGGCGCCGGGCTGGCTGACCGTCTGGTAGAGCAGGTCCTCAAACGCCGGACGGCCCTTCTTGAAGGCCGTCGTGCTGACGTTGGCCAGATTGTTCGAGACCACCGACAGGCGGGTCTGCTGGGCATCAAGGCCGCTACGTGCAATGTGCAGGGCTGTAGGCATGAGGGCGCTCCGTGTCTTACCGGATTAAGTCGAAAATTACAGGCGCAGCAGGCGGGCGCCGTCGGCGTCCAGCGTCTGCGCGGTATTCATGGCTTTCACCGCCAGTTCGTACTGACGGGAGTTCTCGATCATGTTCATCATCTCGGCCACAGGGTTGACGTTGCTGCCTTCCAGCGCGCCGGCGATAACCCCAACGCTGGCGTCGGCCTCGAGCGGCAGACCGCTCTTCTGACGGAACAGGCCATCGCTGCCTTTCACCAGTCCCTCAACGCCGGGCTTCACCAGCTTCAGCCGGTCGACCTGGGCCAGCGTGTTGGCCTCCTGTCCGATCGGACGGACCGAGATCGTGCCGTCCTTGCCAACCAGCACCGTGGACGACTGCGGCAGGAAAATCGGGCCGCCATTGCCCAGCAGTTGGTCGCCCTCTGCCGTCAACAGGGCACCGGCCGCATCGATATGGAGTTCGCCGGCGCGGGTATAGGCCTCGCTGCCGTTCCGGGTCTGGACCGCGAAAAAACCGTCGCCGTTAATCGCTACGTCCAACTCGTTGCCGGTCTGCTGAATCGCCCCGGGCTTGAAGTTGACGCCCGGCCGCTCGGCCATCGAGAACACCCGCGTCGGCTCGCCTTCGCCAAACAAAGGCATGGCGCGGAAGGCTTCAAAATCAGCCTTGAAGCCCGTGGTGTTGGCATTGGCCAGATTGTTCGCCGCTTGCGACTGCCCGTTCAGCATCTGACGGGCGGCGTTCATTGCGAGGAAAATCATGCGGTCCATGGCGCGTGCTCCGGCTTAGGTGTCAGCGTCGGCGGTCAATTAACGGATGTTGATGATGGCCTGATTGGCCTGGTCTTCGGCCTGAATCACCTGCGTGTTGGCCTGGAAGTTCCGCTGCGCGACGATCAGCTTTACCAGCTGCTCGGACAGGTCGATGTTGGAATCTTCCAGCGCACCGGACTGGATGGTGCCAGCGCTCGCCGTGCCCGGCGCGCTCACCAGCACGGAGCCGGCTTCAAAGGTTT
>JAURHQ010000130.1 GCA_030833185.1 Gammaproteobacteria bacterium | reverse complement strand
ACAAGATGGCCGGTCAGTGCGGCTTGAATAGCGACATCGGCCGTTTCGCGATCGCGGATTTCGCCAATCATGATGATGTCCGGATCCTGTCGCAGCAGGGTTCGCACGCCGTTGGGAAAGCTGAGATCAATCGCAGGCTGTACCTGCATCTGATTGAATGTGGACTCCACCATTTCGATCGGATCCTCGATCGTGCACACATTGATCTCCGGACGCGCGAGTTGGCGTAGGGCCGAGTAAAGCGTCGTGGTCTTGCCCGAGCCGGTAGGTCCCGTGACCAGCACGATGCCGTAAGGGTGACGGGTCAGGTCGGTCCAGATGCGCAGATCACGCTCGCTGAAGCCCAGCGCCGAGAAGGGCTGTTCCAGCTTTTCCGGGTCAAAAATACGCATGACGAGCTTCTCGCCGAACGCTGTCGGCATGGTGGAGAGCCGCAGTTCCACTTCTTTGCCCAGCGGCGTTTTAGTTTTCATGCGCCCGTCCTGTGGTCGACGCTTGTCTGCCACATCCATGCGTCCCAGGCTTTTAATGCGACTGACGATGGCCCCGAGTACCGGTGTGGTCATCTGGTTCACCAGATGCAGCACGCCGTCAATCCGGAACCGGATATTGCCCTGATCGCGCCGCGGTTCGAGATGAATGTCGCTGGCCCGTTGCTCGAAGGCGTATTGCAGCAGCCAGTCGACCAGATGAACGATGTGACGGTCGTTCGCATCCGGCTCTCCCACTTCGCCGAGCTGGGTCAGCGCCTCCAGATTTTCGACAATGCCGCTGCGCTCGGCAGCCTTGCTGGACGCCGCCCGGCTCAATGACCGACTGACCCCATAAAACTCGCGCAAATAGCGCTGGATCTCCACCGGATTGGCGAGCACCCGGTGAATCTTGCGTTTGATAATCGGCAGGATTTCTTTTTCCCATTCGGCGACAAAGGGCTCTGCTGTCGCGATGACGACATGCTGATCCGAGACCTCTACCGGCAAAAACTGCCAGCGCGTGGCGTACGCCTGAGAGACGAGCTTGGTGACTGCTTCAACTTCGATTTTCAGCGGGTCGATGCGGTGATACGGGATTTTCAGACCTTCCGCGACCAGCCGGGTAATGGTCTCCAGAGTGAGCGGAAACGGTGGCTCTGTGGCGCTATGCAGATTTTGGGCGGCTAACTGAGCAAATGGATGCCGCTTGTCGTTGGCGGCTACTGCGGCTCGCACCCGCTGGATCACACGGCCGTCGATCACGCTGCGCGCGAGCAAGATTCGCAGCACATCGTCGAGGGTCACGGGTCGTTCCTGCTTGGCCGCCTCTGTGGGACCTGGCGTGATGATGCGGTCTTTTATGGTCATGTCTTGTCCAGTTCCGCCAATAGCAGGTCGGTGACGAGTTCGAGTCGTTGGATCATCGCGCGAAGAAAACTGCGCTGAAATCGTTGCTGTGTCGAAGCTGGCAGCCGGTCGATGGTGCGACTACGAATTTTTAGCGCGGTGACCGCTTCCAGACTGACAATCGACGCACCGCGCTTGCCGTCGACAAAGAGCGCCATCTCGCCGAAGCATTCGCCTGCTTTCAAATGCAGCAACTGCCGGCCTTTCTTTTCAACCGCAACGATGCCCTCGACCAGCACGTAGAACGAGAGGTCCGACACGCCCTCGCTCAGCAGCGTGTCTCCTGCGACTGCGCTTTTCCATTCTCCGGCATGTACCAGTTCCCAGATATCTTCCTCCGGGTAGTCTTTGAAAAAGTCGAGCGTGGCGAGCAGGGCAAACTTGTCGGGCGGTTGGATGGACTGTTGGTCCTCTTCCAGAAAATCGAAGACGAGTTCCAGATCGCCCGCCAGATCCGCTCCACTGCGATAGCGGTGTGCCGCGTTTCTGGCCAGCGCCCGATCGAGAATACGCTGCAGGATGGCCGGCGTGTCGTGGCGTAGTTCCGCCAGGGGGAGCGGTCGCTGCGTGCTCTGCGCAAACGGGGTTTTACCGGTGTATAGGCGGTAGGCCATCGTCCCGAGCGCCAGCAGGTCTTGCGCTATACCGGCCGCCAGCGCCTCGGGTGAATCGTCGTGATTAGCGGCATCGCCAACGAGGTGGATATCCAGCGGAGCGCCCTCCAGACGGGTCAGCGCGGCGCCAAAATCGGCAATCTTGATATTGAACTGCTCGTCGACCAGCACGTTGCCGCAGTTCAGGTTGCGATGGAGCGTGCCGCGTCGATGGGCGAAATCCAGCGCGCGAGCGCATTGCGCGATGATGCGGGTGGCGACACCCACGGGCAGTAGCCCGTCCGGTTTGGCGTAGGCCTCGAGGCTGCGGCTGCCGGGGACGTATTCCATGGCGATATAGCATCGGCCCTGATCGACGCCGGCGTCGAAAATGCTCGTGATGTGCGGATGGCGGAGGGCGCCTGCGTGCTGGGCCTCGGCAAAGAAACGACGCTGCCTGATCTCGCGCTCCGCCGCGCTCTCATTCAGCAGCTGCGGCGCGACTTTCAACGCCACTTCGCGCTCAATGAACGGGTCTTGCGCCAGAAAGACGCTGGTCGAAGGCCCGGCGCCAATTTGCCGGAGGATGCTGTATTTCCCGAGCTGCTGTCCCTCGAGGGCGCTGTCGTCAACCAAAAAGAAACCTCCCGTTACCATTTGCGCGCCGCGCGTGTCCATTTGGGGTCGGCCTGCGGGCTACTGTAGCTGCCGCGTGGGCATCGAGTAAGCCGGCTGCGCCAGCCTTGCGCATCACAATCCATGATAAATTGCGGCAAATCTCACCGATTGCTTGAAGCCTGAGGGAATGCCATGACTTTCTCACGAATTAAATCGACCTTCATTGTGGCGCTGCTGTGTCTGGCAGGTTCTGTACAGGCCGACGAGGCGCTGCAAAAGCGTTTTGCCGAGCGGCTCAAGAAAGTCATTAGCGATGCGACCATCACGAGCGTGAAGCCAGCGCCGGTAACCGGACTCTATGAAGTCATGCTCGGCGCGACGGTCTTGTACATGAGCGAAGATGCGCGCTACGTGTTTCGAGGCGACATCTTTGACCTCAACTCCAAGGTCAATCTGACGGACACGCGACGGACCGAGGCGCGTACCACCGCTTTCGGTGGTCTCAAGGCGGGCAGCACCATCGATTTTCTGGCGCCCACGACCAAGCCCCTCGCGACCCTGTTTGTATTTACAGACATCGACTGCGGCTACTGCCGCAAATTTCATCGCGAGGTGCCGGCCTTGAACAAAGCGGGTATCTCGGTGCGTTATCTCGCATTCCCCAGAACCGGGATCGACAGCCCCTCCTACGACAAGGCGGTGGCGGTGTGGTGTGCAGCCGATCGCAAGCAGGCGCTGACGGATGCTAAATCCGGCCAACAGCCACCGATGACCAAGTGTGAAAACCCGGTCGCCAGCGATTATCGACTGGGCGAGTCGATGGGTGTGCATGGCACGCCCGCCCTCTACACGGAACAAGGGGAAGAACTCGGCGGGTACATTCCTGCTGAGGAACTGATCCGAATCTTTAAGGCCGGCGGCTAGCGGGGCAGGGGGGCGATCAGCGGGACAGTTGGGTCAAGCGGGCCCGCGTGATGCTGCCGTCTTTCTCGCGATATTCAATCTGCACCGGGAAATAAGCCCGCTGTGGGTCGCACCACAAGGTCGTGCGCCGTTGGTCCTTGCGCCGGTGCTCCACCTGCACGGTGTCGACGCTCCCGGCGTCCAGCGTGATGCGCGACTTACCCACCAGCACCAGCGCAAACGTTTGCCGTTTGCCGCCATCCGGCACCAGATACGCCAGTGTCTCTGTCTGGGCCAGCAGGTCGGCCGCTAGCGCCAACTGATAGGTCAGCTTGTCCTGTTCCGGTCCGGTCAAGGGCAGTTGCCAGCGCCGCTCACCGTTGTAGCCGCTGGCAAGATTTTGCGACCAGTCAAAGTCAACGCCGGTGCGTTGGATTTTTTTGCCGCTTTCCTTTCGATAGTCGTAGGTAACTGGCCGCAGGCGGCCGTCTTGCACGAGGCCGCGGCTAGACTCCGTTACCAACACGCGCTTAAAAGCCGCAGCGAGTCCCGTCGTCTCAAAGGTCGCACTGAGGTGGTAGCGGTTCGCGCCCTCCAGCCGCAGCGTGCGGCGCATGATGCCGACCTGAAAGCCTTGGGCAGTCACCGTATAGACCGCATCAAAAGGGGCCGGCAGCGCAGCCGCAGCGGCGCTTGCCAAGGGTTGGAAGCCGGGCAGGAAAAGACTCAGCAGCAGCGTCAGGCGCGCAAAAAGCATGTGTTAGACTCGCCTCGATTCAGTTTGCCCGTGCGGACTTTCCTGCTGCATGAATGAACGCCGACCCTCTCCACACTACCGAGCCCTGCGCCGCATGAACAGCGCCGTCGTCCAACTTAAAACGGGCCGCATCGCCGTGATCGGGGATGTCATGCTCGACCGCTACTGGTCGGGTGCGGCGACCAGAATTTCACCCGAGGCCCCGGTGCCGGTGTTACGCGTAGCCGGGCAGGAAGATCGAATCGGTGGCGCTGCCAATGTCGCCGCCAACGCGGTGGCAGTAGGGACGCGGACGAGTTTGGCCGGCTTGGTCGGCGACGATGCCGACGGTCGGGTGATTGAGACACTCTGTCAGGCGGCTGGTATCGACCCCATGCTCCGTTACAACGGCGCATCATCGACGGTAAAGCTGCGCGTGCTGGCTCAGCATCAGCAGTTGTTGCGGGTCGACTTTGAAGTTCCGCCCGCTGCCGGCACCGCCGCCGCGTTGTTGGACGACGCCCCCCGTATTTTTGCCGGCGCGGGCGCCGTGGTCCTTTCGGATTACGCCAAAGGCGTGCTGGACGATCCACAGGCCTGGATTCAAAAAGCCCGCGCGGCGAACCTTCCCATCATCGTTGATCCCAAACATCAGGACTTTCGACGCTACGCGGGCGCCACCCTGCTCACCCCTAATCTGGGCGAGTTTCATGCCGCCGTTGGTTTCTGGGCCGACGACAGAACGCTGGTCGAGCGGGCGTTGGCCCTGTGTGAGGCGCACAGTTTGGGCGGGTTGCTGGTCACTCGTGGAGAGCACGGCATGTCGCTTGTGCGGCCAGGCCACAGTCCACTGCACTTGCCTGCGCAAGCGCGCGACGTCTTTGATGTGACGGGCGCTGGGGACACGGTATGCGCGCTTCTGGCTTGTGGGCTCGCCGCCGGACTTGATCTGGCGACCACCACGCACCTCGCCAACGTGGCGGCCGGGATCGTGGTCGGCAAACTGGGTACTGCGGTGGTCTCTAACGATGAACTCGCCCGTGCGGTTGGCGACGCCGGTGGGGCCGAATTGAAAGGCGTCGTCACCGAGGCCGGACTGCTCGCCGAAGTCGATGCGGCCCGTCGTCACGGCCAGCGACCGGTGATGCCTAACGGTTGCTTCGATCTGCTGCACGCGGGGCATCTACGGTACCTGGAGGCGGCGGCCGCGCTGGGCGACCGGCTGATCGTGGCGGTCAATTCCGACGCATCGGTTAAGCGGCTGAAGGGTCCTTCGCGCCCGGTGAACGACACCGCCACCCGGATGGAGGTGTTGGCGGGTCTGCGCGCCGTAGACTGGGTCACGGTCTTTGAGGAAGACACGCCCCAGCGCCTGATTTCGGCGGTCGCGCCCGATGTGCTGGTGAAGGGCGGGGATTACACGGTGGCGCAAATCGCCGGTGCCAGCGAGGTATTGGCCCGCGGGGGCCAGGTCCTGACCCTGCCATTCCACGACGGGCATTCCACCACCGGCCTGATTGCGGCGCTGGAACGCGCCGGAGAAACCTCATGATCGTCATTACCGGAGCCAGTGGTTTCATTGGCAGCAATCTGGTGCATGCGCTGAACGCGCGGGGGCGTCACGATCTGGTGCTGGTCGACGACCTAAAGGACGGCCACAAATTTGTGAATCTCGCTGGCGCGACGCTGGCCGACTACTACGACTGGCGCGAGTTTCTGCCGACGTTCGACCAACTGGCGAGATCCGGCGACGGCATCGAAGCGGTTTATCACCTTGGGGCCTGTTCCGACACGATGGAATGGGACGGCCAATACATGATGAGCGCTAATTTCACCTACTCCAGACAGTTGCTGGATGCGTGCGACCTGCACGGCGTGCCGCTCATCTATGCCTCAAGTGCGTCGGTGTATGGCCTGAACGCGCAATGCGTCGAGGATCCGGCGTATGAGCGGCCGCTCAACGTCTATGCGTTTTCCAAACTGGCCTTCGATCAGCACCTGCGACAGCGGCGCGCCACGCTCAGAACGCGGGTGGTTGGCCTGCGTTACTTCAACGTCTACGGACCGCGCGAACAGCACAAGGGCCGCATGGCCAGCGTGGTGTTCCATTTCAACAACCAGTTGAAGGCGGGCAACGAGGTCCGATTATTCGGAGCCTCGCACGGGGTGGCGGCTGGCGAACAGTCCCGGGACTTCATTTTTGTGGACGATGCGGTGGCGCAGACGCTGTGGTTTGGCACGCACCCGACTGCAGCCGGCATCTTCAACTGCGGGACGGGTCAGACTGCAAGCTTCAACGATATTGCAGCCGCCGTGATTGGCTGGCACGGACGCGGCACGGTGTCTTATGTGCCATTTCCCCCGGAATTGCTGCCCGCTTACCAGAATCGTACCTGCGCCGATCTTGGCGCAACGCACGCAGCGGGATGCCAGATAGCAATGCGTGACGTACGCGCGGGGGTACGAGCCTATCTCGACTGGCTGAACGCATGAGGCGGCTGTATAGCCTGGTTTTTGCGCTGGCGCTGCCGCTCATCCTGTTGCGTTTGGCGTGGCAGGCTTGGCGTAATCCCGCGTACCGCGACCGTTGGCTGCAGCGTCTGGGCCTCTACGACAGAAGCCGGGCAGCCGAGTCGCCGCTGTGGATCCATGCGGTCTCAGTCGGTGAGGTCGGGGCCGCGGCGCCGCTGATTCGGGCGCTGCGCGAGCGCTATCCCTACCGCAATATTCTGGTCACCACCTCCACCCCGACCGGCTATGCCACGGTGGCCCGACAGTTCGGCGAGACCGTACAACACGCCTATTTTCCCTACGACCTTTCATCAATCGTGGGCCGCTTCCTCCGTCATTTCCGACCTTGCATGCTGTTGCTGATGGAGACCGAGCTGTGGCCCAACGTCATTCACGCCTGTCATGCCGCGCAGATCCCGGTGTTGCTGGTGAACGGCCGGATGTCGGAGCGCTCGGCGCAGCGCTATCTGGCGTTTCGCGGGTTGTGCGCCGGGATGTTGCAAGAACTCACCAGCATTGCGGCACAGAGCGAGGCCGATGCCGCACGACTGGTCACGCTGGGCGCCGAGCTCGCGCGGGTGCGGGTGACCGGGAGCCTCAAGTTCGACGTCCATTTGCCCCCCAGCGTGTTTGAAGAAGGCGCCTCGATTCGCCGGGAGCTTGGCGCCAATCGCGCCATTCTGATGGCTGGCAGCTCGCGTCCCGGCGAGGAAGAGATCCTCCTGCAGGCGCTGCGCCTGTTGCGACATCGGTTCCCCGAGTTATTGCTAGTGCTGGCGCCACGTCATCCAGAACGTTTCGACGCGGTCACGGAACTGATGAAGCGGGAAGGCTGGCATTTTGTGCGGCGTTCTCGCGGTGACCCGGTAACGGCCAATACCGAGATATTCCTGCTGGATACCATGGGTGAGCTGCTGCGCTTCTATGCGGCTACCGATCTGGCTTTTGTCGGTGGCAGCCTGATGCCGCTGGGCGGACACAATGTGCTGGAGCCCGCCACGGTCGGCGTCCCCGTGATGGCCGGCCCGCACTTGTTCAACTTCGCCGAGATTGCCGACAAACTACAGCGCGCCGGTGCGCTGCGGGTGGTGGGGGACGCGGCCTCGCTGGCGGCGACGGCCGCGGAATGGCTGGACGATACGGACGCGAGAGACCGTGCTGGCCGTGCCGGCCGCGATATCGTGGCTCATAATAAAGGCGCTACGCGGGCGGTCCTCGAACTGCTGGGAAGCGCCGGGCTGCGGTAAGCAGCACTGGGCGAAGGGGTGTTGAGACCTCAACCGACCATACCAAACCTGACTCTGGAGGCTTTCACGATGCGTAAACACAATCCGTTGGCGGCGTCGCTGGCGCTTGGATACCTGCTCGTTGCCGCGACGCCGGCGCAGGCCCAATCAGCGCAGGTATTCGCCTATCCGAGCGGCGGTCAAAGTCAGCAGCAGCAAGAGGCGGACCGCTATCAATGCCATCAGTGGGCCGTATCGCAGACTGGCTTTGACCCTACCGCCATGCCGCCGCCGCAGGCTGTACCGCCACCGCCGCCGCAGGGCTACAGCGACCAGCCGCCGCCGCAACAGCAACAGTCCAGCGGTGGTTTTCTGGGCATTGGTAATGGCGGCATGTTCAAAGGGGGCGGTATGCTGGGCGATGCGGCAACCGGCGCTGCGCTGGGCGCCGCGGGTGGCGCACTGGCCGGTAATGCGGGGCAGGGCGCGGCAATCGGTGCGCTGGCGTCTACGGTGCTAGGGGTGGCGACCAAGGCCGTCAAAGGCAATAGTCAGCCGCCGCCGGCACCGCCTCCGCAGGGTTATGACTACTATCAACAGAATCAGGCGCAGGCCGCTCAGGACCGTCAGCGCCGGATGGGCGACTACAACGGCGCGTTTGGTGCCTGTATGAAGGCTCGCAACTACACCATCAACTAGGCGGCGTTTGGCTTAGCGCAGCCAGCCCTGAATGGTCTTGAACGCCGGGTGGCTGGCATCTGACAGCCACTCGAACACCACCGACTCGGCGCTAACGATGTTGACCTGACTGCTACGCAACCGGTCCAGCGCGTTCTGGTAGTTCTCCAACCGGCGTGAGCAGATGGCGTCTTCCACCACGAAGACTTCGGCCCCCGTGGCCACCAAATCGAGTGCTGTCTGCAGCACGCAGATATGCGCTTCCATGCCCACGAGCACCACGTGGCGACGCTGAAAAGCGGCGATTGCGGCCGGGAAACCTTCGGCGCCCATGCAGCTGAAGGCGGTTTTCTGGAAGCTCCGAGATTGCTCTGGCAGCGCCTCTGCGACCATCGGATGGGTGTGGCCCAGGCCCTGCGGATATTGCTCCGTGTGCAGCACCGGCACGCCAAGCAGCTTGGCTGAACGAACGAGCAGCGCAGAGTTCTGCAATACCCGGTTAAGCACCTTCGAGGGCATCGCATCGCCCAGTCTGGTCTGGATGTCGATGACGACCAGCACAGCGTCTTCCAGCTGACACTTCAGGGCTCCGGTAATTCGACTGGTCATAAGCTGTTCCCTGACGTGGCCGACGGTGAATGGAAATCAGGGCGCCTTGCTGGCTGCTGGGCTAGCCCCGGGCGGTCTAAGCCAAGCGTTGGTCAGGGCAATATCTTCCGGTCCCAAGGTGCCGGCGGCCTGCTTGAGACGAAGCAGGTTGAGGATGTACTCGTAACGGGCACGGGCAAGATCGCGCCGCGCCTGCGACAGCCCGCGTTCTGCGGTAACCACGTCTACGGTGGTTCGCGTGCCGACTTCAAATCCTGCCCGGGTCGATTCGAGCGCGGTCGCGGATGAAACCACCGCCTGTTGCAGCGCTGAGACCGCGCTGATCTGCGTCATCACGCCAAGAAACGATTCGCGGGTCACTCGGTAGGTGGCGCGCCGGGTTTGTTCCACCCGCTCTAGCGCGACCGCGTGCTGGTGCCCGGCTTGCCGGGTTCGGGATGACACGGCGCCTCCCTCATAAATGGGCACGTTGAGTCGAATGCCGATGTCGCTGGTGGTGCTTTCGTTTTGCCCGAACTGACCGCCGCGCGACATATAGCCGTGACCGCCTTCGATATCGATGGTCGGGTAGTGCCCGGCGCTGGCAATTCCGATTTCTGCCTCGGCAACTTCTGCCGCCGAAAGCGCCGCCGCAACTTCCAGATTCTGATTGATGGCCGTTTCGGTCCACTGCTTGATGTCGTCCGGCACCGGTTTGTCGAGGCTTAGCTTGTCGCCCAGGGTCCAGAGCTCGCTGGGGAATTCGCCGGTAGTTTCGCGCAGCGCCTCTTCCGCATTTTGCAGCCCGTTTTCGGCGGTAATGACCTGCGCCACAGCGCGGTCGTGGCCGGCGCGCGCTTCCTCCACGTCCGTGATTGCAATGAGGCCGACGTCGAAGCGCTGGCTGGCTTGTTCCAGCTGACCTGCGAGCGCATCGCGCTCAGCGAGGGCGAAGCTCACATTGTCCTGCGCGGCGAGCACCCCGAAGTAGCGCTCGGCCAGCCGCACCATCAGTGCCTGCCAGGCGACGTCGATTTCGAGTTGCGCCTGATGCAGCCGTTTGTCGGCCTGTTTCAGTCGCAGATAGCGGTCGTGATGAAACACCGGTTGGCGCAGGCTGAGGCGATAGTCGGAACCGTCGTAACCAACTTCATTGCCGGCCAGTGAGAACTTGGCCGTGATGTCCTGCTCGGTATGGTTGCCCCCGATGGTGAAGGCGAGTTCTGGCTTCCACAAGGCAGCGGCCGCCTGCGGGATGTCTTCGGATACCGCCAGCGCCTGATTTTGCGACTCGCGGTATTTGGGGTCGCTTTGTTCAGCCTGCTTCAGCAGGGCGACCAAATCGGCCGCGAAAACGCTGCCGCTGCCTAGCAAGAGCGCGAACGCGGGCGCAACGAGCAGGTTCGGCCGGGAAAAAAATGTGATGGGCATGCGCAGCGGATCCTTCAAAGGGGGCGGGTAAGGCGTATCAGTACACCGCCATGTCAGGGTCAATTTCATGCGCCCAGGCAGCGATGCCTCCCGTGAGGTTATAAACATCGACCAGCCCGAGCCGGCTCAGGAATTGTTGTGCCATCAGGCTACGGACGCCATGGTGGCATATCACGATTAAGGGACGTTCCTCGGGCAGTTCCGCCACCCGCGCCGGCAACTGATCGAGGGGAATGAGTAGTGACCCAGGGAGGTGGCAAAGTTCATATTCCCAAGGCTCCCGCACATCCAGCAGCGCCGGCGCGCTGTGGCTCATGCGG
>JAURHQ010000012.1 GCA_030833185.1 Gammaproteobacteria bacterium | reverse complement strand
TGAGGAGGACCTCTCCATGACTGAGGTTCCCGATAAGCAGTCCGAGGCACCAGCACGACCACGTCGCGTCGGCGCCGCACCTGAGCGCGAACGAGTTCGCGGCGGACGCGGTGGTCGCAGCGACGGCGCGGGCCGTGGCCGGGCGCCCGGCGGGCGGGGCGAACCGCGCAGCGGCGGCGGTCGACCGCGCGACGAACAGCCGCGCCGGGAGGCGCCCGCAGAAGCGCCGGCGTTGGCGCCAACCCCCACCGAAGCGCCGGAAGCGGATGCGCTGGCGGCGGGCGGTGACGCCAAGCGCCGTCGGCGTCGTTCTCGCGGCGGTCGGCGCGAGAACGAAGCGGCGAACGGCACCACCACCCCCGCCGCGCCGCAGAAGCATCAGTCGCCCAAGCTGCTAACGCGCATCAAGCAGAAGCTGAAGCGTTTCTTCGGCTTTTAGGCCAAGGCCAAAACCACCGGGCTTACGCGGCCCGGTGGGGTATCCCGCGTGCGCGTGGCCTGCGCAGGTTCACCTTGCGCGACGGACCAGCCTGCGGGCTCCCGCCTGCTGCCGCTCATCGCCCACCTGCCGCTGGCTCACCTGACGGCCCGGAAGACCGCTTCAAGATTTTTACAAACCGCCTCGTCTGCGGCCCTGATGCGTGTGGAAAACTTTACACATTCACGGCGCACACCCGCCTCTATAAGTTAAAAAATCATAGTTTTCATATCGTTATAATTCCGGCACGAAGCGTGCTCCGTACTCCCACGTCAGCAGTCTTTGAATGCTGCGTTGTTAATAACTACAGGGAGCCTGATATGAACAAGAAACTTCTTCCGCTGGCCTTCGCGTTGGCCTTCGCAACTGGCGCGGCGCAAGCCAACAATTTCACCAACGGCAGTTTTGAAACTGGCGACTTCACCGGCTGGGTTCAGGGTGGCGGGAGTTGGGGCGGCTCGCCCTTGCCGCCGGTCAGCCCCACGGCTTACGTCGGCGGTCCTTCGAAGAACTACATCGTCGCACCCGGCACCGATGCCCTGACCGGCTTGAACACGGTCTACGGCGGCAGCTTCTCGGCGAAAGTGAACGATCAGGTCAATGATTATTCAGTGTCGACCTTGCAGCAGTCGGTGCTCAATTACACCGACACCAATATCTACTTCGCATGGAATGCAGTGCTGCAGGGCTCACACGGCCTGACCGACTCCGACTACTTCTCCCTCACGTTGCGGGACGACACGACTGGCACGGATATCGTCAGCCGTTCCTACAGTTCGGCCGGCTCGATTGGCAGCGGGACCACTGGCGTCACCTGGACCGACTATCTGGGCAACGGCTGGATCAGCAGCGGCTGGGTGGTGGAAAACATCGACTTGGCAGCGCTGGGCGTGGTGGGGGATGACTTTACCCTGAGCTTGCTTGCGTCGGACTGCCCCTACGGCGGCCACGCGGGCTACGCCTACCTCGACGGCTTTGGCAGTGTGATTCCGACCCCCGAACCGGGCACGCTGGGCCTGTTGGGGCTGGGTCTGGCCGGGTTTGCCGCCAAGCGGCGTCGCAAAACCGCTTGAGCGGCTAGTCGGGCTTAGATGCTTCAGGGCCTCCACTGCGGTGGAGGCCTTTTTTTGATTCCGCCCCGCATAAAACGCCGCCATACCGATGCGGCTTGATCCCCGCCATGAGGCGCCCCGGCACGAACCCCAATACTGCGCCCACGCGCGCTCCCGATCAGCGCGACGGAGGTGATCGATGCGGAGAGGCAAACATAGAAACTCGCGCGGCAAGCTCCGCTTCTACCTGCTGGGAGCCGCCGTTATCGCACTGGCCTTCGCGGGCTGGCGGAAATGGCAGGCACCCGCGGCCAGCGACCTGTATGCCGCGGCTGAAGTTGCGCGCAAACAGGGCGCGTTGAAAGAAGCCATCATCCAGTACAAAAGCTTTCTGCAAGCGCAGCCCGAGGATTTGGCCGCGCGCTGGCGTCTGGGCCAGACCTATCTGGCGCTGCATCAGCCTGCGGCCGCGCTTTCCGAGCTGACGCGCGCTTCGGCGCTGGCCGCGACCACGCCCGAGTTGCAACTCGACATCGGTCGCGCGCACATCGATCTCCGCGAATACACCAAAGCGCTTGAACTGCTTGAAAGCTATCGCGGCCCACAATCCCCCGAGCTCGATGCCCTGAAGGTGAAGGCGAAGCTGGGGGAGGGGAAAACTGAGGCGGCGAAAGATCTGCTCGACGCCGCCCGCCAACGCGCGCCGCAGGATTCAAGCCTGGCGGTGGCGACCGCCCGGCTGGCCCTCGCCCAACACGATCTGAGCGGTGCCGACGCGTCCCTGAACGACGCGCTGAAAACCATGCCGGAAAACCTTGAAGCCCTGATCCTCAAGGCCAGAATCGCGCTGATGCAAGGACAGATGGCGGCCGCTGCAAGCGGCTTCCAGCGCGCCCTCCAGCTGGCGCCCGAAAATGTTGAAGCCCTCGCCGGGCTCAGCAAGGCGCAGATTGCAAGCCAACAGCTGCCGCAGGCCGCGGATACCTTGGCGCGCTTCAAGCGGCAGGCCCCCAACGTTGACGAAGGGCTGCTGCTCACCGGCATGCTGGCCTATGCCAAAGCCGACTGGGGACGCGCTATCGGCGTGCTGGGCGAGTTTGTCGACCACCAGCCGACGAATCGACAGGCCTTGCTGATGCTGGCCGGTAGTTATTTCCATCAGGGCAATTATCAGCAGGCCGAAGCCCGGTTGAACGCGCTCGACAAGGTGGCACCCAATCACGCGCCCGCGCGCAAGCTGATGGCCGTGGTATTGCTGAAACAGCGCCGCGGCGCCGACGCCGTGGCTGCGCTCCGTCCCTTGCTGGAAGACGCGACGCAGCCGCCCGACGCCGGCGTCCTCACCCTGCTCAGTCAGGCCTACGCGGCGAATGGCGACCCCACCCGCGCGCAGGAACTGCTCGAACAGGCAAAGGCGGCTGCAAGCAGCAGCAGCCTCGCCGCGCAGACCCAGTTAGCGCTCGCGCAGTCGGCCGGCAGTAGTCCAGAAGCCGGCCTGTCGGCGCTGAATCGGCTTGCCGAACAAGCGCCCGCAGATCTTGAAGTGCGCCAAAACCTCACCGCCGGGCAGCTCGCGCAGGGCGACCTGAGCGCCGCGCAGGAATCGGCTCGCCTGCTGCTCGAGCTCGCGCCGGACGCCCCGCTCTCGCACCATCTGGCGGGGCTGGCGTATCTCCGGGCGGGGGACCTCAAGCGGGCTGCCGCAGCGTTTAGCGCCGCGCTCGAACGGGACCCGGGCTTCGCGCCCGCGCTGGTCAATCAGGGGCTGATGGCGCTCAAGGCCGAGAATGCCGCGCTCGCCCGTAGCAAGCTTGAAGCGGCGCTGAAAGCAGACGACGCCAATGTGCCCGCGACACTGCTGCTGGCGAACCAGAAGGCCCGCGAAGGCGACGTCGCAGGCGCACTGGCCCTGCTGTCTGCCACGCTTGAGCGGCGACCCGATGAGCCCGAGTTGCGCTGGCAACTGGCCGAAAACCTGTTGCGTACCGGTGAGCTGCCGAACGCGCTGGCGAATGCGGAAAAGGCCTTCAACGCAGCGGCCGGCGCACCCGCCAGTCAGTTGCGCTGGGGCGCATTCCAGCTGCGGGCCCAGTCCGCCGAAGGGGCGTTCAAGACTCTTTCAAGCCTGCATGAACAATTCCCGGACGATGCCCAGACCACGGCGCTACTCGGCGATGCGGCGCGCGTGACGACGCGCTATGCAGATGCCCGCCAGCACTATGACGCGGTGCTGAAAGTGCACCCTGAGCTGCTGCCGCTGTGGTGGAGTCTGTTCGCCACCGAACTTGGCGACCGTCAGTACGCGGCCGCCGCGCAGGTGGTGACGCAACTGCGCGAACGGTTTCCGCAGCGCGTGGACGCCGAGAACGCTGCCGGCGAGCTCGCGACCGTGCAGGGAAAGTTCGACGAAGCCGCCACGGCCTTCCGCGCGGTATTCGAGAAAGCGCCGTCATCCCGCGCGCTTCAACGTCTGGTGGCCGCGCAGCGCTTGCAGCGGGACACCCACGGCGCGCACGAGTCGCTGACGCAGTGGCTGGCACGCAATCCGGATGACGCCGATGCGCGCATCACGCTGGGCCTGCTGGAGATAGCCGCCAAACAGTGGCCGGCCGCCCGGCGCGCGTTCGAGCAGGTGCTGGCCAGCAGGCCGAATCATCCGGTCGCCCTGAGCGGGCTGGCGAAGGTCTACGACCGGCTGGACGATCCACGGGCGCTGGCGCTGGCCGAGCGCGGGCATGAGGCCCTGAAAGGAGACCCGTTCAGCGCCGACACCTTGGGCTGGATTCTGGTGCGCAAGCAGCGCGTGCAACGGGGACTGGCCTTGCTGGAGGACGCGCATCACGCGCGACCGGAAGAACCGGAGATCGCCTATCACTACGCCTATGCGCTGGCCGAGGCCGGGATGAAAGACAAGGCGCATGCCGCCGCGGAAGCCCTGCTCCGGCAGAATCCCGCGTTTGATGCGCGCGAGGAAACCGAAACCCTGCTGCTGACCCTGCGCGGCAGCGACGCGACCGCCCCTAACCAGCTGAATTGAAGGCTCAGGGGCAGCGCGCGGCGGCGGCAAGCCCTAATCCGCCTTGGCCGCAATCTCGCGCAGGGCCTGCTCGAAGGTCGCGGCCGGCTGGCCGCCGGAAATCAGATAGCGGTCGTTGATGACCACGGCCGGCACGGCGGAAATCCCCGCGCTGGCGTAGAACTGCTGCTGGGCGCGAACCTCGTCACGGTAGGCATCGCTGCTCAGGATCTCCCGCGCGCGGGCGTCATCGAGCCCGACATCCCGCACCGCCTGTAGCAGCACCGCATGGTCGCCAGGGTCCAGCCCTTCGGTGAAGTAGGCGCGGAACAGCGCCATTTTCAGTTCCAGCTGCCGCCCCACGTCGCCCGCCCAGTGCAAGAGCCGATGACAGTCGAAGGTGTTGTAGATGCGGTCGCGCTTGTCCATGCGGAACACGAAACCCAGGGCTTCACCCCGCTCGCGGATTGCTTCACGCGTGCCGGCGAACTGCTCCGGCGTGCCGCCGTATTTCTGCTGCAGGTGTTCGTTCAGATCCTGCCCGCCGGGCGGCATTTGCGGGTTGAGTTCAAAAGGCTGGAAGTGGATATCGGCTTCGACGGCCTCGGCCAGATTGTCCAGCGCCTGTTCCAGCGACTTCAGCCCGACCACACACCACGGACAGGACACGTCGGAGACGAAATCAATTTTAAGTCGGCGAGTCATGGGGTCGGGCTCCTTGGGGTTTAGCGAACGGCCAGTAGTTCGACGTCAAACACCAGCGTGGCGTTGGGGGGAATCACCCCGCCCGCACCGCGCGCGCCATAGCCGAGTTCCGGCGGAATGATGAGCGTGCGGCGGCCGCCGACGCGCATGCCGGCCACGCCCTGATCCCAGCCCTTGATGACGTAGCCGCCGCCCAGCGGAAACACGAAGGGATCGCCGCGGTCGCGCGAGCTGTCGAACTTGCTGCCTTTGTTTTCGGGTGCGGCGGCATCGAACAGCCAGCCCGTGTAATGCACGACCACTTCGCGGCCGGCTTCGGCGAGATCGCCCTCGCCAATCTGATGCTCAATCATGGGAACTCCCTGCTAGTTTGAAGCCGGATTGTGCCCGAGGAGCGGTCAAAGCAACATCGCGAATTCAGGCCGTTTCGTGCAGCGCGGGCGCATGGCGCAGCGCATCCGTCGGCGCATAGGCCGCCGCCAGCAGCCAGCCACCGCGCCGCTCTGGCAGGGCCGCCGGCGCCTGTCTCGCCTCACGTGCCGCGAGCAGCGCGGCGCTTGAGACGACCGGCGGCGGGGTGTGGACCGCGCCGCCCGCGTTCAGCAGCCAGCCCCCGCGGCCCGGCGGGGCGACCGCGCTGGCCAGCGCGCTTGCGTCAGCGCCCTGCTCGGCCGCCTTGATCCCGGATTCCAGCGCCAGACCGGCCGCGGACATCGCCGCTCCGATCGGCCCGCCAAACAGCGCGCCGCCAGCCAGCGCCATCGCCGGCTTGATCTCGTCGCCCGTCAGCTTGCGATAGACCTGACTCACGCCGGGGATGTGCTGCAGCGGATTCACAATGTCCAGCAGGTCGCGAAACTGCAGGCCCTTGTCGCCAAAGAGCCACTGCCGGGTCGAGGAGAGCCCGCGCGAGATCGCGCTGGCCACCGCATCGAGGCGCGAGGTAACGGAAAAGCTAGTCATGGGACGGGTTTACTCCAGCGCTTGGCCAGTGCCATAAACAGTGCAAGACCGGGGCCATCGGCGACGCTTGGGGCGGCCTGCGACAAAAACACCGGTCCAGCCGCCGCGCCGGACGTCGCGGGCACGGCGGGCGCCCGGCAATCTCTTGCCGCCCGGCCAAGGCTGGCCGCTCGCGCGGGTTCGGGCTAACGTGAGCGCGCTCGTCACAACATCCAACGGGGAGAAGCCTGTCATGACCCAACCGCTGTATACCGTCCGCCAACTCGCCTACGTAGTGCGCGACCTCGACGCCGCGCTGAAGTACTGGACCGAAGTGCTGAAAGTGGGGCCGTTCTTCCGCTTCGACCATTGCCCGCTGCTTGATCAGAAGTTCTACGGCAAGCCGTCAAACACCGACGTTACGCTGGCGCTGGGCAACAGTGGCGATCTGCAGATCGAGCTCATCTACCAGCACAACGACGAGCCGTCGGTTTACAAAGAATTTCTGGATGCCGGCCGGGTAGGCGTGCATCACTTCGGCATGATGCCGGTCGACTACAAGGCGACCTGTGAGGAATACAAAGCCCGCGGCCACGCGGCAGCGTTCGAGTGCACGGTGGGCGGCGCAGAACTGGTGTACTTCGACACCGTGAAGACCGTCGGTCACTACATCGAGCTGTGGGACAACCACTCGGTGTTCAAGGACCTCTTCATGATGGTCGAAGACGCTGCCAAAGGCTGGGACGGCAAGCACCCGGTCCGCCCCGGCCCGCTCTGAGCCGGCGCCCCTGCCCGTCGTTCGCTACTGCAGGGTAGCGGGCGACGGCGGTTGATCGCGGTCGGGCGTAAACAACTGGCCCGCGTCAACCGCATCAAACACAAACTGCTGGCCGCAGAAATCGCAGCCCACTTCCACCGTTTCGCGCTCGCTGAGAATGCTCAGCACTTCGGCTTCGCCCAGCCCTTGCAGCATGGCTTCCACCCGCTCGCGCGAACAGGCGCAGGCGAAACTGGTGGCCAGCGGTTCGAAGCTGCGGAGCCGCTCTTCCCAGAACAGCCGCCGCAGCACCTCGGTCGAGGGCAGGCTCAGGAGTTCCTCGGCGCTCAAGGTGGCGGCCAACAGGGCAAGCCGGTTGAAGTCCTCATTGCGCCCGATCTGGTCCTCGTCTGCCCCGCCGCCCAGATTGCCTTCGCCCGCCAGCGGCATGCGCTGGAGCAGGAGCCCGGCCGCCACTTCGTCGTTGGCGGCCAAGACTAGTCGGGTATCGAGTTGCTCGGACTGCAGCATGTAATGCTCGAGCACGGCCGAGAGCGCCTCCAGCGGCTGCCGCTGGTCGTCGTACAGCGGCACCACGCCCTGATAGGGCTGGGTGCCCGGCGCGCGGTTGCGCGGATCAAGCGTAATCGCGCAGCGCCCCTGACCGTTGGGATTCACCAGCAGCCGCAGCCCGGCCCCCGGCTCAACCGGTCCGGTGACCGTCGCGGTCGCGCGAAAGCTGAGGTTGGACTTTGCTTCGACGACCGCCAGCTTGACCGGCCCTTCGCCGTGCAGTTGCAGCACCAGCGCGCCGTCAAATTTGATATTCGACTGCATCAGCAGGCCCGCGGCGGTCATTTCGCCCAGCAGCGCGCGCACGGGCGCCGGGAAGGCGCGGGCCGCGCCGCGCCGGCTGAGGGATTCCTGCCAGGCATCGGTAAGACGCACGATAGCGCCGCGCACCGGCAGGCCTTCAAACAGAAACTTGTGCAAATTGCGCGAACTCATCCGGCCGTCCTCTCGATGCGGAGAGGGCATTATGCCGGGAACGGGCGATGCCTTGTGTCTAGCTTAGGCCTTCGCCCATCTCGTTCAGTTCGTCGCGCAGGTCGCGCGCCACATTGCCCGCCAGCCGCATCACCACTTCGCGTCCGGCGCTGTCGATGAAGCTCAACAACACGCCCTCGAAACGCAGCGGTCGAACGGCCGTCAAGACGTCCATCACCTCGCCAGAATCGCTTTGACCAGTGCCGTACATGGGTGCCTCCAGGACTGCTTGGTGCGGCAATTTTCCGGGCGGCTTTTGACAAAGCGATGACGCGCCTCGCCGCCCATCGACCGCCCTCACGCCCCTGCGCCGCAGCAGTGCGGCCTGCATAGGCGCTGGCCGGGGCTTCGGCTAGACTCGGGGCAGATCGTCAGGGAGGCCCCGTCGCCGGGCTGCCCAAAGGCGACACGCCACGCGGCCACGGCCGACGTTGGCATCCATAAAAAAACTGCTGACCGGGGAGCTTTCATGAACATCAGAAACGAACTGCTATGCATTTGGAGCGCGGTGCTGTTTGTCATCATTTTCACCATCGGAATCTGGCCGCTGACCCACTTCCTGCCGCCGCATCTGCCTACCGCCAGCGCTGAGGAAATCGCCGCGCTGTATCAGGACCGTACCTGGCAAATCCGCCTGGGATTATTTTTGATGATGGGCTGCTCCGGCCTGGTCTGCGCCTTCGTCGCCGCCATCACGGTCGCCATGAAGCGCATGGAACAAGGCGCGGGCCCGCTGACCTATACCCAGCTCTCCGCAGGAAGTCTGGGCGCGGTATTGCTGATCATTCCCTGTCTGGTGTGGACCGTCGCCGCGTTTCGCCCGGACCGCGATCCGCAGCTCACCCTGCTATTGAACGACATGGGCTGGATCATGCTCTTCATGCCGTTCACCACGTTCGTGGTGCAGAACATCGCCATCGGGCTCGCCATTCTGGGCGACCGCAACGCAGCGCCCGTCATGCCTCGCTGGGTCGGTTTCCTCAACCTGTGGGTCGCGGTGCTGTTTGTGCCCGGCGGCCTGCTGACCTTCTTCAAGAAAGGCCCTTTCGCCTGGAGCGGGGTGTTTGTGTACTGGGTGCCGCTGGTGGTGTTTCTGGGCTGGTATCTGGTGATGTTCGCGATGCTGCGCAAGTCCGCTCTCCGCGCGGGCGCGGCGGTCTGACCGCGCGTCAGGCATGAGCGAGCAGGCAACGCGCAGCCACCCGCATCTGCCGGGCGAGTCCGGCGTGTGGGTGTTCATTCTCGGCGACATGTTGATGTTCGCCGCGTTCTTCATCGTGTTCATGTTCTATCGCGGTGAAGACGTCGCGCTGTATGCGAAATCACAGCTCACGCTCAATCAGCATCTGGGTGCGGTCAATACCTTCCTGATGCTGAGCAGCTCCTGGTGCGTGGCGGTGGCGATCGAGACCGCGCGCGGCGGTCGCCCGCGCGGCGCACAGGGCTGGCTGCTGTCGGCAATGGCCTGCGCGGTGGGTTTTGTAGTCGTCAAATTTTTTGAATACAGCGAAAAAATTGCCGCTGGCTTCACGCTCACCAGCAATGACTTCTTCATGTACTACTACATGCTGACCGGCCTCCACCTGATGCACGTGTTGCTGGGGCTGGGTGTGTTGACCTATCTGTGGTTTACGCTGCGCGCGCCGTCTGCCGCATCGACCTTGCGCACGCTCGAGAGCGGCGCCAGCTTCTGGCACATGGTGGACATCCTCTGGATCGTCCTCTTTGCGCTGTTGTATCTGGTGCGCTAAATCATGCCCGGCATCCTGAAACTGCGGGTGACCTGGCTGTGGCTGTTCCTGATCGCCGCCACGGTGGCCTCGTGGGAGTTTGGCCACGGTCTCGGCTTTGGCGAGAACATCCGGCTCAGCACCACGGCGGTCATTGTCATTGCCTTCATCAAGGCGCGCATGGTGATTCTCGATTTCATGGAAATCCGCCACGCGCCACCGGGCCTACGCTTGCTGCTGGAAGCCTGGACGCTGGTGGTCGCCACCACCCTGCTCGCGCTGTATTGGCAGTCCGCCTGAGCCGTCGGCCGGGCGGCCTTACATGAACTGGATTCCGTCATGGCCCTGACCTTTGAAGCTGAAATCACGCCCGGGATGGCTCCGCGCGAAGTGGTTGAACTTGGCAAGCTCGCCGAACAGGCGGGCTTTGACCGGCTGGGGATTTCCTGCGTGGCGCTGTGGCCCGACACCTATCAACTGCAAACCCTGGTGGCGGCCGCCACCCAGCGCATCCGCATTGGCAGCATGGTGACCAATCCCTACACCCGGCATCCGGCGGTGCATGCGGCCGCGCTCGCCACCTTGCAGGAAGTCTCCGAGGGGCGCGCCTTTTGCGGGCTTGGTGTGGGTGCAGGACTCGAGCCCTTTGGCATTCACTACCCGCGCCCGGTGCGCACGCTGCGCGAAAGCGTCAGCGTGATTCAGCGTCTGCTGGCGGGCGAGACGGTGACTTTCGCGGGCGACACACTGCGCCTCGACCAGGCCGCGCTGCTCCGCGCGCCGCGCACGCGACTGCCGATAGCCATCGGCACGCGGAGTCCCGGCGTGATGCGGCTGGCAGGCGAGCTCGCGGACATCGCGCTGGTCGGCGCCCGCCACCTCACGCCCGCGCTGGTGGCGCAGTACAAGGGCTGGCTGGCCGAAGGCGCCGCGCGCGCCGGACGGGCGGTGGCAGACATCGAAATCATGCCGCGCGTCACGCTTTGTGTGTCGCAGGATGAAGGCCGGGCGATTGCCAGCGTTAAACGCTTCGCCGCGCACTATCTGACCATCCTTGGCGACAAGGGACCGCCGGTCGCCGCTGAACGCCGCGCGGCCATCGCCGCGGCGCTTGCGTCAGCCACCGGCTGGTATTTCGATCTCGCACGCTACGACCCGCCGGCGCTGCTGGCGCTGATCGACGACGAACTGGCCCGCGCCTTCGCCATCGTGGGCACTCCCGCGCAGTGCGCCGCGCAACTGCGCGCCCTGCTGGCGCTGGGCTTCAAGGGCGTGAGCTGCAATCTGGCGGCGGTCAACCGGGAGTCCAACTACGCGGGCTTGCGTGAAACCATCGAGGGCGCCGCCGAAGTGCTGTCTCTGCTGCGGTGAGCAGCGAGGTTTTCATTGCGGGACTCGATCTGGCCTGGGGCGAACGTCGGCCAGACGGCGTCTGTCTGCTGAAAGCCGATGCGCAGCGCAGCGAGGTCCATTGGCTGGGCCTGACCCACGGCGACCCGGCCTTGCTCGCGCTGCTCGACGGTGAAATTGCCCAAGCGCCATCCTTGCTGATGGTCGATGCGCCGCTCATCTGCCCCAATTCCACCGGCGCGCGCCCGGTCGACCGGCTGGCCCATGTGCGGTTTCATCGCGAGAAATGCGGCTGTCATCCGACCAACGCCACGCGCTGCCCGCGACCCTTGCGTCTGGCGGCGGCCTTTGAGGCACGCGGCTATGTCATCGACTGGGCCCTGCCGCCCACCGTGCACGGCTTGCGCCACGCGGCCGAAGTGTTTCCCCATCCGGCGATGGTGCGCTGGTTCAACATTCCGGAGCGAATTGCCTACAAGCGCGGGCCGGTGGCCGCGCGGCGTCTTGAGTTTGCACGCTTGCAGCGGTTGCTCAGGCAGTGTCTGGACGTCCTGTTTCCGCACGTGCTGCTGAATGCGCACAGCCGCAGTCTGCTGGAAGCTGCATGGACCAAGGACGTTGAAGATCAGACCGACGCGCTGGTGTGCGCGCTGCTTGGCGACTGGCACTGGCGCCATCGCGGACAGCGGACGGAAGTGCTGGGGGATCGGGAGACGGGTTTTTTTCTCGTGCCGCAAATCTGATTGCGGGGGACCTTGCGTCCCGGGAGGCCGTCAGCGGCGAGCGCTGACGGCCCATGGCCGTTAAGGCCTTACCAGGCGTTACGACGCGGCGGACGCGCTTCGCGCGGCTTGGCTTCGTTGATCCGCATGTTGCGACCCTTCAGCGGCTTTTCATTCAGCGCTTTGATCGCGTTGTTGGCTTCGCCACCGTTCGGCATTTCGACAAAGCCGAAGCCCTTCGACTCGTTGGAGAACTTGTCGGTAATGACGGATGCACTGGCTACTTCGCCGAAAGCCCCGAAGGCTTCGCGCAAATCAGCGTCGGTAACGTCGTAGGCCAGATTTCCTGCATAGATATTCATTCATGTCTCACAAAATGGAATGTGCGTTGTCCACTATCGCGAGCCCCAAAGCCAATCAGCACAAGTGATTCGGGACTCGATGTGCCGGTGTCCGGCAGATGAGGTGAGCTGCGACGCGCTAGAAAATCCGGAGGGCGAAGAATGTAGCGGGAAGAAGACCGTGCCCGCACCGTACTCCTGTTTCACCGCAATCAACAGCACTTCGTGCAGCGTCGCCGCCTATACTTCGCCCATGAGCTCAATTCTTGATCGCGATCATCTCAACGCCTTCTGCCGCCACAGCCATGCCGAAGCGCAGGGCGCGACGCAGGGCCCGCTGGCGGGCCTCAACTGCGGCATCAAGGACATTTACGACATCGCCGGTTTCCGCACCGGCTGGGGCAGCCCGGAATGGTTGGCTGACCATTCTCCCGCGGCCGTCACCGCCACCGTCGTGCAACAGTTGCTGGACGCCGGCGCCGCGGTTGTCGGCAAAACCCAGACCGATGAATTGACCTTCAGTCTCGCCGGTGAAAACGCGCATTACGGCACCCCGGTCAACCCGGCCGCGCCCGGCCGCATTCCGGGCGGGTCCTCAAGCGGCTCGGCTGCCGCGACCGCCGGCGGGCTGGTCGATTTCGCGCTGGGCTCTGATACCGGGGGTTCAGTCCGCGGTCCTGCGGCCTTGTGCGGTGTGTTCGGTATCCGGCCCACACACGGGCGAATTTCGCTGGCTGGCGCATGTGCGTTTGCACCGTCCATGGATACCGCAGGTTGGTTCGCCCGCGACGCGACGCTGCTTCAAACGATAGGCACCGTGCTGCTGGGCCCTGAACCCGCACGGTCGCCGTTCAAGCGCGTGTTGATTGCAGAAGATGCTTTCGCCGAACTTGAGCCCGAGGCCGCGCCGACGCTGGCAGAGGCGCGCAACGCCCTGCTGGCGCAGTTTGCGACGGTCGCGAGCGTGCGGCTCAGCCCCACGGGTCTTGGGGACTGGCTAGATGTGTTTCGCCCTCTGCAGGGGGCTGAGATCTGGGCGGGGCTAGGCCCATGGGTGACGGCGCATCAGCCCAAACTTGGGCCCGGGATTGCCGAACGCTTCGCCTGGGCGGCCGGACTGGATGCCAGCGCGATGGGCCCGCTCCATCAGCAACGCGCCGCAATCAGCGCGCGTCTGGCGGACTTGCTGGGCGACGACGCAGTGATTCTGCTGCCCACCATGCCCGGCGTCGCGCCGTTCTGCGGCTCTTCAGCGCCGGTGATGGATAGTTTCCGGCGCCGCGCGCTGGGGCTGCTCTCACCGGCGGGACTTGCCGGCCTGCCTCAAATCAACATGCCGCTGGCCCGCCTGCCCGCGGGCCCGCTTGGTCTATCAGTAATGGGCCCTCCACGCTCGGATCTGGCGCTGCTCGCGCTGGTCAGCCGCCTCTGCGGCGCTCGTTGCGAATCAGGGTAACCGACTCGGTCTCGGGGTCGAACCACAGGCTCGCCTCACCCCGCCGCAGTTGCTCGGTCACCTGCGCCACTTTCTGCGCGAGCGAGAATTCCAGCGGCCCGTAGTCGGTCCCCTCGCGCAGCACGAAGGATTCCACCACGCCCCGCAGCGCATCTGGCGACAGGGCTTCCCAAGGCACGGCGACGGGTTCTTGGTCTGACATTACAGTCTGGTCCGGACAACGGGGTGCCAGTGTGCCCGCATGACGCCGGTGCGGACAGGGTTTTCGCCCCAAACAGGGAACGGTTGAGGCCAGTGGCTTTCGCTTGCTCCAGCCATCCCAGCACAGATATGAATTAATTTAGGGCTTATTTTTTTCGCCCTGATAGCGGGCATAAAACGCCGTATCAATGCGCCCGGACAGGTGGCGCGGGCAGGCGTCCGGCGACCGCGTCTGATGTCCGGCCAATGCGCGGCAATTGCCTCGTAGTCGCCTCCGGGCCATTTATTCCCAATATTCATATGGGTTTTTTAGAGAAAAACCCGGTCAACTGGGCCCGCGCCGTGCCCTTCGCGTAACACAATCCGCTCCCCCCTTGCGGCACGCATCCCTTACAGACACGCCCCGATATGGCCCGCCGAGCTGGCATCAAGCCATCTCACCAAGCGAGAACGCCTTCTTGATGTGCAAAAACCCTAAAGAACTCGTGTCAAACGCCGCTAGCCCCCAAGGACGCTACGCGGTCGAACTAAAACTCAAGCGTATCGCCCGGCGTTCCAGACGGTTTTGCTTCGACGCGAGAACCTTTGACCGGGCATAACAAGAGTCTTCATCGGTGACGTGCGGTTCGACACCACCCCGCGCAGAGCAGCCTCTCAGGGCAATCCGCCAAACGGCTAGACCAGACGCCATCGGCGTCCAAATGCAACAGGAGTGTATTGATGAACAATTCCCAAGGCCTTTCCCGCTACCTGACCAAAGAACTGGTGGCGGTGCTCATCGTCACCGCGTTTGCAGTCGTCGGACTGACGGTGTGGCACGTCAACACCCAGCAGTCGATTGAACGGGACTTCATCAACGGCCAGCGGGACAAGGTCTTGCACAGCAAAGCGGCGGCGCTTGAGACCGCGTTTACCACCGTCTACCAGAACATCCGGGCGATCAGCCTGCTGCCCAGCGTGCGCAATATCGAAGGCGGCAACCGCCTCGAAAAAGACGACGAAGACGTCGTCCAGTCCGGACGCTTCAGCGCCGAAGGACACGCCACCGTTCAGGAGATCTACAACAACATGGCCAGCCAGGTCAGCGTGTCGGAGATCTACGCCGTCATCAACGGCCTGAACGCCGAGAAGGGCGAGGTCCCCTTCTTCATGTACGACGCCATCAAGTTCGGCGCCGCCGAAGCGGTCGAGGAAGAAGCCGCGCCAAACCCGGATTTCCCGGAAGAATCAGAAGCCGAGGAATACGCCTACTTCCCCAAGCAACTCGCCGAGATCAAGGACAAGCATCCCAAGTTCAACTTCGGCACGATGGACGACATCCCGGCCATCGGCTCGCCGATGATGCGCACCTGCGACAACACGCAGTACCCCTCGATCAAAACCGGCGAGGTCAAGGAGTCCTACGGCATGCTCTATTCCGTGCCCTTCTACTCCGGCAAGGGCAACTTCAAGGGCGTCATCTCGGCCATCATCCGCAACAACGTCTTCGAGGCCATGCTGATGGGCGTGCCTCTTGTGCCAGTGACCGACGCCGACAAGGCCGCGCAGGCCGCAGCCGGCTGGACGCTGCCTGAGCCCGTCAACTTCATGCTGAGCGATGAGAAAAACGGCACCCGGATCTTCGACCGCCGTAACGCCGGCATTGGCGAACTTATCAAGCAGGGCACGCCGGACCGCAACGTCTTCAGCCAGACCCTGAACATCAAGAGCGAATCGCCCTGGGTGCTGACCTACTACATCCCGGAATCGGCCATCGCCCAGGCCACCGCGCAACACGACCGGCTGTTCGTGGTGTTGCTGCTGGTGATTCTGGCCGCGCTCACCGCCGCGGCGGCGTCCATCATCAGCCTGACCAAAATCAAGCTGCAGTTGGGCGGCAAGCCGGGCGACGTGGCGAAGGTCGTGGAATCGGTCAGCGACGGCAATCTGGAAGCTGAAATCCCCGACAATGTCGCCCACAGCAGCGTGCTGGGCAGCATGAAGAAGATGCTGACCAAACTGCAGGACATTGATACGGAAGCCCGCCGCAACGAGGCCCTTCGGGTGGCGATGGACGGCGAAGTCTCGACGCTCATCACTGCCGCCGCCGACGGCGACTTCTCGCAACGCATCCCGAGCGACGACAAGGAAGGCTACTTCCGCACGCTGGCCGAAGGCATGAATCGCCTGATGGACACCAGCGAGCATGGCCTGAACGAAGTCGTGCGGGTGCTGAACGCGCTAGCCAAGGGGGACCTGACCGAGACCATCAAGGGCCAGTTCTCCGGCACGTTCGGTCGACTCAAGGACGACTCCAACGCCACCGTCGACAACCTGCAGGGCCTCATCGCCAACATCAAAGGCGCGGCGGATTCCATCCGCACCGCGGCCGGCGAAATCTCGGTCAGCAATATGGATCTCTCGCGGCGCTCCGAGCAGCAGGCGGCAAGTCTGGAAGAGACGGCGTCAAGCATGGAAGAACTGGCCGCCACCGTGAAGCAGAACGCCGAGAACGCGAAACAGGCGAACCAGATGGCGATGGCCGCTTCATCTATCGCCATCAAGGGTGGTGAACTGGTCGGCGGCGTGGTCGAGACCATGGATTCCATCAACGAGTCCTCGCGCCGGATTGTGGACATCATCGGCGTGATCGACGGCATCGCTTTCCAGACGAATATCCTGGCGCTGAATGCGGCGGTGGAAGCCGCCCGCGCTGGCGAACAGGGTCGCGGCTTCTCGGTGGTGGCGGCCGAAGTGCGCAGCCTCGCGCAGCGCTCGGCGGCGGCGGCGAAGGAAATCAAAGGGCTCATCTCCGACTCGGTGCAGAAGGTCGACGGCGGCTCGACGCTGGTCCGCGAGGCTGGCGAGACGATGACGCAAATCGTGACCTCGGTGCAGCGCGTGACCGACATCATGGCCGAGATTTCGTCGGCGTCGGCCGAGCAGAGTTCGGGGATTGATCAGGTCAATCAGGCGGTGACGCAGATGGAAGACGTCACCCAGCAGAATGCGGCACGGGTGGAGCAGGCGGCGGCGGCGGCGAAGTCGCTGGAGCAGCAGGCGCAGCACCTGCAGGAAGCGGTGAGCGCGTTCCGGCTGGTCGAAAAAAACCGGTTGCGGATGTCGCGCGACGACATCCCGTCCGAAGCGCCTGCACGCGCCGAGCGGCCGACATCTGCGCCCAAGGCAACGGCGCGCAAGTCGGTGGCCGTTGCCCCGGCCGCGCCCAAAGCCGAGACCGTGGTGGTGCCGGTGAAACCCGCGGCAGCCGCCAAAGCGCAACCGACGCCGGTGGTGCCCATGCCGGCCCGGGCCGCACCGGTGGTGGCACGGAAGGTAGACGAAGAGGAGTGGGAAGACTTCTAGCCCTCGCGGCACTTTCCGCAGCACCGGGCGCAGAAGCAGCCCGGTGTGCCAACCCCGATCAAAGCCGGCCGCCGCGCCGGCTTTTTGCCGTCTAGCGTTCAGCGCTCGATCGTGTAAAGCAGATCTGCGCTGCTGCGACTGCCGGTTTCAGCTTCCACGTTCCACCGCTTGCTCAGGCTGTAGCGCAGCCGGAAAGTGTTGACGTCATCGACCAGCCCCATGCCGTAGCCGACATACAGCCGGGGCGAGAGATATTTGCCGACCGTCAGCGCGAGATTCTTGTCGTAGGGATTCCCGCCCACCTTGATCTCATCCAGCCCAAACGTGTGGGCAATGCGGTCGGTGAGCATGCTGCTGCCGCGCAGCCCCAAAGAGGCCGCCGCACCCATCAGCGCATTGGCATCGGTGGATGAGACCTTGCTCAAAGGCTGGCCGGCCACCAGGTAGCTCAGGACGTCGGCGTCACCCATCGCTGGCGAGGAATAGAGCCGCGCCACCGGCTCGAGCAGGCGGCCGGTTACCCGCAGCCCTGCCGTGACGTCGCCAATCACGCGTTCGGCGCGCGCATCAACCGCCGGATCGGTAATCGACTGCCCGGTGTAGATCACACGGCTGTTGCGCAAGTTGAGATCCTGCCCCCATTGCGCGTAGTGCCCTTCCTCGATACGCAATTCGCCGCTCGCGCGGGTCGCTTGCTGCGGCTGTTCCAGCAGATGCAGCTGGCCGGCGAGGCGTCCCTTCAGCCCCATCGCGTCCAGCTTCACCTGCTCGCCCAGCCGTATCCAGAGGTCGGTTTCCAGACCAAAGGCGCGACGGATGGCCGCCTCATCCTCGTCGGTGGTGACATCATCGGAGCGTTCGGTGCGGGCGTTGGTCTGGCGCACGGTTAGCTGCGCTTTCGGGATGCTGACCTCGCCTTTCAGGACCGCCTTGCGTGGAAAGACGTCCAGATCCAGCCGGGCCGAGGCCTGCACGCTGGCCATCGGCAGGTCGAGCACCTGCAGGTCGTCGCTGATGATGCGCAGATCTGCGCCCATGCCGTCAGCCAGCATGGAGACCGTGCCGTGCACTTCGGCCTTGCCCGGGCCAGAACGCAGGCGGCCATCGACCCGCAGTTGATGCTCGCGCCCGCCGCTTAGTTTTAGCGCCACGTCTTTGAGTTCAATGCCGAGCCGCGTCAGCTGCACCTTGGACAAATCTAGCGTGGCGCCGCCATCAATCACCGGTTCGGCGAGGCTGCCACTCAGGCCGAAATTGAGATTGCCCTCGCCCGCCAGTTCCGCCACTTCGTCGGAATACGCCGCCCAGGGCGCGAGCTTGGGCGCGCTGGCGCGCAGCCGCCCCTGCAGCGGCAGGATGCCGGGGGCACTGAGGTCCCAGGGCCCGCCGGGCAGCGCGAGGACAAGGCCAGCGTTCAGCGGCGCGGGCTGGTCCAATCCCGCTTCGAGTTCCAGCCTGAGGCCGGCCTCGCTGGTGGCCAGCGCCAGCGTAATGCCGTGATGAGCAATGGGCGGAAGCTCTTCGTCCGCCAGCGTCCAGACCGTGGGCGCGAGCTTGAGCTGTCCGGCGGCCTGCGTCAGCACCGCGCCCCGCCCGCGCGCCTCAAGACCGCCGGACAAGGCGCCCCGCTGCCAGTCACCCAGCCGTGGCAGCGCCTCCAGCAGCAGCGCATCGCTCTCCAGCGCGGCCTGCCACTGGCCGTCGGCATCGACCCGTCCGCCCAGACATAGCCGCCCCTCACCCTGCCAGCATTGCCGTTCCAGCACCGCACCGGCGGCGCTCAGCGACATCGCGGCGGGCTGGGCCAGCGTCATGCGCGTGGTGCTGCCGCGCGCCCATTGCCCGGTCTCCAGCGCGCCCCGCCAGCGGGGTGGATCCAGCGTCAGCGCGCCGGTCAGCTGCAGCGCCAGGGTTTCGTCTGCGGCGAGTTGGGTGTGGGATTCCAGCACCAGACCCGACAGCGGGCCCGCGACATGCAAATCAGCGCTGAGACTTCGCCCGGCCGTGGCGAGTCCTTGCAGCGACAGCCTGAGAAGCTGCTCCCGACGCCCCGCGAGATCGAGGTCCCAATCGGCGCTCGCCGCCTCTAGCGCCAGCCCCGGCACCTGCAGCGCCGCGATGGCTAATTCCCCTTTGAGTGTCGGCCGCGCGAGCTCGCCGGCCATTTCGCCTGCGGCCGTGATCGATCCGTGTCCCTCAGGCCACAGGGCCTGCAGGGCCGGCACCCGCAGCTGCCAGCGCAGCGCCTGACCGCGCCCCACGCCCCCGCTGGCTTCAAGCGTCGCCTCCCCGGCCGCCAGCGACACGCCGGGCACCGTGAGGGTTTCGCCCTTGCGCACCACGGCCGCCTCGCCGCGCAGCGCATGCCCGCGCAGGCTGCCGACGAGGTGTTGCAGCGAAAGACTGAAATCCGCCAGCGAACCCGCGCTCGTCAAATCGAAGGCCAGTTGTCCCGGCCAGCCGGGCATTACGGCGGCCGGATTGAAATTGCGGGCGGCGGCTTTGATCTCCCACCGCGGCGCTGGCCCGTCCCAGGCTGCGTTGCCCGTTGCGCTCAACTGACCTTCCTTGAAATCCGCCCGCAAGGTCTTGACCTGCACGGCCGTTTCACTGCCGCTCAGCTCGGCGCTGAGCTGGCCGCGCGGATAGGCGCCAATTTGCAGATCGAAAGCGCTGTTGGCGGTCCATGCGCCCGGTGTACCTGCCAACTGCAGACGCCCCGCCGTGCTCCGCAGTGTCTGCCGGTCCAGCAGGGTGTAGCGCAATTGCTGCCACTGGCCGTCGACTTGCACCGCCAGCGCGTTGGACCAGTCGAGTTCACCCTGCAGACTGGCCTGCCCGGCGGCGGATTGCATGGCGAGCGACTCAATCGCGAGTCGGGTGCCGCTGCCCTGCCCGCTCACCCGCCAGTTAGCCCGGGGCCAGACGCGGGCCAGCGTGTCGGCGTCAAGGCGGTAGGTGAAGTGTTCCAGCCCGCCGCCAACATCGAGACTGCCGCGCGGACTTTCCACCAGCGGCGCGCCGGTCAGCGGCCAACGCAGCGCGTGCCACTCGCCGTTCAGCGTGACGGTGCGCGCGATGGCGTCTACGTCGCCGTGGAGCTCGACCCGGGCGTCACCGGGACCCGCGAGGCGCAGGCGCTGCAGCCCGATCGCATCGGGCGAGCGGCCGGCGGCCTGTGTCTCAAGCGTCCAGCGACCGTATTCCCCCAGCCCGAGTTCGGCGGCGACTGAGGCCTCGACCGCGCCGTCTGCTGCCCCTGTCGCGCGCAGGGTGGCGGCCAACTGTTGCAGCGGCAGATCGGCCGGCAATCCGGGCAGCGTTTGCCCGGGAGGCAATTCGACTGACACCGACCACGGCGCCGCACCCACCGGCAGTTCGAGGTGCGCATCGAGATGTGCGCGCACCGGCGCCACCAGATCCTGCGTCAATTGGAAGCGCGCGCCGGCCCCGTCCAGCTGGCCACTCCCCTGCACAAACAGCGCGTCATCGAGCTGATGTCGCCAGTGCAGTTCCAGCGTGAGCTGGTCGGCCGCTTGCGCGCCCCAACGACCGGCCGCGGTCAGGTCGCTACGCGCGTGACTAAGCGACAGCTCGCGCAGTTCCAGCGCCCCGCCGCGCGGCCAGCGCAGGGCGCCGGCAACGCGCGTGAGACGCAGCGGGCTGCCGTCTGCGGGCGTGAGGTCCAAGGTATCGAGGGTAAGTTCATCGAGCCGTACCCCCAGCGGCAAGCCGGGCAGCGGGGGCAGGCTGGCCAGCGGCGGGCTGGCGGGATCTGCAGGCGGCAGCCGGATCGCCAGCCTGCCCACGGCAATCTGCTGGACGTGCAACTCGCGTCGAAACAGCGCCTCCAGATCGATCTGCAGGCTGAGACGGTCGAGCGTCAACT
Source organism: Gammaproteobacteria bacterium (assembly GCA_030833185.1). Lineage (GTDB taxonomy): Bacteria > Pseudomonadota > Gammaproteobacteria. Next base: position 19,417 of record JAURHQ010000012.1, on the reverse strand, counting down.
CAAGGCCGTCGCTGTGGAGCGACACGCCGATGAGTTGCGCGCCGTCACCCAGGCTGCCGCTGACCTCGCTCACGGTAAATCTGGCGTCGCTCAAGCGGCTGGCCAGCGCCAGCATGGACTGCAGCCCGCGCGCGGTGCCCAAGGCCCAGAACGGCGCCAGCACCGTCAGCAGCAGCAAGATCAGCAGGGTGCGCAGGAACCACCGTCGAAGGCTCATAAATCTGGCCCCACCGACACGTGAACGCGCCACGGAAAATCAGGATCCGAAACGCCGTTGGCCAGATCGACCCGCACCAGTCCGACCGGCGAGAGCCAGCGCACGCCTAAACCCACGCCACAGGCGATCGGGTCGGCAAGGTCGTTGAGCGCGTTACCAAAGTCGGTAAACGCCGCGGCACTCCAGTTGCCCACCACTTTTTGTTCGACCTCCACGCTGCCCAGCATGAGGAATTGCCCGCCTTCCACATCGCCCTTGTCGGTACGCGGTCCCAGCGTCTGGTAGTCAAAGCCGCGCAGGCTGTTGTCGCCACCGGCGAAAAAACGCTCGCCAGCCGGCAGTTTGTCGAAATCTGCCGCGGCGACCGCGCCAAACTCGCTGCGCAGGATGAGCCGCGTGTTGCCCAGCGCGCGCACGTACTTGGCATCCAGCCGCACTTGCGCAAACGAGGTCGAAGACAGGATCGCGCTGTGCGCGCCGCGCAGCCCCAGCGTCAGGCGCAAGCCGTTGCGGGTATAGATGGGGTCGTCGCTCCAGGTTCTGGTCCAGCGCGCAGACGGCACCAGCAGGCCGGCAATCTCGCCGGTTTCCGCCACATCGTAGCTTTCCACTTCGTACTCAAGCCCGATGGCTTCCCGCCAGCCAAGGCGATTTGTGAGGTGCGCGGCACCAACCCGCAGCTTGAGCGACTTCTTGGCCTCGGTGTCTTCGTTGCTGAGCTCGGTGGTGAGGTCCACGGAGTCGGTCCAGATGCTCGCGCTGGGCATGGAATACAGGCCCGACAAGGTGCTCTGGACCTGCGACAGGCGCAGATCCGCCTCCGCCCGGTGACCGCGTTTGTTGACCCACGGCCGCTGCCATGACGCGCGCGCGCGCGGGCCGGTATCGGTGCCGTAACCCGCGCCGATGGCGTAGCGCCTTGCTGGCCGCATTTCCAGCTCTACTTCGAGCGGCACGCGTTCGTCCTCGGCCAAATCTGTGCGCGGTTCAACCAGCACGCTGCCGAAGTAGTTGCTGTCGGTCAGGCGGCTCTGGAAGGCCAGCATCTCGCGCGCATTGAAAGGCGTGCCCGGCGTAATCGACACATAGCGCGACAGAAACGTCGGCGCGAGGCGCGTCTTGGGCCAGAGCACCTCGCCAAACAAGTAGCGCGGCCCGCTGTTGATGGCGAGCACGGCGCGTGCGCTGCGCTGGGCCTGCCGCACACGAACCTCGGCCTTCACCACGCGCGCGTCGAAATAGCCCCGATCGGCCAACAGGCGTTCCAGCGCGCGCTTGCCGTCTTCCCAGCGGGCGTGCACCAGACGGTCGCCAACGGCCAGTGGAAATTTCTCGACGCGGTCGGCAAACGCCTCATCGCGCGCGGCGTCGCCCACCAGATCGATGGTCAAGGTCCGAATGCGCACCGGCTCCCCGGTGCGAACGCTGTAATGCGCCCGCCAGCTCTCGCGTTCCTGCGTCAGGGACGGTTCGATCCGCGCTTCGTAGTAGCCCAGCGCCTGCAGCGCTTCCTCAAGGGCTGCCGGTGCCCGGCGGTGCATGGCGCGGATGCGGCCGCTGCTGAGCTTGTCGAGTTCCTCGCCCTGCACGGCGGCGAGATGCGCCACCAGATTCCGTTTCAACTCGCCTTTAACCCCGTCAATCTCGATTTTGAGCACATCGGCGGAGGCCGCACCGGCCAGCCAAAAGCTCAGCAGCAAGCACGCCGGGCGCAGGGCGATGACCGGCAGCGCTAACGGACGCTGAAGCAAAAAAAGAGGCATAAAGGCAGCCTCCCCGATCGGGGAGGCGGGGTCAAATCTGCGTGAATAAATTCAACTGCGCGACATCAAGTCCGGCGCGCCGGCGAGCTGCAGCAGCGCTTGCAGGCGCTGGTCATCGCCTACTTCGTTGGCCAGCAGCAGGATCAGCCGGGCACAGAACCGCAAGGCCTCAGGTGGGTCCATGCCGGACTGCTGCGCCAGCAGGGCGGCATAGAAACCGTCGGGATCGCGCAGCCCCGGCGCGGTCGGCTGGCTCACGCCGGACTGGCCAGCGACTGCCACATCTCGGCGTCGCGTTCGGCAGTCCAGATGCGGGGGTCGTCAAGGCCGCCGGATTCGTCGTAGGCCCGGCTGATATCAAACGGCAGGCAATGATCGAAGATCACCCAATGGCCAAACTGTGGCTTAAGCCGCGCATAGGTTTCGTCGTAGGCCTCCTTGAGGCTTTTGCCGGCCGCGCGGGCGTCGCGCACGCTCTCGTACATGGTCTTGATGAAAGCGCGGGTGCCGGACAGGCCCTCGGCCACTTCGGCCGGCGTGGTCAGCGCCGCCCCGCGCCCCGGCACGAGGGCAGCAGGCTCAAGCGCGGCCAGGCGATCGAGCGTCGCCGGCCATTCGCGGAGATAGGCATCGCCGGTGTAGGGCGTTGCGCCAAATTCGACCAGATCGCCGCTGAATAACACGCGTTCCTGCGGTAGCCAGGCGATGGTGTCGCCCTTGGTATGGCCGCGCCCGACCTGCAGCAGGCGGACTTCCACCGAGCCCAGCCATACCGTCAGTTCGCCGCTAAAGACAATATTGGGCCAGGTCAACCCGGGCACCGATTCCACCGCGTCGAACAGACGCGGAAAGCGCTCGAGCTCGGACTGATAGTCCTGCTGGCCGCGCTCGACGATTAGGTCATAGGTGTCGCGGCTGGCAATGACATTGGCCGCACCGTAACCGCTGGCGCCCAGCACGCGCACCGCGTGGTAGTGGCTGAGCACCACGTGTTTAACCGGCAAATCCGTGACGGTGCGAATGTGCCGCAAGACGTCCTGCGCCATCACGGGCGTTGCCTGGGCATCAAGCACCATGACGCAGTCGTCGCCCACCACCACGCCGGTATTCGGGTCGCCCTCGGCGGTGTAGGCGTAGGCGTGCGCGGAGAGTTTGGTAAAGCTGACTTTCTTGGGCTCCATATCGCCCCGGGAGGCAAAGGCTTTGCTCATCGACTGCGTTCCTTGGTGGTTTTCAGGGTGGATTCAGGGGGTGGTGCGCGCGAGCGCTGCGCGCAGCGCTGCGGCGTCGGGTGCGCGCCAGCGCGCCGCGAGATGCTGGTCGGGGCGCACCAGATAAAGTGAGCCGGGGGCTGCGTCGTAACGCTCGGTCAGCAGCCCTTCGACATCTTGCGTGCAAGCCGCCTGCGGCGCGCGGCTGACCGGCAGCAGCGCCAGCTCGGCCGGCAGACTTGCCTGCACGGCAAGGGGATCAGGGGCGCCATCGCCAACGAAATACAGGGCCGCGAATTGTCCGCCCAGTTGTTCCAGCAGCCAGCGTTCGCCGCGTGGCCCGCGCACGGGTGCATCCAGACACACGTCGCCCGGCGCCAAGGCACCTGCAAACGGCGTGCTGTCGGGCGTGGTCAAGGCGGACCGTCGCTGATGACAGGGCACCGATAACCGCCCGCTGTTGACGAACGCCCGCGCGAAAGGCTGGCTTGCTGCCAAATCGAGTACGGCCTCGCCAAACGCACGCTCGACCGGTGTTTTCGGCGTCATGAACTCGGTGGCGCGGGTGGAGTTGAGAATGTTCTCGTCGGCGGCGTGGGTTCGCTCGTCGTTGTAGCTTTCAAGGAGCGCGCTGCTGGCCAGTCCGCGCAGCACGCGCGCGAGTTTCCAGCCCAGGTTGTCGGCATCCTGAATACCGCCATTGGCGCCGCGCGCGCCGAACGGCGACACCAGATGCGCCGCGTCGCCGGCAAAAATAACGCGGTCGTGGACAAAGCGCGCCATGCGCCGGCACTGAAAGGTGTAGAGGCTGACCCATTCGTATTCGAAGTCGATGTCGGGGCCCAACATGGCGCGGATTCGCCGGGTGACGTTTTCTTCGCGAATGGCCGCCTCGCGGTCGATGTCCCAGCCGAGCTGGAAATCGAGGCGCCAGACGTCATCTGGCTGCTGATGCATGAGCGCGGTGCGGCCCTCGTTGAACGGCGCCTTGAACCAGAACCGACGCTCGGCCGGGAACGGCGCTTTCATCCGCACGTCTGCGATCAGGAAATTGTCTTCAAAGCTGCGGCCCTCGAAGTCGAGCCCCATGGCTTGCCGCACCGTGCTGCGCGAACCGTCTGCGGCGACCAGCCAGTCGCAGTGCAGGCGGTAATTCCCGCCGGGCGTGCTGACCGTCAGATGCACCCCATCGTGCTGGACGCTGAGCGCGTCGACCCGATGCTGCCAGCGCAGCGGTGAGTCCTGCGCCAACGCGTCGATCAGGTATTCCTCGGTGTAGTACTGCTGAAGATTGATGAACGCGGGAAATTTTTGCGCCCGCACCGGCAGCAAATCGAAGCTGTACAGCGGGTTCTCACCGAGCAGAACGCGCCCGGTATTCCAGGTGATGCCCTTCTCGACCATGGGCTGCGCCACGCCCAGGCGGTCGCAAATTTCGAGCGTGCGTTTGGCCCAGCAGATGGCCCGCGAGCCCTGACTGAGCCCGTCGTGCTTTTCGAGCACGACGCAGCGCACGCCCTGTGCCCGCAGATCAGTAGCCAGTGCAAGACCGACCGGACCCGCGCCCACGATAACCACCGGCACATGCGCCTCGGCGGCGCCGATGGGCGTGGCGGCGAACTGGCGACGGGCCTGTTGCGCGCGACGCATCGCCATATCCAGCCGCTGCGGGGCGTCACTCATCGGCGTTCAGATCTGGACGACGGTCTGTTCGACCGCGCCGAAGAGACTGCGGCCGGCGTCATCCCGCATCTCGATGCGCACCACATCGCCCGCGGCCAGAAACGGCGTTTGCGCTGCGCCGTCATTCAGGATTTCCAGCATCCGGCGTTCGGCGATACAGGCGGAGCCGCGACTGCGGTCGTAGTTGGAGACCGTGCCCGAGCCCAGCACGGTGCCGGCACCCAGCCGGCGCGTCAGCGTGAGATGCGCCAGCAGTTGGCCGAAGTCGAAGGTCATGTCGTCGCCGCAGTTAGGCGCGCCGAAGCGCTGGCCGTTCAAGTCGCAGAGCATCGGCAGGTGCAGCTTGCCCCCGTGCCAGGCCGCGCCCAGCTCGTCCGGCGTCACCGCCACCGGGGCGAAAGCGCTGGCCGGTTTGGACTGATAAAAGCCAAAGCCCTTCGCCAGTTCACCGGGGATCAGGTGACGCAGGGAAACGTCGTTGACAATGGTTAGCAGGCGCACATGCCCGAGCGCGGTCTCGCGATCAACACCCTGCGGGACATCGTCGGTAATCACCGCTAATTCGGCTTCAAAATCGAGCCCGTAGGCGCAATCCAGCAAGGGCAGCGGGTCGTGCGCGGCGAGCATATCGTCCGAGCCGCCCTGATAGACCAAGGGCTCGTGCCAGTAGCTGGCCGGAAGTTCGGCACCCCGCGCACGGCGCACCAACTCGACGTGATTAACGTAGGCGCTGGCGTCCACCCACTGATAGGCGCGGGGCAAGGGTGCCGCACAGGCCCGGGGGTTGAACGCAAAACTGGCCGACGCGGCGCCGCGCTCAAGCAGCGCCGCGGCCTCGGCGAGTCGCGGCGCAACGCGCTGCCAGTCGTCCAGCGCCGCCTGCAGGGTTGACGCGATCTGCGGCACCCGCAGCGCGTGCGACAACGCGCGATTAACCAGCACCAACGTGCCGTCGCGGCCACCTTCACGCAGGCTTGCGAGTTTCACCACGGGTTCCTTGCACGCGTTGAGATTAGTTTCATTTGAAACCATACTGACCAGCACCGCAACTGTTCGTCCGGAGGAATCGTGCCCCCCTCCCCGCTCGCCGCTTCCGATTTCACGGCCTTGCGCTACCTCTCGGGCTTTGCCAATGAACATGCCAGCGAAGCGCTGGCGGGCGCCTTGCCGGTTGGGCAGTTCTCGCCACAGCAAGTGCCCTACGGCTTGTACGCGGAAAAATTCAGCGCCACCGCGTTCACCGCGCCGCGGCGGGACAACCGGCGCACCTGGCTTTACCGCATCCAAGCCTCGGTGGTCGCCGGTCGGGCGACGCCCTACGCGCAGGCGTCTTTCCTGAGCGCCCCATTGTCCTCACCAAGCCCGCCCATGCCGCTGCGCTGGAGTACCTGGCCCTTGCCGGAGGCGCACTGCGATTTCGTCGACGGCCTGTATACCGTTGTCGCCTGCGGTAGCGCCGCGCTGCAACTGGGTATGGCGGCGCACGTGTATGTCGCCAACCGCAACATGGACCGCCGCTGCTTCGTCAATGCGGACGGCGAGATGCTGATCGTGCCGCAGCAGGGGCGGCTGGCGGTGACGACGGAATGCGGTCAACTGCTCGTGGCGCCCGGCGAGATTGCCGTCATTCCGCGCGGCATGAAATGGCGGGTTGATTTGCCGGACGGCCTCGCCCGCGGCTATGTCTGCGAGAACTACGGCGCCGCCTTCAGGCTCCCCGAGCGAGGACCGGTCGGCTCCGACGGTTTCGCCAACGATCGAGATTTTCTGGCACCTACCGCGGCGTTTGAGGATCTGGTCGGCGCGCACGAGCTCATTACGCGCTACGGCGGTACCTGCTGGCGCAGTGAACTCCCCCACTCACCGTTTGATGTCGTTGCCTGGGTGGGCACGGCGGTGCCGCTTAAATACGACCTGGCGCGCTTTAACGTCATGAATACGGTGAGCTACGACCATCCCGACCCGTCCATCTTCACGGTGCTGACCGCACCCTCGGACACGGCCGGCGTGGCGAACGTCGATTTCGTAATCTTCCCGCCACGCTGGGCGGTGGCGGATCACAGCTTTCGGCCGCCCTGGTACCACCGCAACGTGATGAGCGAATTCATGGGGCTGGTGCGCGGCACCTACGATGCCCGCGAGCGTGGTTTTGAGCCCGGCGGCGTCAGCCTGCACAACAGCATGGTGCCGCACGGCCCGGAAGCAGCGGTGCATGCGCGAGCCAGCACGGCGGCGCTGGTGCCGGTGCGGATCGAAGACACGCTGGCCTTCATGTTTGAATCCCGCTATCCAATGGCCGTAAGCGCCGGCGCCATGGCCCATCCTGCGCGGCAAGCGGACTATCCAGACAGTTGGCGGGATCTCCCGCGCCATTTCGCGCCGTGAGTGAGTCGCCGACAGCGCTGGACCTCAGCGGTTTCCTGCCCTATCGCCTGTCGGTACTCGCCAATACGGTCAGCCGCGAATTGGCGGCGCTCTATGCCAAACGCTTCGGCATCACCATTCCGCAGTGGCGCATCATCGCGGTGCTCGGCCAACACGCGAACGTCTCGGCGGATTTTGTCGGCGGCCGAACGGCGATGGATCGGGTCACCGTGAGCCGTGCCATCGCCGGGCTGCTGGCGCGCAAACTGATTTTACGGCGCAGTTCGCCGAGCGACCGGCGCTGTTCCATGCTGCGGCTGACCGCCGCGGGCCTGCGCGTGTACGCCGAGATCGTGCCGCTGGCCCGCGCCTACGAAACGCGGCTGCTGTCGCGTCTTTCCGCGGCCGACCGCCAGCATCTGGCGCAGGCGCTGACGGCCTTGGAAACGCAGGTGGCGGCCGACGCGGCCGCCGGCGATCTCACAGCAGATTAAGCGGGATTTTGAGATAGGCGACGCCGTTGTCTTCGGGCGGCGGCAACTCGCCGGCCCGGATGTTGAGCTGGATGGCGGGCAGGATGAGCACCGGCATCGCCAGGGTCCGGTCGCGCGCCGAGCGCATCTCGACAAACGCGGCTTCCGATACCCCGTCGTGCACGTGAATATTCCGCTCGCGCTGGTCCGCCACCGTGCACATCGGCGTAATTTCGCGGCCTTCTGGCGGGTAGTCGTGACAGAAAAAAATGCGCGTTTCGGCGGGCATTTCGAGCAAACGACGGATTGACCGATACAGCGTGCGGGCGTCACCTCCCGGGAAGTCGCAGCGCGCAGTGCCAACATCCGGCGCGAACAGGGTATCGCCCACAAATACGGCGTCATCCACCTTGTAGGCGATGCAGGCCGGGGTGTGTCCGGGCACAAACAAAACCTCCGCTTCCAAATCCCCGATCGCAAATCGCGCCCCGTCGGCAAACCGGGCCTGAAACTGCGAGCCGTCCGCGGCGAACGCTGCACCCAGATTGAAAATCTTCTGGAAAGTCTCCTGCACAATGGTGATGTGCTCACCGATGCCCAGTTGTCCGCCGAGCTGGGCCTGCAGGTGATGGCCACCGGACACGTGGTCGGCGTGGGCGTGGGTTTCGAGCAGCCAGTCAACCGTCAAGCGTTGTTCGCGAATAAACGCAGCGACCGTTTCCGCCGACGCGCTGGTCAGCCGTCCCGATTTCGGATCGTAGTCCAGCACCGGATCGATGATGGCGGCACGCCCGCCGACACGGTCATACACCACGTGCGTGAAGGTCCAAGTTGCGGGGTCGAAAAATGTCTTGATCTGGGGAGCCATGGCGTGTCCTCGAAAGTTGGTCTGCCGGGGTTTCTATTTAGGATTTTATAATCTATATTTTTGTGAAATGTAATTGATCGAAACCGCTATGCCAACCGTTCGAAAAAAACAGAATGAACCCGAGGGGCTGGATCTCGGCGCGATGCGTCGTTCGGCGGCGGATGCCACGAGTTTCCTGCGCCTGCTTGCCAACGAGGACCGACTGCTTCTGCTTTGCCAACTGCTAAGCGGCGAGCGTGGCGTGGGTGAACTGGAGCAACTGCTGGATATTCGGCAACCGACGCTCTCGCAACAGCTTGGCGTTCTGCGCGAACAAGGCCTGGTCGCCACCCGTCGCGATGGCAAAAACATCTACTACCGGCTGGCGGACGAGCGCGTCGAAAGCACGCTCGCCCATCTCTACATCCTGTTCTGCAAACCCTGAAGGAGCGCACCCGTGACTATCGACTGGAACAACTTCACCCCCTGGACGTCGCTGGCGGGCGGCGCCGTACTGGGCCTGTCCGCCGCCCTGTTTGTCTTGCTGAACGGACGCATCGCCGGCATTAGCGGCGTACTGGGCGGACTGCTGCGACCGCGCGCCGGCGATTTGGCCTGGCGGGTGGCTTTCGTGGGTGGCCTGCTGGTGGCGCCGCTGGTGTTCGGCCTGTTCATGGAACTGCCGACCATGCAGGTAGCGGCTGAGGCGCCGTTGCTGGTGGTCGCCGGACTGCTCGTCGGCGTCGGCACCCGCCTGGGCTCGGGCTGCACCAGCGGCCACGGCGTGTGCGGCATTTCACGCCTGTCGCCGCGCTCCATTGTCGCCACGCTGAGCTTCATGGCCAGCGGATTTCTCACGGTTTTTCTCACCCATCACGTCCTGAACTAGGAGTCCTCCATGAACATCCTCGCCTCGTTTGTTTGCGGCCTGCTGTTTGGGCTGGGCCTGATTCTGGGTGGCATGACCAATCCGGCGAAGGTCATTGCCTTCCTCGATCTGGGCGGCGCCTGGGACCCCTCGCTCGCGCTGGTGATGGGCGGCGCCATCGCGGTCGCAAGCGGCGCGTTTGCGCTGGCTGCCCGGCGCACTCGCTCGCTGCTGGGCGCGCCGATGCAACTGCCCACCGCGCGGGACATCGATCCGAAACTGGTCGGCGGCAGCCTTCTGTTCGGCGCCGGCTGGGGTCTGGCGGGCTTTTGCCCGGGCCCTGCGCTGGTCGCGCTCGGTCGCGCCGCGCCCAGCGCGTTACTCTTTGTGGGCGCGATGCTGCTCGGCATGCTCGCGTTTGAATTCTTCGATCGCTATCTCAAGAACCCGGCGCCACGCGTCGCCGTCAGGAGTTAACCATGTCCTTTCCGTTTGAATCGCTTAACGCCGAGTTCGCAGTCGCGCCGCAGCTTGAACCCGCCCAAATGGCCGCGGTCGCAGCGGCGGGCTTTCGCAGCGTCATCAACAACCGGCCGGATCTGGAAGGCGGCGCCAGCCAACCCGCAAGCGACAGCATTGCGCAGGCTGCCGCGGCGGCGGGACTCGAGTACGCCTATCTGCCGGTCATTCCAAGCGACCTGAAGCAAACCGACGTCGATGCGATGGCGGCGCTCATTGCCCGGCTGCCGACGCCCGTGCTGGCCTTCTGCCGCTCGGGGGCGCGGGCAGCGAAGCTCTACCAGCTCGCCGGCGGCCGGACGCGCTGAAATGGCGGGCGGACGGGCAGGCTTCGCGTGGCGTCCGCCCTGGCTGAACGGCTACAACGGGGCGAGCGCGCGGCAGGATCTGGTGGCAGGCCTCGTCGTCGTGATGATGCTGGTCCCGCAGAGTCTGGCCTACGCGCTGTTAGCCGGCCTGCCCGCAGAAGCGGGGCTCTACGCCAGCATCCTGCCCATCATGGCCTATGCGGCGTTCGGCTCCTCGCGCACTCTGGCGGTGGGTCCGGTCGCGGTGGTTTCGCTGATGACCGCCTCGGCCATCGCGCCGCTCGCCGCCACCGGTTCACCGGAAGCAGTGGGCCTCGCGCTGGTGCTGGCACTCCTCTCAGGCGGCCTGCTCATCCTGTGCGGCGTGCTGCGTCTGGGCGTCATCGCGCACCTGCTGAGCCACCCGGTGGTCAACGGCTTCATGGCCGGCTCGGCGGTGCTGATTATTCTGGGGCAGTTGTTTCCGCTATTCGGCGTCCAGGGCCATGGCCACACCGGTCTGTCACTTGCGATCGCGCTGCCTTCCGCCCTTGCCGGCGCGCACCCTGCCACTGCGCTGATGGGCGCCGTCGCGGTGGTGGCACTTGCGCTGGCGCGGCGCTATCTGGGGCCACTGCTGCGCCATTTGGGTCTTAAGCCCGGCGCGGCCGAGATGGGCGCGCGTCTGGCGCCGATGTGCGTGGTGCTGGTCGCCATTGCGCTGACGGCGCTGATGAATCTTGACCAGGCCGCGGGCGTCGCCGTGGTCGGCAGTTTGCCGTCCAGTTTGCCGTCACTCGGGCTGCCGACACTTGAACTGGGCACCCTGCAGGCCCTGCTGCTACCGGCCGGGGCCATCGCCTTGGTCGGCTTCATCGAGAGCGTCTCGGTCGCACAGTCGCTGGCGATGCGCGAGCGGGAGCAAATCGATCCCAATCGCGAACTGCTGGGTCTTGGAGCCGCCAACGTCATGGCCTCGCTGGCCGGCGGCCTGCCGGTGACCGGCGGCCTGTCGCGCTCGGTCGTGAATCATGCCGCCGGCGCGCGCTCGCCGCTCGCGGGCGTGGTGTCTGCGCTGGCACTGGTCGTGATTCTCCTCAACGTCAGCGAACTGTTTGAGCGTCTGCCCAAGTGCGTGCTTGCCGCCAGCATTATCGTGCCGATGACGAGCCTGCTGAATCCTGCTGATTTGCGCCGGATGTGGAGCTATTCCCCGCCGGACGGACTCGCCTATCTGGCCACCGCGCTTGGCGTGCTCACGCTGGGCGTCGAAGCCGGCATTGCGCTCGGCGTCGCGCTCTCGCTGCTGACCGTCGTCTGGCAGGCGAGTCAGCCGCATATCGCGGTTATCGGGCGGGTGCCAGGCACCGAGCAATACCGGAATGTGAAACGCGCGGAGGTCACAACCTGGCCGCATATCCTTGCGCTGCGGGTCGACGAAAATCTCTTCTTCGGCAACATCAGCACGCTGGAACACGCCGTGCAGGAAGCGCTCGCGGCACAACCCACCGCCGGGCACGTCATTCTGGTGTTGTCCTCGGTCAGCCATATCGACGCAACCGCTCTGGAGCGGCTGCTGGAGATGAACCACGGGCTGGCGGCCCGCCACATCAAACTGCATCTCGCCGAGGTGAAGGGGCCGGTGCTCGATCAATTGCAGCGCACCAGCCTGCCGGCCGAACTGGGCGGACGGGTGTTTCGCTTCACCCACGAGGCATTTTCCGCGCTGCTGGATTAATCTCGCCGCTCATCGCCAGTGTGAGGGAGCACCTGATGTCCGCGCCGATCGACGACATCGCCGAAGAATTGGCCGCAGAACTGCGCGGCGCCCGGCGGGTCGCTTTTTTGACCGGCGCCGGGCTGTCGGCCGAATCCGGTTTACCTACCTACCGGGGCGTCGGTGGCTTGTACAACGGCATGACGCGCGAAGAAGGCCGGCCGATCGAGGAAATCCTGTCGGGCGATGTTTTCGCGCGCGAACCGGCGCTAACCTGGAAGTACCTGCTGGAAATTGAACGTGCCTGCCGCGGCGCCGAACCTAATCTGGCCCACCAACTCATCGCCGCCCTGGACGCACAGTGTGAGGTCTGGGTCATCACGCAAAACGTTGACGGCCTGCATCAGCGGGCGGGTAGCCGACGGGTGATCGAGTTGCACGGGCGCCTGCGGGAACTCGTCTGCACCGGCTGCACGCAAGATCCCGAGGTGTCCTCGTTCGATGAACTCTGCCTGCCTCCGCGCTGCGCGGCCTGCGGGGCGGTGCTGCGGCCGATGGTCGTGTTGTTCGGCGAAATGCTGCCGGCAGCCGATCTGGCTCGCTATGAACGTGAATTGGCGAAGGGCTTTGATGTGATGTTTGCGGTGGGCACCACCGCCGGTTTTCCCTACATCCACGACCCCATGGTGGCGGCCGGTCGCCGCGGCACGACCACGGTCGAAATCAATCCTGATGAGACCTCACTGAGTCAGCGCGTGCAGCATCGAATGGCGTGCGGGGCGGTCCCTGCACTGCGAGCGATTGCCGCGCGGCTTGGCCTGAGCGAAGGGCCGACCTGAATTTCATGCAATTCAGCAGTAGAAATCTACGATTTCATCCCGAAATCGGAGAGTGTCAAGGCTTACAAACCGCATTTCTCCGATTATATTAGCCGGGCGCTGCTCGGCCCCGGCTGATGGGGATCCATCCGGCCCCGATCGCGCGATACGTCGAACCAAACACAAGAATGTCGGAGTTGCGGCCACCGCCTTTGCCAGAGGCCGCAAGCCCTCCGGCCCAGCTGTCATAACACCTACGGGAGCATCCGATGAGCCGAGCGAAACCCGCTATCAAGACCAAAGAAACCAAGAGCCAGATTCTGGCCGCTGTGGCTGAAGCCACCGAATTGCCGAAGAAGAAGGTGCAGGAAGTGCTGAGCGCGATCCGCGCCCATGCCATTCGCCACCTGAACAACAAGGGCTCGGGCGAGATCAGCATTCCGGAACTCGGTGTGAAGCTGCGTCGGGTGAACAAGAAGGCCATCAAGGCCGGCCCGCGCAAAGACCCCTTCAGCGGCGAGATGCGCGACATGCCGGCGCGCCCGGCCAGCGTCTCGGTTCGCGCTTCTGCGCTCAAGGCACTGAAGGACGCTGCTGGCGCCTAAGGCGTCCGCAAGGGTTCGTGAAAAAGGCCGGTCACGCGGGTGATCGGCCTTTTTTTCGCCTGAATATTTCTTTTTTTTAGCGCGACGTTGACGGCCGCCTTACCCGCCGGCTACCCTCCGCGCTCGTTTTGAACCTTGCTTCAGGTGCCTGCGAGCCTCACAACTCACGGGATAATCGGGAAGCCGGTGCGTTTCAGCATGAAACAAATCCGGCACTGCCCCCGCAACGGTAAGCGTAGCGAACGCCTCTCTCGCCACTGTGCTCATGCATGGGAAGGCGAGGCGTTCTGGTGGCAACACCACTGCGTAAGTCCGGAGACCGGCCAGAAGCCTCTATCAACCGGGTCGCGGCGGGCTGACTCAGGACCAGAAGACAGACACTGTGCTGTGGTCTCGCGTCTGCGCCCCGTTTCCCCTTGCGGCAATCGCGCGGGTGAGCGCGATGCGGACACCCACAGACCATGCGTTATTTTGCTTTCTCCTGCGCCCTGCTAGGCGCCTCCAATGCCCACACTGCACCCGTCGACCCTGCCGCATCACTCGGTCAAATCGTCGTCACTGCGGCGCGCACCCCCATCACGCTCAATACCGCAGGCAGCGGCACCTCCGTCATTACGCGCGAGGACATTGAGCGTCGAAATCCTGCGTTCATTAGCGAGTTGCTGCGCGATGAGCCGGGCTTTTCACTGAACCGCAGCGGCGGCACGGGCCAGCAAACCCAGTTGCGAATCCGCGGCGGCGAGGCCGACCACGTGCTGGTGCTGATCGACGGCGTCGAGGCTAACGACCTGACCCGCGGCGGTGGCTTCGATTTTGCCCATCTGCCAGCAAGCGACGTGGAGCGGGTGGAAATCGTCCGCGGTCCGCAGAGCGCGCTGTGGGGCAGCGATGCGATCTCAGGCGTGATTAACATCATCACCCGACAGGGTGACGCCAGGCCGGCGGCTTCGGTCGCCGTGGAGGGCGGCGCCTTGGGCACATTTAGCACCAACGCCGCCGTCAGCGGCGCGCGCGCGGGACTGGATGGCGCGCTGGCAATCAGCCATTTTGAAAGCGAGGGAATCAATCTCTCCCCTACCGGGCGCGAAGACGACGGCTATCGCAACACCACGCTCAATGCCAAGGCCGGCTGGGATGCACGCCCGGATCTGCGGCTTGAACTGACGGGGCGGGTCACCGGCGCCCGCGTCAATAACGACTATGCCAACGGGATTCCGGCGGATACCACCGGTAAAACCACACTGCTGCAGGCCTACACCCAGTTTCGCGTGCGCCACGACAGCTTCGACGGCGCCTGGCGCAACGAGCTCAGCGGCAACTGGAGCCGCATGCATAACGACGATCTGGACGGCGAAAGCTTTGTGGATGCCGAGGTCACTGGCGATAAATACAAGGCGCAGTATCAGAGCTCTTTGCGCGCCAACAGCGCCTGGCTGCTGCCGGCGAGCCACGTCCTGAGCGTTGCCTTCGACTACGAACAGCAGCGCTTCAGCCAGCGCGGCCCGGTCATGTTTGGCTACGATCCGCGTCAGGACCGCGACTATCAGGTGCTGGGCTATATCGGCGAATACCGGCTAACGCTCGCCGAACACACCAGCCTTACCGCGAGCGGACGCTTCGACGACAGCGATGCCTTTGCCGATGTCGGCACCTGGCGCGTGGCGCTGACGCAGTTGATGGCAAGCACCGGCACGCTGTTCTCATGGTCCTACGCCACCGGCCAGAAGGCGCCGACCTTTTTCGACCGCTACGGCTACTCGGCGGCGCCGCCCGGTGACCCGGTATTTCTGGGCAACAATGCCTTGCGCCCGGAGCAGTCGCGAGGCTGGGAAATCGGGCTGCAGCAGCCGCTGCTCGCGCAGCGCGTGCAGCTGGGCGTGACCTATTTCAACGAAACCCTGACTGACGAAATAGACGGCTTCGTCTATCAAGCGTCGACCAATAGCTTCAGCGCGGAGAATCGCCCGGGGAGCAGTCACCGGCAGGGCGTGGAGTTCACCGGTCGTCTGCAATTTACCCCGCAATGGGATGCGCGACTGGCCTACACCTGGCTGGACGCAACTGAAATCGATGGCGCCAGCGGCAAGCGTCAGGCGGAAATCCGGCGCGCGCCGCACGCGCTGGCGGCCAGCACCGCCTATCGCAGCGCGGACCGCCGGGGCCTCGTCGATCTGCACCTCAACCACAGCGGCGCACAGCAGGACGACAGCTTCCTGCCGCCGTTCTACACCCCGGAGCGACAGGATTTGGCGCCCTACACGCTGGTCGGGATTGCAGGTCGCTACCAGCTCACGCCCACGCTCGCCCTGAATGCGCGGGTAGAAAACGCACTGGACGAGCGCTATCAGGAAATTTTTGGGTATCAGACCGAAGGCATCACCGGCTACGTCGGCATCACGCTGCAACTGCCGCGCTAACACCGGCGTCGCGCGGGCGGCTACATCTCGATGTGTTCGAGGCCGTCCATGCTGTCCAGACCGTCGAGTTGGTCCAGCAGCGAGCGATAGCGCGGGTCGGCCACATCCATGGCCACGGTCTGGGAGAGATCCGGCCGGTCGTTGATGCCGGGGTCCAGCGGCTCGCTTAACAGCGAGAGATGGTGAGCACGCAACTGGAGCAGAAACGCGTCGCGCTGTGCGGCCGACATGCCAGCCAGCGCCATCCCGGTCTTGATTTCGTGCACCAGCTTCGGCAGCCCCCGCACAAGTTCGTCACGCGCCTCACGGGTGGGCAGCGGCACCGTGCTGCTCACGATGCGCACGGTGAGTTCTTCCGCGGTCCGCCAGATGATGCTGCGCGAGCCCGCCCGGCGGTGCACATAGGCCAGATAGCGCCGCCAGTCGCGCAGCATAAAGGCCATCAGGAAGCTGGGCGGCAGGGGCCCATCCGCATCCGCGATAGCCCGCCGAATCACCGTGGCCGCAGCGCGAATGTCTTCGATGCCTGGCGTATTGGGCTGGTCCGTACTCAAGGTATAAAAATGGCTTGGGGGTCCGTGATTTGAGCATTAGCCGCCGGTTTTATCTAGCACTCGCGGCAAGCGGCATTAAAGCCACGAAGCGCATGGGGAAAGGCGCAGCGCAATGCGCTGTTCCCCCGCCTGCCAGCGCAACCGGAGGCAGGCAGCCTGCATGATTTTCTCGAAGCCCGCCTCCGATTGCGACACCGTGTAGTGCGGGGCCATCTGCGCGACAGCGGGCGCGGCGCAGGACAGGTCCAGCCGGCCACCGAGCGCCGCATCCTCCAGCGCAAACTGGCACAACTCGGCATATTCGAGCACCGCCCCGAAGCCACCCGGAAAATGCCCGTCCGGCTCCACATAGCGCCCGCCGTAGCCGTCGCAGCTGGGCAGCGCGAGGTTTATTTCGGTTTCGAGCTGCAGGCCGGCCGGGAGTTCACCGCTGTAGCTCACCTCGAGCCCGTTCGCCGTCAGCTGCCAGGTTTTGCGCAGGCCGGTCTGCCCGTCTGGCAAGGTATGCGCCAGTTCCAGACGCTGCCCGTCTGCGCTGATGATTTGCCAATTGCGCAGCGGCGTGCGGCCACCGTCTGCGGCGCCTAGGCAGTCCACAAACAGCACGCGCCCGTGCGCGTCGACCGCCAGATCGGCGGCCGTGATTTCAGTTTTGAACGCCACCCGGTCGTGGGCAGAGGCAATGCCGCTCGCCGGCTCCTCGCTGTGCGCGGGCCGCTGTGGCGACACCCGGTGGTAATGCTCGGCGTAGCGCCGCAGGGTGTCGCCAAAATTATGCTGCAGGGCGTAGCTGACGAGTTCGTGCGCGGCGCCCAGGCCGTCATCGCGCAGGACCACTTGCAGGTCGGCGTGGCGCAGGAAGTGCTCAAGCGCGCCATCGCTGTCCACGTCCTGCGCAGCGACCGACCCGCGCGGCGCCAGCGCATCCAGCCCGGCTTCCAGGGCGATCAGATTGCGCCAGACCGCACGGCGCAGATGCGGCAGGTACAGCCCGCCAAAGAGTCCGTGCCAGTAGGCGTCGTTGGCTTGCGCACGATAGAGATTTTCCTGCAGGCCGGCGCTATCGGGTGACGCCGGCGCCGCCGCAAGGCGTGCCGACAAGCCCAGCATGCGCTTGTGCATCCAGTTTGATTCCGGATAGCGCGAGAAGAAGTTCCGCCAGATCCCGCCGCGCACGAAAGCCCGCTCCTGCTCCCAGCGCTCGCCCGCTTTGACCCGTTCCAGCAGGCCGGCGTAATCCCCGGCCGCTGCTGCCGGTAGGGTCCATTCGTTCATTTCGCTGTAGGAGGCCGTCGGCAAATACACGATGCCGCGACTGCGATGGCTGGCGTGAAACCCCGCATAGGTCGTCGCCACCAATTTTGGAGATGCCAGCACCCCTTCGATGAACTGCTCCAGCCAGCGCTGCTCGTAGACCCATGCATAGGTCTCCGGCCAGATCCCGAACTTCTCGATGTCGTCGAAATACACCGCCGCCTGTCGGCCTTCGTCGGCCTGCGCCTCCAGATAGGCAACCGCGTCCGGTGCGGGCGAGAACGGCAGGCGGTAGCGCAGTTGCTCGGAAATCGGGAAGAGATCCAGCGTGCCGCCGTCTTCTTCGGTGGTGTAGTAGCCGTCGAGCGCGCTGGCCGGCATGCCGGTGCACAGGAAGTGATAGTCGTCGACCGTCACGTAGCGGTGTCCGGTCTCGCGCAGCGCCGGCACGACGGTCGCTTCCCACACCCGCTCGGTCAGCCACGCCCCGCCCGGGCGCTGACCAAACTGGCTCGCCAGTCGCTCGGCAAGCGCCTGCAGCTGCCCCCGGCGATCGCGGGCGGGAATCGCCGCCAGCACCGGCTCGCAGTCGCCGGCGCCAAAGAGTTCCACCTGCCCGCGCGCCACCATCTTGCGCAGCAGGGCCATGTCCGATGGAAACCGTCGGGCGAGCTCTGCGAGCAGCCAGCCGGAAAAATGCGCCGCGAACTGAAAGTCCGGGTAGCGGAAAAGCGTGTGCAAAAAGGGCCGGTAGCAGCGGAGATGGGCGTCATCGACCACGGCTTCAAAATTACCGACGGGCTGGTGCGCGTGCACCCCCAGCAGCAGGGCAAGACGATTGGACATAGGCGGTTTTCCTGGCGCTTGCGCGGCCCTTAGTTGATGGTCGCGCCGCTGCCGCGACGCATGGTGCCGCCCGCTTCCGGGCTACCGCCGCCGCGACACAGCGACTGATCGAGCTGGGGCGGCGCGGCCAGTCCCAGAACGGCATACAGCGCGCGCAGATTGCGCCGGAACAGTGCCTCGAAATTAGCCACCGCCTCGGGCGGATTGTCGGCCCCCAGCCACCAGAACCAGTCGGAACCTTCCAGCCGCGTGAGCAAGGCCTCGGCGCGGGCGGCACGCGCGGGTTCGGCGCGCAGGCGTTCGGCGATCAGGTCGTAGCTTTGCTTGGCATTGCAGAGCAGATCCCAGGCGCGGTTCTTGTCCACATCGCCCATCCAGGTCGACAACGTGCCGTACACCCAGCTGCCCGCCACCAGCGGCGGCAAGGGGAGGCTGCGGGCGGCGTGCAGGCTGAGCGCCTCGGCCAGCGTGCGGGTGTGAATCGTCGGGTGTTCGGCCAGCGCCGCGTAGAGATCCTCAAAAAAGTACCAGGCGTTGTACGGGTAGTACTCCCAAGCGTTTTCGCCATCCAGCATCACGCAGACCAAGGGCGTTTCGCCGTCCGGCGCGGCGGCACGGATCGCGTCCAGTTCGCCCATAAAATGGCGCGCGGCGTCCTGTCCGTGCCAGCGCGAATACTCAAAACCAATGAGATCGCTCAGCCGGTCGTCGCGAAAAAAAATCGTGCTGCCGCTGGCGTCCTGCCACGGCCGGTAAAGCAGGTGCGCGCGGTCGATCTCCTGCCCGGCGTTCAGCAGGGTGTGCATCAACACCGCCTCACCGCTCGCCACCCAACGCACGCCGGCCTCCTGCATCCGCACCAGCGCCGCGCCCGACACCGCGCCTTCGGCCGGCCACATGCCGGTCGGCACCGTGCCGAAGCGCAGGGCATGGCTGGCACGCGCGCTGTCGAGGTGACGATCCAGGCGTTGTCG
>JAURHQ010000129.1 GCA_030833185.1 Gammaproteobacteria bacterium | reverse complement strand
CCGATCTCCCACGAGCGGCGAGCGTCCTTGCAATCGCGATCACCTGTAGACCAGCGACTGCTGCAACCTCGCGCCTTGCTCGTTGCCCACGAACCGTCTGCAAAGAGCCGTCGCAGCCGACGGCCGCCGCCAGATCGAGGGCTTCCGCGTCATGACAGGCGGCGCTGACGAGCGCAGGGGCGTCCAGCGGGCGTGCGGCCATGGCCCGCAAACGCCGGTCGTTGAGGTGGACGCCGTCGGCGCCAAGCTGCGCCGCAAGCGCCGGGTCGGCGTTGAGCAGGATGCGTGCGCCGTGGGCATGCGCCATGGCGATTGCCTCGCGGGCCAGCGCTTGATAGGCCGGTGGCGGCAGCGTGTTGGCGCGGAGCTGGATCAGTTTGACGCCCGCCCCCAGACAGGCGTCCAGTTGCGCCAGCCATTGCGGGAGGTGCTCGGGTTCCGGGGTGATAAGACAGGCGCGCGGCAACCGGGCCGCGGTCACGATGGGCAGATTGGCCGCCGGAAATGCATGGCTCAGCAGGGCGTCGGGCGCTACCCAACGCAGCGGCTGTCCTTCCAGACCGCTTGGCGTGCCCTGCCACGCGGTCACTTCAAAAACGTAAAGCCGCACCTCTCGTTGGGGGTAGCGGTGGCTAACTTCCAGCAGCGGGGCCGCAGCACGCAGGCTGATCCCCAACTCCTCATGAAGTTCGCGTCTGAGGGCCTCCAGCCGGCTTTCGCCTGCCTCAAGCTTGCCGCCCGGAAACTCCCACAACCCGCCCTGATCCGCAGCGGCTGCGCGGCGGGCGATGAGGATGCGGCCGTCGGCACCCCTGATCACCCCCGCCACCACCTCAAGCCTTGGAATCGCCGCTGTCAGGCTCATGGCGTGCAGCCCCGTCAGCTCCGGTATTCGGCGTTGATCTTCACGTACTCGTGGGACAGATCGCAGGTCAGCACGGTGGCGCGGGTCGCGGCCTGTCCGATTCGGACCTCAATGGTGTACTCGGCGCCGGCCATCACCCGGGCCACATCGGCTTCGTCATAACCAGACACCGGCTCGCCGCCCGCCACGATCCGCACGCCACCAATGGCAATGTCGATATCGGTCAGCACCAGTCCGCTGGCGCCGGAGCGCCCGACCGCGGCCAGAATCCGGCCCCAGTTGGGATCGCTGGCAAATAGCGCCGTCTTGACCAGCGGCGACTCGGCCACGGCATAGGCCGCGCGCAGGCAATCCGCCTCGGCCTGTCCGCCTCGTACGTCCACCGTCACGAGCTTGGTGGCGCCTTCGCCGTCACGCACGATGGCGCGCGCCAGTTCGCAGAAGACCCCCTCCAGCGCCGCGCGGAAAGACGCCCAGTCGGCACTGGCCGGAGACAGCGCCGGGCCCTGCGCACTCGCGATCAGGATGCAGGCGTCGTTGGTGGAGGTATCACCATCAATGGTGATGCGATTGAAGCTGCGATCGGCCAGTTCGCTGACCAATGTCTGCAGGTCGGATTGACCGATGTTTGCGTCGGTGGCGATAAACGCCAGCATCGTGGCCATGTCCGGCTTGATCATGCCGGCGCCTTTGGTAATCCCGGTGATGTGGCAAGGTCCATGCGTCGTGTCGACCCGCGCCGAGAAGAGCTTCGGCACCGTGTCGGTCGTCATGATGCCGTGCGCGGCGGCTTCCCAACCGTCATCCCGCAGTTCGGCAATTGCCGAACTAAGCGCGCTGACCAACTTTTCGGCCGGCAGGCGTTGACCGATCACACCCGTGGAAAAGGGCAGCACCGCGTGCGCTGCGCAGTTCAACCGCGCCCCGGCTTCCTGACAAACGGTCAGCGCATCTGCCAGGCCCTGCTCGCCCGTGCCGGCATTGGCGTTGCCCGCGTTAATCACCAGCAGGCGTGGCATTGCCGCCGCCAGATGCCGGCGCGCCAGCGTGACCGGCGCGGCGCAGAACACATTGCGGGTGAACACGGCTGCGGCGGTGGCGCCGGGGCAGATGTCGATCAAGGTCAGATCGGGGCGGCCGTTTTTACGAATCCCGGCCGCGACGCAGGCCAGACGAACGCCCGCAATGCGGTGCGGGCTGGTGGAGATTTCGCTCATGAACACCTTCGGGCTTGGTGGCGCCTAGCTCAGGCGACCGTGACATTGCTTGTACTTGCGACCCGAGCCGCAGGGGCAGGGGTCGTTGCGGCCGACTTTCTGGCCCGGGCGGACGTAAGGTGCCGGGCCGCCATCCGCCTGGGGCGGGTGGTCGGGCTCGAGCGCGCTGGCGCTTGCATGGATCTGCGTCTGGGCCAGCGCCTGCTCGGCCGCGCGGCGGCGTTGTTCCTCGAGCTCCGCGACTTCGTCGCGCGCGCGAATTTCGACCTTGCTCAAAATGCCAATCACGTCGCGCATGATGGACTGCAGCATCCGCGCGAACATTTCGAAAGACTCGCGCTTGTATTCCTGCTTGGGGTCTTTCTGGGCGTAGCCGCGCAGATGAATGCCCTGCCGCAGATGGTCCATGCCCGAGAGATGCTCCTTCCAGTGTGTGTCGAGCACCTGCAACATGACCGAGCGCTCAAATTCGCGCATGGCATCGCTACCGACCAGCGCCTCCTTGGCCTGATAGCTCTCTTCGACCGCTTGCAGGATGCGCTCGCGGATGGTCCGTTCGGGCAGTTCATCGTCACTCGCCAACCAGTCGCTGATTGGCTGGCTGACGCCATAGTCGCTGTGCAAGGCGGCCATCAAGCCGATGATGTTCCAGTTTTCGGGATAGCTTTCCGGCGGGATGTAGGTGTCGATGAACTGGTTGACCACATCGCTGCGGATGCCGCCGATGTTCGCCGAAATGTCATCGGCCTCCATCAGGTCGCGGCGCTGCTCGTAGACGTGCTTGCGCTGGTCATTCGCCACGTCGTCGAACTCCAGCAACTGCTTGCGGATATCGAAGTTGCGACCTTCCACCTTGCGCTGGGCATTTTCGATGGCCTTGGTCACCCAGGGATGCTCAATGGCCTCGCCTTCCTTCATGCCGAGTTTCTGCATCAGGCCGGCGACCCGGTCAGAGGCAAAAATGCGCATGAGGTTGTCTTCCAGCGACAGGTAGAACCGGCTGGAGCCCGGATCACCCTGACGGCCGGAACGGCCGCGCAGCTGGTTGTCGATACGGCGCGACTCGTGGCGTTCGGTGCCCACAATATGCAAGCCGCCGGCGGCGAGCACTTCGTCGTGTCGGGCGGTCCATTCATCACGCACCCGCTGGCGCTCGGCATCGGCGGCGCCCGCCGGCAGCGCGGCGAGTTCCGCGTCCAGACTGCCGCCGAGCACGATGTCGGTACCGCGACCCGCCATATTGGTGGCTACCGTCACACTGCCGGGACGACCGGCCTGGGCCACGATTTGCGCTTCCTTTTCGTGGAACTTGGCGTTCAGCACCTGATGCGGAATGCTCTGCTTGCGGAGCAGGTCAGACAAAAACTCGGAGTTCTCAATTGAGGTCGTGCCGACCAGCACCGGCTGGCGCCGGGTCCGGCACTCGGCGATGTCTTCCACGATGGCCTGATATTTTTCGCGCGCCGTGAGAAACACCATATCGCCGTGGTCTTTGCGCACCATCGCCCGGTGGGTGGGAATGACCACGACTTCGAGCCCGTAGATTTGCTGGAATTCGTAGGCTTCGGTGTCGGCGGTACCGGTCATGCCGGCCAGTTTTTCGTACAGGCGGAAGTAATTCTGGTAGGTGATCGAAGCCAGCGTCTGATTCTCGAGCTGGATTTGCACGCCTTCCTTGGCTTCGACGGCCTGATGCAGGCCATCCGACCAGCGGCGGCCCGGCATGGTGCGGCCGGTGAATTCGTCAACGATGACCACCTCACCGTCCTTGACCACGTAGTCCACGTCTCGCGCGAACAACGCGTGGGCCCGCAGGGCGGCGTTCAGGTGGTGCATGAGGCCGATGTTTGACACCCCGTAGAGGCTCTCGCCTGCGGCCAGCAGGCCGGCTTCGGCCATCAAGGCTTCCACATGCTCGTGACCGGACTCGGTGATGTGAACCTGGCGGGCTTTCTCATCGACCCAGTAGTCGCCTTCACCCTCTTCCTCGGGTTGGCGCACCAGCTTCGGGATCAGCACATTCATGCGCCGATAGGCGTCGCTACGGTCATCCGAGGGCCCGGAAATAATCAGCGGGGTACGTGCTTCATCGATCAGGATGGAGTCAACCTCGTCGACCACCGCGTAGACCAGCTCGCGCTGCACGCGCTGGTCTTTGCTGAAGACCATGTTGTCGCGCAGGTAGTCGAAGCCAAATTCGTTGTTGGTGCCGTAGGTGATGTCGGCACCATAGGCCGCGCGGCGGTCCTCCGACCCCATCCCGGAAAGCACCACCCCGACGGTCAGGCCGAGAAAGCGATAGACCTTGCCAATCCACTCGGCGTCGCGCTTGGCAAGGTAGTCGTTGACGGTAATCACGTGGACACCGCGCCCGGTCAACGCGTTGAGGTACACCGGCAGGGTCGCGACCAGGGTCTTGCCCTCGCCGGTGCGCATTTCAGCGATACGCCCGTCGTGCAGCACGATGCCACCGATCATCTGCACGTCGAAATGGCGCATATTGAGCGCCCGACGGGCGGCCTCCCGCACCGTCGCGAAGGCTTCAGGCAGTAGACTGTCGAGCGTTTCGCCCTGCGCCAGACGGCTGCGGAAGGTTTCGGTCTTCGCTGCCAGTGCGTCATCGGAGAGCGCCGCGAGCGCGGACTCGAAGCCGTTGATCGTGTCGACGACCCGTCGGATCTTTCGCAACAGGCGTTCGTTGCGACTGCCAAACAGGGCGCGGAGCAAGCGGCGCGGAAGCGAAAGCGCGGAGTCGGTCATACGTTCCTCAAGCAGCTGGCCGGCCCGATGAGCGGCCACAATAAAATGGGTGCACTAGTGTAACAGACGACCTGTGTCCGCTATTGCGGGCAACCCACCAACAGCCATCACCTCAACGCGACACCCGACGGCCAGCTGAAATGAAACATCCCACCCGCATCGGCGCCATCGTGGCCCAGACCCCGGCACTCTCGCGTTTGATCGAACGCGCGCATGAACTGCAGCAAATCGATACGGTAGTCGGCGAGTGGTTGCCCGCGGTGCTGCGGCCCCAAGTGAAGGTCGCGGTGACCCGTGGCGATACGTTGGTGCTGACCGCCACTTCGGCGGTCTGGGCGACCCGACTGCGTTACGAGGTAACGGAGTTGCTGGAACGAGCCCGGGAAAGCAAAGCGCTGGCCCATATCCAGCGCATTCAGGTCAGGGTCGACACCCCGGCGGCGGCGCAGGACCACCGCCACCGGTAAACGATCGGCCTAATGCGCCGGCATCGGCTGGGCGTAGGCGATCGGTGCGTCTTCGTGGTCGTCGAAGGTGACCTGCTCCCAAGCGCTTTGGGTATTCAGCAACTTGCGCAGCAACTGGTTGTTCAGTTCATGACCCGACTTGTGGCCGTGGAAGGCGCCGATCAGGCTGTGTCCGAGCAGATAGAGGTCCCCGATCGCGTCGAGAATCTTGTGTTTGACGAATTCGTCCTCGTAGCGCAGGCCGTCTTCGTTCAAAACCCGGTAGTCGTCCACGACCACCGCGTTGTCGAGGCTGCCGCCCAAGGCCAGATTGCGGCTGCGCAGCCATTCCACTTCACGCATGAAGCCAAAGGTGCGGGCCCGGCTGACTTCTTTCACGAAAGACGTGGTCGAGAAGTCGATTTCCGCGTGCTTGCTGCTTTGCTGGAAGAACGGGTGGTCAAACTCGATGGCGAACGACACCTTGAAGCCGGAGAAGGGCTCGAACCGCGCCCATTTGTCGCCGTCGCTGACTTCGATCCGTTTTTTGATGCGAATGAAACGCTTGGGCGAGTTCTGTTCCTGGAAGCCTGCCGACTGCAGGAGGAAAACAAAGGGCCCGGCGCTACCGTCCATGATGGGCACTTCGGCTGAACTCAAATCAACGTAGGCGTTGTCGATGCCCAGCCCCGCAAACGCCGACAGCAGATGCTCTACCGTCGAAATCCGCACGCCATCGCGTAACAGACTGGTGGAAAGACTGGTGTCCCCCACGTTCTCGGCCCGGGCCGGGATTTCGACTATCGGGTCCAGATCGACCCGACGAAAAATGATGCCTTTGTCGACGCCCGCCGGTCTCAAGGTGACCAGCACTTTCTTGCCTGTATGCAAGCCCACGCCGGTGGCGCGGATGACGTTTTTGAGCGTTCGTTGGTTCAACATCAGTACAGAAGCCCCCTACCCTGACCACTTTCGGCCGAATGTTAGCACGCGAGGTCGAATTCGCGGCAAAACGACCGTCGATTCAACGCCTGCCGGGCGCACAGTGGTACGGCCCGGCTGAATCAGCGGTGAACGCCCGATCCCTACCTCAATCGGCCTGACGCCGCAGAAAGGCTGGAATATCCAGATAGCTGGTGGTCTGGGCGGGCTCTTCACGCTTTTCCTGTGGCGGATTCCGGCGCATCGGCGGCAGGTCGACCTGACGGCTGCGCGGCTCCCGCGGCGGCTCAATGCTCACCGTCGGCACCATCACGGCGACCGGCGCCGCGGGCGCGACCGGCTCGACCGGACGCAGCACCTCAACCGGCTTTGGCGCCTCAACCGGCGGACGCACCGGGTCGCTGCTGATGCCCGTGGCCACGATCGTCACCCGCACTTCACCTTCGGTGGCTGGGTCGATCACGGTTCCCACCACCACGGTCGCGTTATCGGACGCAAACTCGCGAACCGCGTTACCCACGTCTTCGAACTCACCCATCGTGAGGTCGGCGCCGGCCGTGATGTTGACCAGAATGCCTTTGGCACCGGACAAGTTGATGTTGTCGAGCAGCGGGCTGGCTATGGCGGCGCGGGCGGCATCGGCGGCGCGCGTGGGGCCACGTCCCCGGCCACTGCCCATCATCGCCATGCCCATTTCCTGCATCACAGTGCGCACGTCGGCAAAGTCGACGTTGATCAGCCCCGGGCAGGTGATGAGTTCAGCGACCCCGACCACGGCGCCCAGCAGCACGTCGTTGGCGGCCTTGAAGGCATCCAGCATGCTGATTTCACGGCCCAGCACCGCGAGCAGACGTTCGTTGGGAATAGTAATGAGCGAGTCGACGTATTGGCTCAGTTCGCGGAGCCCGTGGTTCGCGCAGTCCATACGGCGCTTGCCTTCAAAAGCGAACGGACGGGTAACCACGGCCACCGTCAGAATGCCCTTCTCACGCGCAATTTGGGCGATGACTGGCGCCGCGCCGGTGCCCGTGCCGCCGCCCATCCCGGCGGTGATGAACACCATATCGGCCCCTTCCAGCAGGTCGCTGATCCGGTCGCGGTCTTCCAGCGCCGCCTGACGGCCGATTTCCGGATTCGCCCCGGCACCCAGTCCGCGGGTAATGTCGCCGCCCAGTTGCAGCACCGTGGGGACTGCGGAGGAACGCAGCGCCTGCGCATCGGTGTTGGCGCAGATGAAATCGACGCCCTCGATTTCAGCGCTCAGCATGTGCTGAACGGCGTTGCCGCCACCGCCGCCGACGCCGATCACCTTGATCACCGCGTTCTTGCTATACGCTTCCATCACTTCAAACATGTTGTTTTCTCCGTTTAGTTCGACCGTGTCCGCTTTTCGGTGCGGACTTGGGTCGAGCGAGTTATCACCAGCGTTTAAATCACCGCAGCCCCGCTGCCGCTGCGCCCGAAGCGGGCGAGCAGCGCGCTGGCCGCCTCAAAAATTGCCCTGAAACCAGGTTTTCATTCTTCCCAACACCCCACCCGCCACTTCCAGACGACTAACCCCGCGCGATTGCTGCCCGCTGCGCAGGTTCTTGTTAGCCTCCAGCAGCAAACCGACGCCGGTGGCATAAATCGGGTTGCGCACTACCTCAACCAAACCCGTCACGTGCTGCGGAACTCCGAGCCGCACCGGCATGTTGAACACTTCCTCGGCCAGTTCGATCGCCCCTTCCATGCGCGCCCCGCCCCCGGTCAGCACCACGCCGGCGGCGATCATGTTCTCGAAACCGCTGCGCTTGAGTTCCGCCAGCACAAGGCCAAACAGCTCGTCGTAGCGGGGCTCTACCACTTCGGCCAGCGTCTGGCGCTCAAGGCGCCGCGACGCGCGGTCACCCACGCTGGGCACTTCAATCGTCTCGTTGGCGTTGGCGAGTTGGGTCATCGCGCAGGCGTAGCGAATTTTCAGATCTTCCGCGTGATGCGTCGGCGTCCGCAGGGCAACCGCGATGTCGTTTGTGACCTGATCGCCCGCAATCGGAATGACCGCCGAGTGGTGAATCGCGCCATGCACGAACACCGCGATGTCGGTGGTTCCGCCGCCGATGTCGCACAGACAAACGCCCAGATCTTTCTCGTCTTCGGCCAGCACGGCGGTCGAAGACGCCAGCTGCTGCAGGACGATGTCGTCGGCAATCAGGCCGCAGCGCCGCACGCATTTCACGATGTTCTGGGTCGCGCTTTGCGCCCCGGTCACAATATGGACGCGCGCTTCCAGCCGCACGCCGGACATGCCGATAGGCTCGCGGATGCCGTCCTGACCGTCGATGATGTATTCCTGAGTCAGGATATGCAGAATTTGTTGATCGGCCGGCAAGGCAATCGCACGCGCTGTTTCTATCACTCTATCGACGTCCATTTGTGAGACTTCGGCGTCTTTAATTTTTACCATGCCGTGCGAATTTAAACTCTTGATATGGCTGCCAGCGATACCGGTATAGACGTTATTGATTTTGCAGTCGGCCATCAGCTCGGCTTCTTCCACCGCGCGCTGCACCGACTGCACGGTGGAATCGATGTTGACTACCACGCCGCGCTTCAGGCCGCGCGAGGGGTGCGAACCCAGACCGATCACTTCGACCGACCCGTCTTCCCCAATTTCGCCCACCAGCGCCACCACTTTGGAGGTGCCGATGTCGAGCCCGACGATAAGGTTCTTGTCCTGCTTCCTGAGCATAGGGTTTGGTCAGCCTCGTTCTGCTGCGAAGTGAAAAATCATGGTTTGGTGCCGGGTGTCGCCGGGCTTGGGGCAGTCGGCCGCTCCTTGACCGCAAAGCCATTGGTGTAGCGCAGGTCCAGCGTCTGCACCCGCGTCCAGTTCTCGCGCAGGATGCGCGGCCAGGCGCGAATAAAACGCTCGAGCCGCTCCTGCGTGAAGTGTCGGCCGAGGAGCAGGGTAGACCCGTCGCTGAGCACGATCTGCCATGCCCGACGATCCGAGAGCGCGAGGCTGCCGATTTTCAAACCCAGCTCGCCGAGCAGCACGTTCGCTCGCCGGTAGGTGGTCCAGACTTCCGCCTCGCTGCCCGGTGGGCCGTACAAGCGGATTAATCCGGGCGGAAAACTCGCCGGATCCGGGCTGAAGACTTCCTGCGTCGTGCTGAGCAGGCCGTCCTTGCCCCAGCGCGCCACCGGCTGCTGTTCGCGAATGCTGACGTGAATGGTGTCGGGCCAGACCCGCGTCACACTGGCCTCGCGCACCCAGGGCTCGCGCAGGATCATGCGCCGCACCTGCTGCACGTTGACCTCGAAAAAGCCGCCGGATACCGCGCCGCCCACCAGCTGCTGGATTGAGTCCCGCGCCAGATAGCGAAACTCCCCGTCCACCGTCAGTTTGCGAATGGGATAGGCGTGCGGGTCGTGCAGATGCTCCCACAGGCGCCAGCCACTCAATCCCAGCAGCACACCAAGCAGCGGCCACAGCCAGCGGACTGGCCGCAGGGGCGCGGCGTCGCGGGGGACGCTGGCCGGACGCTGCGGCTGGCGCGGGGTCATGTCGCACGCTCAAAACTCGATGCCAGAATTTGCAGCACCAGCTGCTCGAAGGTCCAGCCCACGGCGGCCGCAGCCATTGGCACCAGCGAGTGGTCGGTCATGCCGGGCACGGTGTTGAGTTCGATGAAGTGCGGCTGACCCGCTTCGTCGAGCATGAAATCGACCCGTCCCCAGGCGCTCGCGCCAAGCGCCTCGAAGGCCTGCAGTCCCAGCGCGGCCAGCGCCGCTTCACGCTCGGCAGACAGCCCGCAGGGGCAGAGATAGCGCGTGGAGTCCGCAAGGTACTTGGCCGCGTAATCGTAGAACTGATGCGGGGTTTCCAGCTTGATGATGGGCAGCGTCTGGCCGCCGACGATCGACAGGGTGTATTCGCCGCCGGTAATCCAGCGCTCGGCCAGCACCACCCGGTCGTAGCGTTGGGCGAGCGCAATGGCCGGCGCGACTTCGGCCAGCGTGGTGACCTTGCTTACCCCAACGCTGGAGCCCTCGTGCGCCGGCTTGATCGCCAAGGGCAAGCCGAGCCGCCCCACCAGCGCCCGCGCATCGGTGCTCGCGTCGACCCGTTCAAAGGCCGGCGTGGGCAGCCCCTGGCTTTGCCACAGCTGCTTGCTGCGGACCTTGTCCATGGCGAGCGCGCAGCCCAGCACGCCGCTGCCGGTATACGGGATACCGGCCACGCCCAGCGCGCCTTGCAGCTGTCCGTCTTCGCCGCCCCTGCCGTGCAGGGCAATGAACACGCGGTCCGGGGCCAGTGCCAGCAAGTCCGGCAAGCTGCCCGCGCGGAAATCCAAGGTCTGTACCGCGACGCCTGCGCGGGCCAGTGCGGCCGCGACGGCGGTGCCGCTTTTCAGCGACACCTCGCGCTCGGCGGTGTCACCGCCCATCAGCACCACCACGCGACCGGCGCGGGCCAGCACCTCGGCTTCCTCGAACGGTAGCGGCGTCATGCGCCCACCCCATCGGCGGCCGGGAGGCCCAGAATCCTGACTTCGGTTTCCAGCCGCTGACCGCTATGCGCCGCCACCAGCTGCTGGACTTCCCACATCAGGCCTTCGATGTCGTCGGCGCTGGCGCTGCCGTCGTTAATGATGAAATTGGCGTGCTTCGGTGAGACATAGGCGCCGCCCCGGCGTCGGCCCTTGCAGCCTGCTGCCTCGATCAGCCGACCGGCAAAATCACCCGGCGGGTTTTTGAAGACAGAACCGCAGCTCGGCAAGCCCAGCGGCTGGCTGGCGTTCCGCCGCGCCAGCAGGTCGCGCAC
>JAURHQ010000128.1 GCA_030833185.1 Gammaproteobacteria bacterium | reverse complement strand
AGCACGCACTCGGCGCAGGTGCAGCCGCTGGATTTCCGCTGCAGCGGCAGCGGCGAGGCCATGAGCTGCTTCCTGCGCGAAATCGACCGCGGCGCCAACCTTGACGATTTGAAGCAGCGCTTCATGCCGGGCAGCGATTTCATCCGCTTTATCTACGAAAAAGGCTCGCGCTGCGAGCGCACCGAACCCTGCCCGGGCGCGGCACCGACCCAGCCTTGAGGCGACTCAGCCGAGCGCCTTCAGGCAGGCCTGATCAAGCAATAGGTTGCAGGTAAAGCGCACGCCAAAGCCGGTTTCGTCGCTCGGGATATGCGCCAGTCCGCCCTTGTGATTGCTGGCCGCGAGGTCCACGTGCACCCAGGGCACGGCGTGGCGCACGAAGCGGCTCAGGAAGCGCGCGGCAATGATGTGATCGGCCTCGCCGTCCATCGCACACTGCTTGATGTCGGCCACGCTGCTGTCCAGCGCCTTGTCAAAATCCGCATCCAGCGGGAACGGCCACACCCGCTCGCCGCTGGCGCGGCCGGCGGCGGTCAACAGCGGCAGCAGCGTCTCGCGATTGGCAAATACGCCGCTGTAGCGCTTGCCCAGCGCGTGGATGCAGGCGCCGGTCAGCGTGGCGTAGTCGATGACGAGCGCCGGCTTGCTGGCGGTTGCCAGCAGCAAGGTGTCGGCCAGCACCATGCGGCCTTCGGCATCGGTGTGGACGATTTCGATGGTGGTGCCGTCGGCGGCGCGCACCACGTCGTTCGGCTGATAGGCCTGCGGGCCGATGTCGTTGCTGGCCAGCGCCAGCCAGCAGTCGACCGCGAAGGGCGCGTTCATGTCTTTCAGCGCCAGCAACACGCCCAGCGCCACCGCGCTGCCCGCCATGTCCTGATGCATCCCGAACATGCCGCGCGCGGTTTTGAGATTCACCCCACCGGTGTCGTAGGTCAGGCCCTTGCCGACCAGCGCCAGCCGCGGCACCCGCTGCGGTCGGGCGGGACGCCAGGACAGATGCGCAATACCGGCATCTTTCGCTGCGCTCCCTTGCACCACCGCCAGAAACGCCCCGGCGCCGCGTCGACGCAGCGCCGTGCGATCGAGAAACTCGAAGCCCAGCCCTTCTTCCCGCGCCAGCGCCGCCAGACGCTGCCGGTAGTGGCCGGGCGTTAGTTCGTTCGGCGGCAATACCGCCAACTGGCGCGCGAGGCCGTTGGCCCGCGCCTCGGCCTGCACGCGACGCTGGTCGATCTCGGCGCCCGGCCCGCAGAGTCGAATCCGCGCCAGACGCACCGGCTCGGGCGGCGGCCGTTTGCGGGTGGGCAAAGGCACCGCGCGCGCCAGCGCCGCGCTGACCAGCGCCTCGTATACCGGGCCGGGCACCGGCAGGCCGTGCACGCTCACCAGCAGCTCGCGCGGATTAAGCTCCGCCATCAGATCGAGCGCGCGACGGGCCGCGCCCAGTCGCTCAAAGGCACTCTGCTGTGGATTAAGGCTGAGGTGGACCACGCGGGTGGCATGCCGGTTAGGTAAATCGGTTGCCCACAGCTCGCTCGCGCCGCTCTGCCGCGCGCGGCGTCGGGCCAGTTCATCGCCATACGGCAGCTCGGCCCAGGGTGCGGTCTCAGCGGTCACCACGATCCACGCCGGCACGCCGTCGATCTGGCTCCGCGTGACCGGGGTCGCGCTGGTCTGGATCCGGGTGTTTGTCATCAAGACCTCCAAGGCTGCTGAGCCGCTAAATCTCACCGTGACGGTGGCGAACAAGGGTGGGGGACGCAAGCAGTTGCGCTACACTCCAAGCGACGTCGCCGAGGGGGACGGATCGCCGTACAAGCATGGGTAGGAGGCAAGCCAATGAGCGTTTCCAGCAATCAGGACATTGATCCAATCGAGACGGACGAATGGGTCGAAGCCCTCGAGGCCGTGGTCGAAAACGAAGGCATCGAGCGCGCGCACTATCTGCTTGAGCGGCTGATCGACAAGGCGCGCCGCTCGGGCGCCGACCTGCCCTACTCCGCCAATACCGCCTACCTCAACACCATTCCGCCGCATTTGGAGCAGTACACGCCCGGCGACCCGGCGCTGGAGTGGCGCATCCGCTCGATCAACCGCTGGAACGCCATGGCGATGGTGGTGAAGGCCAACCGCCGCAATGCCGAATTGGGCGGACACATCGCAAGCTACGCCTCCGCCGCCACCCTTTACGAAGTCGGCTACAACCACTTCTGGCACGCGCCCAGCGCTGCCCACGGCGGCGATCTGGTGTTCTTTCAGGGGCACTCGGCGCCGGGTATTTACGCCCGCGCCTATCTGCTCGGATTACTTAGCGAGGAGCAGCTCGACAACTTCCGGCAAGACGTCGACGGCAATGGCCTGACCTCCTACCCGCATCCGTGGATCATGCCGGACTTCTGGCAGTTCCCCACCGTCTCGATGGGCCTCGGGCCGATCATGGCGATCTATCAGGCGCGCTTCATGCGCTATCTGGAACATCGCGGCCTGTCAGACACCGCCGGGCGCAAGGTGTGGGCCTTCATGGGCGACGGCGAAATGGACGAGCCGGAGTCTTTCGGCGCCGCCGCGCTCGCCTCGCGCGAGAAGCTCGATAACCTGGTCTTCGTCATCAACTGCAACCTGCAGCGCCTCGACGGCCCGGTGCGGGGCAACGGCAAGATCATTCAGGAGCTGGAATCGGACTTCCGCGGCGCCGGCTGGAACGTGATCAAGGTGATCTGGGGCGCGGCCTGGGATCCGCTGATCGCGCGCGACACCAAAGGCATGCTGCTCCAGCGGATGGAAGAAGCCGTCGACGGCGAATACCAGGCCATGAAGGCCGTCAACGGCGCCTATGTGCGCGAACATTTCTTCGGCAAATACCCCGAACTAAAAGCCCTCGTCGCCAGCATGAGCGACGACGACATCTGGCGGCTCAACCGCGGCGGCCACGACCCGCACAAGGTTTACGCCGCCTATGCCGCCGCCATGGCGCACACCGGCCAGCCCACGGTCATTCTCTGCAAGACCGTCAAAGGCTACGGCATGGGTGAAGCCGGCGAAGGCAAGATGATCACCCACTCGCAGAAGAAGATGGGCGAAGAATCGCTGCGCCAGTTCCGCGACCGCTTCCGTATCCCGATTTCCGACGACGCGATTGCCGATGCGCCGTTCTATCGCCCGCCCGAAGACAGCCCGGAAATGCGCTACCTGCGCGAACGCACCGAGGCGCTGGGCGGCTTCTTGCCGCATCGCCGGCGCGCCGCCGAGCCTTTGCAAATCCCGCCGATCGAAATCTTCGACGCCATGCTGAAAGGCTCCGGCGAGCGCGAGATGTCGACCACCATGGCCTTCGTGCGCATGCTCTCGGCGATGACCCGCGACAAGGCCATCGGCCAGCGCGTGGTACCGATCGTGCCGGACGAAGCGCGCACCTTCGGCATGGAAGGCATGTTCCGCCAACTCGGGATCTACTCCTCGGTCGGGCAGCTGTACGAACCGGTCGACCACGACGAAGTGATGTACTACCGCGAAGACATCCGCGGGCAGATTCTGGAAGAAGGCATCAACGAGGCGGGCGCGATGTGCTCGTGGATTGCGGCCGGCACGGCCTATTCCAATCACGCCCTGCAGATGATCCCGTTTTTCATTTTCTACTCGATGTTTGGCTTCCAGCGGGTGGGCGATCTGGCCTGGGCGGCAGGCGATATGCGGGCCCGCGGCTTCCTGCTCGGCGGCACGGCCGGGCGCACGACGCTGGCCGGCGAAGGCCTGCAGCATCAGGATGGACACAGCCTCTTGCAGGCGGCGACCATTCCCAACTGCATCGCCTACGACCCGACCTTCGCCTACGAACTGGCGGTGATCATCCACGACGGCCTGAAGCGCATGTACGAGCGGCAGGACAACGTCTTCTACTACATCACCGTGATGAACGAGAACTACGGCCATCCGGCCATGCCGGCAGGTGCGGAGGAAGGCATCATCCGCGGGATTTATCCGCTGAAAGCGCACGCCAAACCGCAGGTTCAACTGCTGGGCTCCGGGGCGATTCTGCGCGAAGTGATCGCCGCCGCCGAATTGCTGCAAGCCGACTTTGGCATTGGCGCCAACCTGTGGAGCGTGACCAGCTTCAACGAACTGCGCCGCGATGGTCTGGACTGCACGCGCTGGAACACGCTCCATCCAGAGGCCACCCCGCGCGTGCCCTACATCACCGCCGCGCTGCAAGGTCAGCCGGGCCCGGTGGTGGCGGCCACCGACTACATGAAGACCTACGCCGATCAGGTTCGCGAGTTCGTGCCGGGCCGCTATCGCGTGCTGGGTACCGACGGCTTCGGGCGTTCGGATTCGCGGGTGAAGCTGCGCGAGTTCTTCGAGGTTAACCGCCACTATGTGGTGGTGGCGGCGCTGAAGGCGCTGGCGGATGAAGGCAGTATCCCGGCCAGTACGGTCACCGCCGCGCTGAAGCAGTACGGCATCAACGTCGACAAACCGAACCCCACTACGGTCTGAGCGCAGGAGACGCCCATGGAAATCGAAGTCCTGGTGCCGGATATCGGCGATTTCGACAGCGTCGATGTGATCGACGTGCTGGTCAAACCGGGGGATGAGGTCAAGGCCGAAGACCCGCTAATCACGCTGGAGAGCGACAAGGCGACGATGGACATCCCGGCGCCGCGCGCCGGGCGCATCGGCCAGATCAGCGTGAAGGTCGGCGACAAAATCGCCGAAGGCGGACGCCTCCTCCGGGTGGAACGGCCCGAGGCCGCCCCGGCCGCCGCCTCGCAGCCGGCCGCGGCACCCGCCACTGCAGCAGCGCCCGCGCCAAAACCCGCGCCCGCCGCGCCGCCCGCACCGGCCCCTGCCGCGGCACCGGTCACAGCGGCCGGCAGCCCCGGCGCGTCGCAGGCTGTCCGCGTGCCCGATCTGGGCGATTTTCCCGAAGTCGACGTCATTGAAGTGCTGGTCAAGGAAGGCGATCTCATCGACGCCGACACCCCGCTGGTCACGTTGGAAAGCGACAAGGCGACCATGGAAATCCCGGCCGGCGTCACCGGTCGCATCAGCCGCATCCTGGTGAAACTGGGCGACAAGGTCGCAACCGGCGCCGCGCTGGTCGAAGTCAGCGGTGGTCAGACAACGGCCGCGGTGCCGCCAAGCGCCGCCCCGGCCCCGGTCGCGGTCGCGGCAACGCCGGCACCCGCCGCGCCAACGCCCACTCAGGCCGCCAATCCTGCGGCCAGCGGCCAGAACGGCCGCATTCCGGCCGCTGCAGGCCCCGGCACGCTGGAGGCCCCGCCGGGCAGCGGACGCATCCACGCCGGTCCCGCGATGCGCCGCCTGGCCCGCGAACTGGGCGTCGACCTCGTGCAGGTCAGCGGCAGCGGGCGCAAGGGCCGCATCGTGCGCGACGACGTCGTCGCCCATGTGAAAAAAGTGATGACCACCCCGCCCGCGCCGGCCGCCGGTGGCAAATTCGCGCTACCCGAGCAGCCGGTGGTCGACTTCGCGCGCTTCGGCGCCATCGATACCCAGCCACTCAGCAAGATTCGCCGCATGACGGGCCAGAATCTGCACCGCGCGTGGATCACCGCGCCACATGTGACGCAGTTTGATGAAGCCGACATCACCGAACTCGAAGCCTTCCGCAAGGCGCAGGGCGCGGCGGCCGAAGCAGCCGGCACCAAGCTCACGCTGCTCGCCTTCCTGATCAAGGCGGTGACGGTTGCGCTGGCGCGCTATCCGGACTTCAACGCCTCGCTTTCCGGCGACGGCGAATCGCTGATTTACAAGCAGTACTTCCACATCGGCATGGCGGCCAACACGCCGCGCGGGCTGGTGGTGCCGGTGCTGCGCGATGCCAATACCAAAGGCTTGCTGGCGCTGGCCAAAGAAGTGCGGGAGCTGGGGACCAAGGCCCGCGACGGCAAGCTGACGCCGGCCGAGATGCAGGGCGGCTGCTTCACGATTTCGAGCCTCGGCGGCGTCAGCGGCACCGCGTTCACGCCCATCATCAACGTGCCGGAAGTGGCGATCCTCGGCGTCTCGCCGGCGGCGATGAAGCCGGTGTGGCAGAACGGCGCTTTCGTGCCACGGCTGATGCTGCCGCTGTCGCTGTCCTACGACCACCGCGTGATCGACGGCGTGGCGGCGGCGGAATTCACCCGCTGTCTGGGCGAGATTCTGGGCGATATTCGCCAGATTCTGCTCTAGGCCGGGCGCCCGATGACGGAGTCCCCGCCGCGGGCGCGCTTCTCGATTTGTCTGCTGGAAGACGCGGCCGGCCGGCTCCTGTTCCTCAAGCGCGCGCCGGATCGCGTCATCGGCCCCGACCTCTGGGGCTTTCCTGCGGGTCACATCGAAGACGGCGAAACGCCCGAAGACTGCGCGCGCCGCGAGCTGCGCGAGGAAATCGGTCTGCGGCATGAACTGCAGGAACTCGCCCGCCTCGGGCCCCGTCGCGACAGCCTGTTTGGCGGGATTTACGAAGTGCATCTCTTCCACTACCGCTGGCTGAGCGGCGAGGTGGAAATCAACCACGAACACACCGCGCACCGCTGGATTGCCGCCGCCGACTACCGGGGGCTGGCGGTGATGCGTGGCGTCGATGAAGACATCCGGCTGCTCGACCTCTGGCCGCTGGAAAACTTGCATCTAGAACTGGTGCCGGTAGCGCTGGGCGGTCTGGCCGTGCCGCCGCCGCGGCTCGACTAAGCCAAAGGATTCCGCCCGATGTCAGACGCCGTGGAACTGGTTTACGACAGCCTTGGTGAAGGGCCGCCGCTGGTCATCCTGCACGGGCTTTTCGGCTGGGCGCGCAACTGGCAGAACGTGGCGCGACAGCTGGCCTCGCGCTATCAGGTCATTACGGTCGACGCTCGCAACCACGGCCGCTCGCCGCATACCGAGGCTATGGATTACACGCGGATGAGCGCCGATCTGGCGGCGCTGCTCGCACGACTCGACCTGCGCGACGTCACCCTGCTCGGCCACAGCATGGGCGGCAAGACCGCGATGACGCTCGCCCTGAGCGATCCCGCGCGCCTTGCGCGGGTGGTCGTGGTGGATATCTCGCCCGTGCCGTCCGAGGACCAGCACACGCCCATGATCGACGCCATGCTGGCCCTGCCGCCCGCAAGCCTGCGCCGACGCAGCGAAGTCGACACCCTGCTCCGCGCCGCCGTGCCGGAAGACGACGTCCGGCTGTTTCTGCTGCAAAGCCTGCTGCCCGCCGAACACGGCGGCAGCTGGCGCTTTCATCTCGCGGCGCTCAAGAGCGGGATGCCGGACCTCATCGGCCCGCTGCCGGTCGCGGCAGCAGCCCGCTTTGTGGGGCCTTTCCGCGTGATCCGGGGTGAAAACTCGTCGCGGGTGAATGCCGAAGCGCTGGCCCTGATCCAGCATCATTTCCCGGCCGCCAGCCTGCATACCGTGGCCAATGCCGGCCACTGGCCCCACGCCGAAGCCCCGGCAGATTTCATGCGCGCGCTAAACGACTGCCTGCTGCTATGAATTTGGGGTCAGCGTAAAAACTCGGCGCTGAGCGTTTTTTCTCCGCCTAAATATGTCCGCGCGCGGGAAGACTGTCTGTACCTGCCGGGCCAAGGCCTGTGTGGACGGCCTTCGGGGGCTTGGGCAAAATGCCAGCCCCTTCTCTAGCCGCGCGGTCCCATCATGTCCAAAGCCTCGATCAAGAAAGTCGTCCTCGCCTATTCGGGCGGCCTCGATACCTCCGTCATCCTCAAATGGCTGCAGGAGACCTACGACTGCGAAATCGTGACCTTCACCGCCGACATCGGCCAGGGTGAAGAACTTGAGCCGGCGCGCAGCAAGGCAACGCTGATGGGCGTGAGGGAAATTTTCATCGACGACCTGCGCGAAGAGTTCGTGCGCGATTTCGTCTTTCCCATGTTCCGCGCCAACACCATTTACGAAGGCGAATACCTGCTCGGCACCTCCATTGCGCGGCCCCTGATTGCCAAGCGTCTGGTTGAAATCGCGCGCATGACCGGCGCCGACGCCATTTCCCACGGTGCCACCGGCAAGGGCAATGATCAGGTGCGCTTCGAACTGGGCGCCTACGCCCTGCAGCCGGATATCCGGGTCATTGCGCCCTGGCGCGAATGGGACCTGACCTCGCGCGAAACCCTGCTGGCCTACGCCGCCAAGCATCAAATCCCGATCGAATACACGCAGGGCAAGAAATCCCCCTACTCCATGGACGCCAACCTGCTGCACATCTCCTACGAAGGCGGCGTGCTGGAAGACCCGTGGACCCCGGCCGAAGACAGCATGTGGCGCTGGAGCGTTTCGCCCGAGGCGGCGCCAGACGCCGCGCGCATGCTCGACATCACCTTTGAACATGGCGACCCGGTGGCGCTCGACGGTGAACGCCTGAGCCCAGCTGCCCTGCTCGCAAAGCTCAACGAAATTGGCGGCGCGAACGGCATCGGTCGGCTGGATCTGGTGGAAAACCGCTACGTCGGCATGAAGTCGCGGGGCTGCTACGAAACCCCCGGCGGCACGATCCTGCTGCGCGCCCACCGCGCGATTGAATCCATCACGCTCGATCGCGAAGTGGCGCACCTGAAAGACGAACTGATGCCGCGCTACGCATCCCTGGTCTACAACGGCTACTGGTGGAGCCCGGAGCGGCTGATGCTGCAGAAGATGATCGACGAGTCGCAAATCCGCGTGAACGGCCTGGTGCGCCTCAAGCTCTACAAGGGGAACGTCACGGTGGTCGGTCGGCAGTCGGAGAAGGACAGCCTGTTCAGCACCGCGCTGGCGACCTTTGAGGACGATGCCGGCAGCTACAACCAGGCCGACGCCGGTGGCTTCATTCGCCTGAACGCGCTGCGCATGCGGGTTGCCGCCAAGCGGTCTTAAGCGCCCACAGTTCGGCGCCGCTCAGTTGGGCGGCGCCGAGCCGGGCAGATCTAAAGTCAGCTCACCGCTCGGGCCGGCGTAGCCGCCCACTTGAGGGACGGCAAGAAAAGCTTCCGTTTCGGTGAGAAAAGGCGAGCGGTTGGTGCGAGTACAACCAGTGCTAGCCCGGCCAGATAGCCTTCGGCAGGTGCCGGCAGCGTGCCCGGCGCCAGCCTGAGCAATCGCCGGCACCCTGGCCGCCCGTGCGGCCGACTAGTCTTCCTTGTCGTCGTCCTTATCGTCTTCGTCGTCACCTTCGTCGTCATCGCGCTGGGCGTTGCAGCCGGCCGCCGCGTCCACGCCACACGGCTGCTCGGCGGCGACCTGCGTGCCGGACGCAAAGCTGACGGCAGCGAACGGATTTTCCGTCGCCGCCACCAGCGGGCTCGCAGCCAGCGTGACCGCAAAGCCGGCACCCAATACCGCCAGCAGGGTTTTCTGTTCGACAGGCTTGTTCATGGTAAGAACTCCGGGAATTAAGGCTTAAGAGGACCGGTGTCAGTCGCTGCGCGGACGTAGCAGCGGAAACAGGAGCACGTCCCGAATCGACGCCGAGTCGCTCAGCAACATCACCAGCCGGTCGATGCCAATGCCTTCACCAGCGGTCGGCGGCAGCCCATATTCCAGCGCGGTGATGTAGTCGGCGTCGTAATGCATGGCCTCTATATCCCCGGCGCTCTTGGCTGCAGCCTGCGCATGAAAGCGCTCGGCCTGATCTTCGGCATCGTTCAGCTCCGAGAAACCGTTGGCGATTTCGCGCCCGGCAATCATCAGCTCGAAGCGATCGGTGACGAACGGATCGGCATCGTTCCGTCGCGCCAATGGCGAGACCTCTGCGGGATACTCGGTGATGAAAGTCGGGTCAAGCAGATGATGCTCCACCGTCTTGTCAAAAATATCCGTCAGCACGCGACCAAGGCCCGCGTGCTCATCAACCGGGACCCGCAACAGCCCCGCCAGCGCGCGGGCGCGCGGCAGGTCGGCAAGCTCTTCTGCGGTAACGCCCGGGTTGAACTTGAGGATCGACTCCCGCAGGGTCAGGCGCTGGAAGGGCTTGCTGAAATCCAGCGTGTGCCCCTGATAGGACAGCGTCGTCGTGCCCAATACATGCAGGGCAAGACCGCGGAAGAGTTCCTCGGTCCAGTCCATCAGCTCGTGATAGTCCGCGTAGGCGGCGTAGAACTCGAGCATCGTGAATTCGGGATTGTGCCGCGGCGAAAGCCCTTCGTTGCGGAAGTTGCGGTTGATTTCAAACACCCGCTCCATGCCGCCGACCACCAGCCGCTTCAGGTAGAGCTCCGGCGCAATACGCAGGTAAAGCGTCATGTCGAGCGCGTTGTGATGGGTAATGAATGGCCGGGCGGTGGCGCCACCGGGAATGGCCTGCATCATCGGCGTTTCAACTTCCAGGAACTGGCGCTCGTTGAAAAACCGCCGGATGTATTCGATGGCGCGCGAACGGATCTGAAACACCCGACGCGAATCATCGTTGACGATCAAATCCACATAGCGTTGGCGATAGCGGGATTCCAGATCCGTCAGCCCGTGCCACTTTTCCGGCAGCGGTCGCAGCGCCTTGGTCAGCAGGCGTATCGACGTGGCGTGCACCGAGAGTTCACCGGTACGGGTGCGAAACACATAGCCTTCCACGCCCAGAATGTCGCCGAGGTCCCAGTGCTTGAAGGCCTCGTAGAGGTCCTCGCCCAGTTCGTCGCGCTTGACGTAGATCTGGATGGTGCCGGACATGTCCTTCAGGTTGATGAAGGCCGCCTTGCCCATGATCCGGCGGGTCATCATGCGCCCGCCGAGGCGCACCACCGGCCGCTCGGCGTCCAGCGTCTCGCCGGTCGCTTCCAGATATTTAAGCTGGAGTTCACCGCCCAGCGCGTCACGCCGAAAATCATTCGGGAAGGCCTGAGTCTCGGCCCGCAGCGCGGTGAGCTTGGCGCGGCGCTGCTCGATCAGATGGTCTTCGTTACTGCCGCCGATGGTTTCGTCATTCATGTTCAAAGACCCTGCTTCAAGCTCGCTTCTATGAATTGGTCGAGCGAACCGTCCAGCACCGCCTGGGTGTTGCCGGTTTCCACGCCCGTGCGCAGATCCTTGATGCGCGACTGGTCGAGCACATAGGAGCGGATCTGGTGCCCCCAGGCGATGTCGGTCTTGGCGTCTTCCTGCGCCTGCCGCTGCTCGTTGCGCTTCATCATTTCCTGTTCGTAC
>JAURHQ010000127.1 GCA_030833185.1 Gammaproteobacteria bacterium | reverse complement strand
GCTTCCAGATCATGAAGATTGGGCCGTCGGCAGCGCCTATGCATGCACCGCCGGGACGGCAGATGAGCCGCTTCAGGTCCAAGTGCCTGCTTTTTTCCACGGTATCGAGCCAACAACCGGGTGGCGCTTCCGGCAGGTTCTGTTCCCTGACTTAACCGATCTCTTCAGGGTCGATATCGAGGTGCCAGCGCACCCGGTTACGCAAGGGGGCCGCGTCGATCAGGAAAAGCAATTTGTGCAAAGTGCGCGCGAGTGCCGAGCGCCGGACCGCAGACAGCATGAGCAGGGCACGGAATTTTCCCGCGCGGCGCTCCATGGTCGCCGGCACCGGACCAGCCAGCCGCACCTCCGGTGGCAAGCCGGGTTTCAAATCCCGACGCAAAGCGGCCAAAAACTGGGTCGGCGTCTCAGCCTGCGTGCTCTCGGCGCGCAGCACCGCGAGCGCCTCGAATGGCGGCAAGCCGGCCGCCTCACGCTCATCGAGCGCCATGCGGGCGAAGGTGGGGTAGTCGTGTGCGAGGACGGTCTGCAACATTGGGTGTTCGGGGTGGTGCGTCTGCACCAGCACTTGCCCGGGCCTGCTACCACGCCCGGCACGGCCGGCCACCTGCATAATCAGTTGGGCAAAGCGCTCGGCCGCCCGAAAGTCGGTTGCGAAGAGACGACTGTCAGCGTCGACCACCCCAACCAGCGTGACCAGCGGGAAGTCGTGCCCTTTGGCCAGCATCTGGGTCCCCAGCAGGATATCGACTTCGCCGTTCCGCACGGCCGCGCAGGCCGCCTCGAACTGACCTTTCCGCCGCATGCTGTCACGGTCCACCCGCAGGACGCGACGCCCCGGAAAGCGGACGCGCAGCACCTCTTCAAGCTGCTCGGTGCCCACCCCAAGCGTAATCAGCGCCGGGTTCTCGCAACAGCGGGGCGGCTGGCGGGCCAGCACCAGCGTGGTTTCACAGTGGTGACACATCAGCTTGCCTGCCTCCCGATGGAGCACGAGTCGCGCATCGCAGCGCGAACAACGCGCAATCCAGCCGCAGGCGTGGCAAAGCACGACCGGCGCGTAGCCACGGCGATTAAGAAAAAGCAGCACCTGCTCGCCGCGCGCCAACGTCTGGTCCATCGCCTGACACAGGGCGTCGCTCAGGCCGCCGCTTAACGGCAAACCGCGCACATCAAGGCCGCGCAGCGTCGGCGGGACCGCGCCGCCCGCCCGCTCGGGCAGCCGTAAGCGT
Organism: Gammaproteobacteria bacterium; assembly: GCA_030833185.1. Taxonomy (GTDB): domain Bacteria; phylum Pseudomonadota; class Gammaproteobacteria. The sequence goes on along the minus strand of JAURHQ010000127.1, from coordinate 9,967 downwards.
CGATATTTACCCCGCGCAACGTTGGCTTCGCTTTCCAGCGACGGTGTGGCCGAACCCAGCAGCACCGGAATGGCCGCCTGCCGCGCCCGCATCACGGCGACATCGCGGGCCGAATAGCGAAAACCTTCCTGTTGTTTGAAGGAGGCATCGTGCTCTTCGTCAACGATGATGAGCCCGAGCCGGGGTAGCGGTGTCCACAGCGCAGAGCGCGTCCCGACCAGCACCCCAGATTCGCCGCTGCGACAGCGCTCCCAGATCAGGGCACGCTCCCGGTCGCTCAGTTCCGAATGGAGCAGCGCGACAGCGTCGCCGAAGCGGCGCTGAAAACGCTGCACCAACTGCTCGGAAAGACCGATCTCGGGGATCAGGACCAGGGTCTGATGCCCGCTTGCTTGCAGTGTCCTGGCAAGATGCAGATAGACCTCGGTCTTGCCGCTGCCGGTGACACCTTCCAGCAAGCTGGGCGAGAATTGGTTCAGTCCGGCGATGACCGCCGCCGCCGCGGCCGCCTGCGCCTCGTTCAAATCCAGAAAATCCTCTGGCGCCCCGGCGCTCGCGCGTCGAGCAGCCAAGCGCTGGACTTCAAGCCACTGACGACCGACGAGTTCACGCACCACGCGCCGGGCATCGAAGGGCAAATCGCGCACGGTTCTCGCGCGCAGCGGGGCGGCCACCGCAAGCTGCAATACCTGCCGCTGGCGCTGGCCAATGCGTGCCTCGCCGACAAGCTGTTGGGCGCCTTCGTCGGTCAGGCTCCAGGCTTCCTCCAGGGCATCTCGCGCCTGCTCGCCTCGTCGCAACTCGAGCGGAAAAACTGTCGCGAACACTTCGCCTGGCGGGTGGCAGTAATACTCCGAGGCCCAGCCGGCGAGCGCCATAAGCTCCGGCGGGACCAGTGCCTCGTCATCCAGCACCTCGATGACGGGTTTCAGCTTCGCGCCGGTTGAAGGTTCTGCTTCAAGCGCGACGATAATGCCGATCCGGATGCCACGCCCGAACGGCACCCGGACCCGGCAGCCGACCTGTGCGGACGCGGACAGCCCGGCAGGTAAAAGGTAGTCAAACAGCTGACGGACCGGCGCAAGGACCGCGACCTTCACGCAAGGCTCCACGAACCCCATCAGAGAGGCGGCAGCTTGAGATCCGCCAACTCCGGATGCAGCCCGGCGGCCTCGGGTGATGCCAGCAGCCGCTCCAACGCCTCGGCGCTCATGCGCCGGCTCGGCGCGCCATCGAGCGGCGACAAGGGGGCGTGAATCAGGCGAGCAAGCGGCATGACCAGAATGTCGACCGGCTCGCGTTCAAGTTCGGTCGCCAGCAGGGGGTAGCGTTCGGTTTTGCGCCCACCGATCCGCAGTTCCTGTTCGTCAAAACAGAATTTAATGCGCCGCTCCATCAACCATCTTGAGACCGCTTCCGGCTCGTCGCAAAAAACGTGCAGGGTAATTGGCGAGTGCTCAAACGCTGTGCCATACAGCACGGGGCCGGTTAAACGGGGCTCAAAGGCCTTGAGCGCCTTCATTGCGGTTAGCGCCACGGCGCGTTTACGCCGGACCCGCTCGGCCGTTTCCGCGGCATCAAAAAGCCGCTGTTGCTCAATGACGGCTGCCAACACCGTGAGGTTATCCGGCCAATCGCGGGAATCGGGGCTCCCCAGATATTCGGCCGCACGGCGCTTGGCCTCGGCAAAATCATCCGCCTCACCGTCGCCCAGAATGCGCGCCGCTAACTGGGCGAGCTCGGTGGTCCGCCTGAAGCCAGTCTCAGTCCCGCGTCCGCCCGAGCGTCGAGCCCCACCATTCATGCGATTTGCACCATGGGCTCAGAAAAGTTGTTCCGCATCCGCCGGCGGCGCTTCGCCCTGCGGGGCCTGCCCGCTACCAGCCCCGCTGGTGCCCGGCACATCGCGCTCGCGAAATGACTCGAGCACGGCGCCTTTGCTGCTAACCCCGGCGAGCGCGCCGCTGTCGGGGTCGATCCGCACGGTCACAATCCCGGGTGGCGGGACCAGCTCGGTTTCAGGCGTGTCTTGCAGGGCTTCGCGCATGTAGTCGATCCACACGGGAAGTGCCGCGCGCGCGCCGGTCTCCTGCCCACCCAGCGGTTTGACGATATCGAAACCGACCCACACGGTGGTCACAATCTTGCCGTTGAATCCGGAAAACCAGGCGTCTTTCTGGTCGTTGGTCGTTCCGGTCTTGCCCGCCAAATCTTTTCGATTCAGTTGCATTGCGCGCCGCGCGGTGCCGCGCGTGATGACGTCTTTCATCATGGAATACATCATGAAGGCGTTTTGCGCATCGATCGCGCGCGGCGCGGCCGGCTTGGCCTGTTGCTGCTTCAGGTCATCGATATCCAGTGGTTCCTCTTCAGCGGCCGTGCCATCGGTGCATTCATCGCAGGCCCGCGCCGGCGAGGCCGTTTCGAGAACGCGACCATCAGGGCCTTCCACCCGTGAAATGAAGTACGGCGTGATGCGGAAGCCCCCGTTCGCAAAAGCCGCATAGGCACTCACGATCGTCAGCGGTGTGGTTTCGCCCGTGCCCAGCGCCAGCGACAGATTTTGCGGCAGAGACTTCGCATCGAAGCCGAACCGGGAAACGTGCGAAATAACCGTTTCCACGCCCAGTTCACGCATCAACCTGATCGAGACCAGGTTTCTCGAATTAGCGAGCGCGTCGCGTAGCCGTGTGGGCCCGTAATAGGTCCCCGTGTAGTTTTCGGGGCGCCATACGGACTCCAGACCCGGCGCATCAAACACAATCGGCGCGTCGTTGACGAAACTGGCCGGCGTGAACCCGTGGTCGAGCGCAGCGGAATAAACAAACGGCTTGAAATTTGAGCCTGGCTGACGCATCGCCTGCGTCACCCGGTTGAATTTGCTCCGCGCGAAATCAAAACCGCCAACCAGCGACTGTACGGCGCCATCGGCCACGGCCAACGACACCAACGCCCCCTCCACCACCGGCAGCTGGGCCAGCCGCCAGTACGGCTCGGCTGCCGCTTTACCCTTAGCCGGCACCGGCACGTGATATTGGATTCGGATGACGTCACCCGTTTTCAGAATCTCGGACGCCGTGCGCGGGGCAGCCCCGACCGCGTCGTTTCCTCGTTGAGAGCGGGCCCAGACCAGACCTGTCCACGGTATTTCAATCGACTCCCCGGTCGCAGTCACAGCCGTGACGGACTGTGTCGAGACCGCCGTTACGAGCGCGGCGGGTAGCCCTCCGATGGTCTGATAGGGGGCCAACAGGCTTGGCCATTGGGTTGGCGCGTTGGCGGGCAGTGCGAGTTGCGCTTCGGGTCCGCGATAACCATGGCGCCGGTCGTAGTCTGACAGCCCCGTGCGTAGCGAACGTACGGCAGCGTCCTGCGATGGCTTGGTGACGGTGGTGTAGACGCGGAAGCCTTCCGTGTACGCGGCGGTGCCGTAGCGCTCTTCCATCGCCGTCCGTACCATCTCCGCGAGGTAGGGCGCGTCGGTCTCTGACGGTTGGCCATGCAGGCTGGCGGTCTCCGGGCTAGCCATGGCCTGATCGAATGCCTCGCGAGACACAAACTCCAGTTCGAGCATGCGGCGCAACACATAGCCCCGGCGCGTCAGGGATGCGGCCGGGTCGGCGACTGGATTGAGCGAGGACGGTGCCTTAGGGAGCCCAGCGATCATGGCGGACTCGGCCAACGTGAGTTTCGCCAGCGGCTTGCCGTAGTACACCAGCGCGGCTGCACCGACGCCGTAAGCGCGCTGCCCAAGAAAAATCTTGTTCAGATAGAGCTCGAGGATTTCATCTTTCCGCAACTCGCGCTCAATTTTGACCGCCAGCATGACCTCACGCAGTTTGCGGTCAAAGGTCTTCTCGCTGGACAGAAAAAAATTACGCGCCACCTGCATCGTGATGGTGCTTCCGCCTTGCCGTTTCTGATGGGATTTCAGCAACTCAACGGCGGCGCGCACGATCGCCATCCAGTCGACGCCCGGGTGCTCATAGAAGCGCTCGTCCTCGGCGGCGATGAACGCTTGCTTCAGTTGCAGCGGCACTTCGTCGATAGCCACAGGGTTGCGGCGTTTCTCACCGAACTCCCCGATCAGGCTGCCGTCGGCGGTAAACACCCGCATCGGCATCTGGAGTTTGACCTCTTTGAGGCTGTTGATGTCGGGTAACTGCGGCGACACACGCGCCAGCAGCGCTGCCGTCGCGACCACGGCAAGTGCGAAGAGGGATAGCAGGGCGTAGAAAAGCGGACGCAACATCTGGGGTGGGATGACTGACCGAGCTACAAGATATGCTTCGATTTCATGTCAAGAAGAAGAAGTAACTTCCGGTTTCATAAAGAGATTTTTGCGCTATTAATTTGTGTTTTTGGCTGACGTTGCATATAGTTGAGGCCGATAGTCGACCGCTAATGGAACTAAAGCGCCCTAACGCATTGTTTTAAGGGAATTTTTGTGGCGTTTCTCAGACGAAAGCAGGTCCCTCTACTGGGCATCGACATCAGCTCGACTTCGGTCAAGTTGCTGGAACTGTCGCGCTCGGGAGGACGGTATCGCGTGGAGAGCTATGCCGTAGAGCCTCTCCCGCCGAACTCGGTCATCGAAAAGACTATCACGGATCCCAATCCGGTCGGCGAGGCAATCGCCCGCGCCTGGAAAAAATCAGGCACCAAGTCCCGCGTCGCGGCCTGTGCGGTCGCAGGCTCCGCCGTCATCACCAAAGTCATCCCTATGCCTGCCAATTTGTCGGAAGACGAAATGGAGGCGCAGATCCAGTTGGAAGCTGACCAGTACATCCCCTATTCACTGGATGAAATCAGCCTTGATTACGCCACGCTCGGCGCCTCCCCGCTCGACCCCGGACGCGTCGACGTCTTACTCGCGGCCTCCCGCCGCGACAATGTCGATATTCGAGTCGCAGCGCTAGAAATTGCTGGATTACAGGCCAAAATTGTCGACGTTGAGGCGTTTGCCCTCGAAAACGCAATGGCGTTGCTGAGCGCAGAAGACGCGCGACTGAACGATGCCAACATCATCGCAGTGATGGACATCGGCGCCACCGCCTCTGCCCTGAGCGTGATGGAGGGGTCAAAGATTCTGTACACGCGCGAACAACTTTTCGGCGGGAGGCAGCTGACGGACGAAATCCAGCGCCGGTACGGCCTCTCTTACGAGGAAGCCGGCCTCGCCAAACGACAAGGCGGTTTACCCGACAACTACGAGCCCGAGGTGCTGCGGCCATTCATGGAATCCATGGCCCAGGAAATCAACCGCGCGCTGCAGTTTTTTTACGCGGCAAATCAGTCTGGCGCCGTCGATCATGTGGTGCTGGCCGGTGGTTGTTCATCTATCGCGGGCATCGACGCGTTAGTGCAACAAAAGGTTGATACGCCCACCACGATCGCGAATCCGTTTGCTCATATGTCGATTTCGCCGCGCGTACGGGCTCAAGCGCTTACCAACGATGCACCGGCCATGATGATTGCCTGCGGGCTCGCACTGCGGAGCTTTGACTGATGGCCAGAATCAATCTCCTGCCGTGGCGGGCGGCCTTACGTAAACAACGCAAGCTGGAGTTCCTCTCAGCACTCGGCGTGGTCGCCGTACTGGCCGTGGTCGTGTGGTTCGGAATCCACCTGTTCTATACCGACCATCTCGAGTACCAGAACGGCCGCAACGCCTATATTCAAGCCGAAACCGCCAAACTTGACTCTCAAATTCGCGAAATTCAGGAGCTGGAGAAAGAAAAGCAGCGCCTGATTGCCAGAATGAAGGCTATCGAGAGTTTGCAATCATCGCGCCCCTTGATCGTGCGTATTTTCGACGAAATCGTGAATACCTTGCCTGAAGGTGTCTATCTGACCGCGGTTACCCAAACCGGCGACTCGTTGCAAATAACCGGTGTCGCCGAATCAAACGCCCGCGTTTCAAGCCTCATGCGCAACATCGAAAAATCAGCCTGGCTAACGACGCCGAAGCTCCAGATTATCGAGTCCGCGGACAACTCCGGCCGACGCATCGCCCGCTTCACGCTGACCTTGAAGCAGGCCAGCACCCAGTCCGGAAAAGACGGGGAGCCGATGTCATGAAGCTGTCGGAGTTGAACAACCTCAATCTCGAGAACCTCGGCTCCTGGCCATTGCCGGTTCGCATTGTAGTTGCCGCATTGCTCTTCGCCGTGCTCCTTGGCGCCGCCTATCTGCAGGACATCAGCACGTTGCAGGACGAACTCGCCGCGGCGGTTGAGTCGGAAACCCAGCTCAAACAGGCCTTCGAGATCAAGCAGCGCAAAGCGGCCAACCTCAGTGGACTCAAGGAACAGCTTGCGGATATCCAGCAAACCTTTGGCGATTTGCTGAAGCGCCTGCCTAACAAGACGGAGGTGGCAGCGCTGCTGGTCGATATCTCCCAGCAGGGACTTGGCGCCGGACTTGAATTTGAGCTATTCAAGCCGGGCAGCGAAACACCGTCTGATTTTTACGTTGAATTGCCAATTCAGATTCGCGTGCTGGGCGATTATCACGCTTTCGGCAGGTTCATTAGCGGTATGTCTGACCTGCCGCGCATCGTCACCAACCACAATATTTCCATCACGCCGCTGGGCAACAGCGGTAAGTTAGTCCTCGAGACCACGGCAAAAACATACCGGTATATGGACGAGGAAGAAGAAGCGGCCGAGAAGGCAAAGGCGCCCGCCAAATGACGAAAAGCGCTCCCAAGCTTTTTAGCCTCGGCATGCTTTGTCTCGTGCTCGCACTGGGCGGTTGCAGCAACGAGGGCATGACTGACCTTGAGCAATACGTGGCCTCCGTTCTTGCCCGCAAGGGCGGTCAGGTTGAAGCCTTACCTGCCATCAAGCCATATGAGCGATACGTCTATCAGGCGGCCGACAAGAACGCCCGTGATCCGTTCCAGCCCGCCCTCCAACAAGAAAACAAAACGCAGGCCGTGGTCCCCGGCACGAGCGAGCAGCAGCGCAAATTCAACGACGAAATCATGGCGCATAACAGTGAGGAATTAGAGGCTTTCGAACTGGACAGCCTGCGCATGGTTGGCACGCTTCAGAGTGAAAGTGCGCTCTGGGCCATCATCGTCGACAACGACGGCACGGTACATCGCGTGCAGGTCGGGAATTACATGGGACGCAACTTCGGAAAGGTGCTCGAGATCCAGGAGGACCGCGTGGAATTGCGTGAAATCGTCAAAGATGCGGACGGCAACTGGGAAGAGCGCAACGCCTCGCTGGCGTTGGCCGAACAACAGTAACGGTTCAAGCAAAACCCAGCAGGGGTAAACGAGAATGATATCTGCCATTTACAACGCGATTCGCGGCAGGGCCAAGCCCCCGGTGCTGCGCGTGTGCCGGCGTCTGGCGTTGCCCTTCTCGTTGGGCATTGTCCTGGTCTGCCACGCGGCAGACACGCTTGCCGCCTCGCTTGAGACCATCAACTTCACCGCCCTGCCCGGCGACCGCGTTCAGGTTGAACTCCAATTATCAGAGCCCGTTGCGGCCGATCCCTTAAGTTTCACGATCGACAATCCGGCCAGAGTTGCCCTTGATTTCCCTGGCGTCAGCCTCAAGGTGCCGCGCAAGAATCAGAGCATCGGCATTGGCAAGGTTGAGAGCGTCAGCGCCGTCGAAGCCGGGGAGCGTACGCGCGTCGTGGTCAATCTTGTTCAAATCGTGCCTTATTCGGTTAAGGCTGAGGGCAAGACTGTCAAAATCACGCTTGAAGGCATTCCAGCAGACACGACGGCCACGACTGCAAAATCCAACCTCATCGCGAAGGTTGAGGCCCCCAAGCCGGCGTCGGCCGGCATCACGATGCCCGGCACAGCGCAGGGCGAGCAGATCAAGGCCATCGATTTCCGCCGCGGCGCGCAAGGCGAAGCCCAGATCGTGGTGGATCTTTCCAACCCCGGCATCGGCATCAACATCCAGCAGGAAGGCGGCAAGCTGCTGGTGGACTTCATGGACACGGCCTTACCCGAACAACTTGATCGCAAACTGGACGTGCGGGATTTCGCGACGCCAGCGCTGGAACTCGATACCTTTCCGCGCGGCAACGGTACCCGAATGGTGGTAACCCCTACCGGGCTCTTCGAACATTTGGCCTATCAATCAGACAATGTCTTCACGTTGGAGCTGAAGCCGCTGAGCAAGGCGCAGGAAGAGCAGCTAAAGAAAGAGAAGTTTGGCTATACCGGCGAGCGCCTCTCGCTGAACTTTCAGGACATTGAAGTCCGCGCTGTCTTGCAGCTGATCGCGGATTTCACCGGTTTCAATCTCATTACCAGCGACACCGTGGGCGGGAATGTGACACTCCGGTTGAAGAACACGCCCTGGGATCAAGCGCTCGACCTTATTCTGCGCACGAAGGGGCTGGCTAAACGGCAAACTGGCAACGTGGTCATGATCGCTCCCCAGGACGAGGTGGCCGCCCGCGAAAAGCTTGAACTGGCAGCCCAGCAGCAGCTTCAGGAACTTGCGCCGCTGCGTACCGAGTTCGTTCAGGTGAACTACGCCAAGGCAAGCGACATCGCGACACTCATTAAGGCCAAGGAAAACAACCTCCTGTCGGCGCGCGGCAACGTCGCCGTTGACACGCGCACCAACACCCTGCTGGTGCAAGATACGGCGGAAAATCTTACCGATGTCCGCAAGGTAGTCGCCGCGCTAGACATCCCGGTCAAGCAGGTGCTGATTGAATCAAGAATTGTCATTGCAAATGAAGACTTCAGCCGCGACCTCGGCGTGAGATTCGGTTACAGCCAGAACCTGGCGGCAACGGGCAAACAAGAAGTGAACGCTATCGGCGGGTCCTCCCCGGGCGATGTGCTGTACCCCGGCACCACCACCTTCAATACCAACTCTCTCGAAAATTACATGGTGGACCTGCCAATCGCGAACCCTGCCGGCGCCTTCCGCTGGTCGATCGGACGCATAGGCAGTTACCTGCTGCAGCTTGAGCTTTCCGCGCTTCAAACCGAGGGCCGGGGCGAGGTGATCGCGAGCCCGCAGGTCATCACCGCCAATCAGAAAGAAGCCACGATCGAGTCGGGCACGGAAATCCCGTATCAGGAAGCTTCCGCCAGCGGCGCAACGTCGGTGTCGTTCAAAAAAGCCGTGCTTAGCCTGAAAGTCACGCCGCAAATTACCCCGGACGACCGCATCATCATGGATTTGACGGTGAACAACGATTCGATCGGTCAGGTCTTTGCGGGTGTACCCAGCATCGATACCAAGCAAGTCGAAACTCAGGTGCTGGTCGAGAACGGCGAAACGGTCGTGCTGGGCGGCGTCTTCACCTCGACCAACAACAATGACCGAAGCAGCGTGCCGGTGCTTGGAGAAATTCCCTATCTGGGCAACCTGTTCAAGAACAGCCGAGTCAGCAGCAAAAAACGCGAATTGCTGATCTTCGTCACGCCCAAGATTCTGAAAGACACCTTGTCGACCCAGCGCTAGGGCGCCAGCCAAGGCTTCTGTACGTTCCACAGTCGGACCGGGCCGCGCTTTTGCGTGGCCCGTCGCGCTCTGCAACAATTCGGCCGTGACCGAGCAAGCGCACAACATTTTCCTGATCGGCCCAATGGGCGCCGGCAAGACCACGATAGGCAAACGTCTGGCGCGTGCCCTGAAGCGACGTTTCGTCGACTGTGACCATGAAATAGAGAAAAAGACCGGCGCGAGCATCCCGCTCATTTTTGAAATTGAGGGTGAAAGCGGATTTCGGGCCCGCGAGAAGCGCGTGATCGACGACCTGACTCTGGAAGCCGGCGTGGTGCTGGCAACCGGAGGCGGCGCAGTGCTCGACCCCGAAAACAGGCAGCGGTTAAGCGAGCGGGGTCTGGTGGTTTTTCTCTACGCGCCGGTTGAACTGCTGGTCGCACGCACGCGTAACGATACCAACCGGCCGTTGCTTCAAACGGGCAACCGGGCGGAGCGCCTGCGAGAAATCATGCGCCAGCGAG
>JAURHQ010000126.1 GCA_030833185.1 Gammaproteobacteria bacterium | reverse complement strand
GTGGTGGACGCACTTGGGCTCGAACCAAGGACCCGCTGATTAAGAGTTAGGAAAGCAGTCGACAGCAGTAGGTGAGTTTTACGCTGTAAATCTCAGTTTTACATGGATTTCTTATCACGGCTACTCATTGCTACTCACGCTAATTCCCTCTAATGTGATTGCTGAGAGAGGGCTAGCAATCACCATGCGTATCACAAAAAGTTCTATTGACGCCGCCCAGTCAGGCGCGAAGGACATCCTTCTGTGGGATGACCGGTTACCCGGTTTCGGTTGCAAGGTTACGCCCACGGGGGCGAAGGTGTTCGTTTACCAATACAGGATCGGGGGCAGGGGTTCGCCTGCACGGCGCTACACCATCGGTAAGTTAGGGCCAATTACCGTTGAACAGGCTCGGCGCGAGGCTGAAAAGCTGGCGCTGAAGGTTGCGCAGGGCATCGACCCACAGCGCGTAAAGGCGGAGCGGGCGCGCATTGCCATCGACCTCGCCTTCAGCGCATATGTTGAAAGGTTCCATGACGCTTACCTGATCAAGGAGTGGCCAGCGAGCCATCGTGATGCTCTGGCGCTGCTGCGTCGCTATGCAGTGCCAGTTCTGGGCAACAAACCTCTAATTGATATTACTCGTAAAGATATAACGGCTGTGCTGGCCGGCGCAGACGACAAGGTAGCGACGGCTAGCCTGTTGTTTGCGACGCTGCGCAGGATGATGCGCTGGGCTGTCAATCAGGGAGATCTCGATCGATCGTCAATGGAAGGCATGGACGCGCCAGCGAAGGCCCCATCGCGGGATAGGGTCCTGACGGCCGACGAATTGCGCATGGTATGGCAGGCCAGCGGTCAGCTAGGTTACCCGTTCTCTCATATTATCCGGTTGTTGATTTTGATTGGTGCGAGGCGAGAGGAGGTTGCGTCGCTCGATTGGTCGGAGCTCAATCGAGAGGACGCTATCTGGTCGCTGCCATCAAGCCGCTCGAAGAATGGGGTGGCGGCGCGCCAGCCTCTGTCCAAGCTTGCTATAGCAGAACTAGACGGGTTGGCTCAAAGTTCTTCCAGATGGCCCAAAGCGGGGCTCCTTTTCACTACCACTGGTAACACGCCGAGCAGTGGTCACAGTAAGGCTAAGACACGGCTCGATCACGAAATATCAAAGTTCGCCGTTCAGGAAGGAATCGCCGCGCCTGCGCCTTGGAGAATACACGATCTGCGGAGGACACTCGCCACAGGGCTCCAGCGGCTCGGTGTGCGGTTCGAGGTGACCGAAGCTGTCCTGAACCACGTCAGCGGCTCCAAGAGCGGCGTGGCGGGCATTTATCAGCGTCACGACTGGGCTGACGAAAAGAGGGCTGCGTTGCAGGCATGGTCGGATCACGTCGAACGTTTGCTGACAGGGGTAGATCAAACCAACGTTGTTCAGCTGGGGGTGGGATCATGAGTGAGGAGGATGACGACGGCTATTATCTGATGAAGGCATGTCAGGAATTGGACCGGCTGGATGTTGGTCAAGTACCGCAACGGGGGCCTGTCGACGAGATCTGGCGTCGAATTGCTGAAGGAGAACTGTCGGAGGCGGCCTCAGCGGCTTGGGCTTTGACGATTGCAGAGCGGGTAATCAGGGATGTCGTTGATGATCGGAACCCGCCAGAAGAGCGCGGTAAACGTGCGCTCAAAGCCTTGGGCTTCTTCGGTGTAATCGACAAAAATTACAAAGAACGCGAAGCTCTAAATCAATTTCTCGCGTTTGAACGGCTTCCGTCCAAGGAGGGTCCTCCCAGACGCCGCGCGACTAGGAAAGAGAAGCTGACTTGGATGCGCGAGCAAGGATTCTACGAGGGAGTATCAAATAGAGCGGCCATGCAACGAATTGACGGCTTGGAAGAAAATTCTCGTTAGGTGGCTTGGTAGCGAGACAGTTTCTCGGTGTAATTGGCCACCCATCGAAGCCGCCGCAATCCCGCGCCGGTCAACCGATGGGATGCACCATGCAAGAACTGATCGACGCCAAAGCCGCCGCCCCGCTGATCGGCATCACCCCCGCCACTCTTGAGAACTGGCGCGTCCGCGGGGAGGGGCCACCATTCCACAAAACACCCGGGCGAACAGGCAAGGTCCTTTACGATCCTGCAGACATCGCCGCATGGCGCGACAGGCGTCGTTTTTCATCAACTGCGGCCGCAGCCGCAGCCGACGCAAAGTAAAAACCCCGGCTCCCGACAGAGGAACTGAGACTTTGATGTCTCGGGAAATAATCTCCTAAATTTAGGCTATTATCCAGAATATCTGAGAGTTGAAATGAATAATTTTATCCCGAATTCGAACCCGAATTTGTGGGCCATCCGTCACGCGTCTGATGGCTCATTGATCTTAGCGCCGATCATCTACTGGATCGATATCAAGCTTCAACGCATCCCTGTCGACCTGACGAGGTTCGCCATCGATTGGCGACATCTCTTGGATGCGGACTTCGCAGTCTACGACGATAACAGCGGCTGTGTTTTTCTGCGCAACGGCGATATCTTCGGCACATTGGATGCCTTCAAGGCAGCCAGTCAATGACGCAGGCAGACAAATCAGAACTGGGGGTCAATGCCGACGAAGTCCGCAAATTTTTCACCAAAACGATAAGGGGTCAGATCCACTTGACCGCGATTTCGACTGACAAGTCTCGTTCGCCGTTGGCCATAGATTTTTGTACCGACGCTGAGGCGGCCATTGAATGGGCGTTGAGCCAAAACGCTGCCGGAATGGGTGTCTACTATTCGGTGAACGGAGTTCGCACCGGACTTAACAAGAAGGCAAAAAAAGATGATATTGTCGACATACGCTTCGCCCATGTTGATATCGATCCTCCTAAAGGTGTTGCCGGTTGGACGACTGCCGAGCGCGAGCAGTTCTGCAACATGCTTGGCGCAGCCCTGATACCGCCGTGCTGCGTCGTTTGGTCTGGCAATGGGCTACAGGCGCTCTGGCGGATTGAAAATGGCGTCAGCGCCGCGACTGTCGAGGACATCAACAAAAGGCTTATTGTGGCTTATGAGGGAGACCACGGCACGTACAACGTCGACCGTATCCTGCGCGTGCCGGGGCTAATCAACTGGCCGAACGAAAAAAAGAGGATAGCTGGTCGCGTACCTGCATTGGCCCATTTGGAAGTCGATGATGACGGCTCGGTTTGCAGCATTGAAGAGTTTCTGAAGGCCTTTCCTCCGGTAGTTGAAAAGGCTCGCCAGGACAGGGGGCGCATATCTCTAGGCGAATTGACACCGGCTACTGCGGACAGCCTCTACCTTGGTCCGGACGAAGCGCTGCGCGACATGATTGACAAGCCGAAGGGAAATGACCGGAGCGCAGATACATTTGCCTTTGCGTGCGAAGCACTGCGACGCGGTCTGACTACGGAACAAATCGCAGGCGTGCTGCTCAATGACGCCAATGCAATTGCGGCACATTGCCTGGATCAGACCGAGCCCCGACGTGCTGTAGAACGTGCGATAGCTGCAGCGCTATCTGAAGACGATGTGCACCTCCTCGCTCAGAAGCGTGTGCGTGAGCGCGAATTGGATCGGCGCTTGGCTGCGGGCGAAGAAATTGAACCTAATGACGAGACACGGCTGTGGACGTTGGAAGAAATGCTACGCGAATGCGTATTCATCGAAGATGGCGCGCAGGTCGCGGATACAAACCGCCCCGGACATTTGATGACTCAGTCTGATTTTCGGGCAAGCACCGCAGCCTCGAAGATGAAAATGACAGTCGGCGGCAAGGGTGGATCTGAACGCACTGTAGAGAAACGAATTGCCGAGGTCTGGCTGGAGCACGTTGATCGGCGTAGTGTTGCAACGCTTACGTTCAGGCCGGGGGCTGATGCCATCACCATCGCGCCGAGCGGCCGGATCGCGTTGAATAGCTGGGGTGGCTTCCGGTCCAGTAGCCCGCCGCAGGATTGGCAGGCCCGCGCCGAGCCGTTCGAAGCTCATGTCCGCTGGCTCTTCGGCGATGATGCCGACGCCTTCCTCGACTGGGTTGCCCATATAGCCCAGCAGCCCGGAGTGCTGCCAAGTTTTGGGTTCCTGCACATTGCCAGAAATCACGGTATGGGCCGCAACTGGATCGCGTCTATCCTCGGGCGGGTCTTCGTTGGCTTTACCGCACTTGCTTATGATCTAAGCGGTACACTTCGCACAGGCTACAACGGCGTGTTGGCGGCCAAGGTGCTGGCAATCGTGGATGAGATCGACGAAGGCAACAGCCAGCGGAAATACCAAATCCAGCAAGAACTGAAGCAGCTGGTTACCGAGGAAACTCGGACAATCAATCCGAAGTACGGCCGACAGCATCTGGAGTGGAACTGCTGCCGAATGCTAATTTTTTCAAACAGTCTTGCGGCGTTGCCGTTAGAGGACGATGACCGCCGCCTGTACGTCGTCGATTGCGACGACCAGCCCAAGGAAGAGGCCTACTACAAGCGCCTTTACCAATTGAAGGGGGACAACGCGTTTATCGCTTCCGTGGCCGAGTTTTTGAAGCGGCGGGACATCTTGCGCTTCAACCCCGGTCAGCGCCCGCCATTGACGCGTGCGAAGGCAGCATTGCTTGAGCGGTGCAGGAGCGAAGCCGAACAAAGCCTGTTCAATGCCGTGGCTGCATGGCCGGGCGACTTGATAACCATGGAGGAGTTGCACGAACTTATGGGCGATGAGCGCCCAAAAGGGGCTGCGCTACGGTATGCGCTGGATAGGGCCGGAATTGTTCGGGTGCGTGAGTGGCTCGGCGGTCAAAGCGGTTTTGGCACACGGGTGAAAGTTAAGGTTTACGCCCTGCGCAATGCGGCGGCTTGGAAAGACGCGAGCCTTGAAGCGGTCAGGGCAGAATTGGGCAGGGTCGCCAAAGCGAAAATTGATGCGGATTTTTATAGCGATTGAAAATGCTCAGGCGTTGCAGCGGTATCGGGTCGATCAGATACCTCTGCACCCTCTGATACCCATGGGCCGTAGAGTATACACAGTTAAATATTTGACCAACTGCTCTTCCTTAGGTTGGGGGATCAGAGGGTGCAGAGGTATCAACGCGGGGTAAGACGCCAGCGGGCATTTCGTCTGCATGCACGCGTCATTTGGGCAACATTTCCGATGTGACAATGCCCGGTAAATGCCCCTCGCGCGCGCGATAGCTGGGCTTTAATCTCTACTTATGTTATAGACATTAAATCCGAAAACCGATGAGGTTCGCCATGATTACAGCAATCGCGAAGCGCAGCGCCGGTCGCCCGGCCGTGATCGATCCCGCCGATGTCTGGCCGCAAGTGTTGGGCCACATCGCCAGCGGGGATGCACTTTCCACCGCCCTAAAGCGGCTGGACCCCGCGCCATCATATACTTGGGCAAAGGTTCAGCTGCGGACCAATCCAGACCTGCAAGCTGCCTATCGTGCCGCCATAGAGGACCGCGCGGACACACTCGCGGATGACATCATCGCGTTGGCCGATAGCGAGCCTCCAGCCCACCTCGAAGGCGCAGCCCTGTCAGCTTGGGTCCAGCAACTGAAGCTGCGCGTTCACGCCCGGGAGTGGACCGCGTCCAAGCTGCGTCCGCGCGTCTATGGCGAGAAGATCGACGTGTCAGTCCAGCATACGCAAATCAGTGTGCTGGCCGCCTTGGCGCGGGCAGAACAGCGCGTGATTGACCTTTGCTAAGACCGAATAACATCAATTTCTGGGCGCGCAGGATTTATCGATATATTGGATAGCTCTGCCCATAGCGTCTCTTTTACCAAAGCTAAATGCAGTCATGCGAAGATCGCTGATGGTTACCATGACAACCGCATCCGCGCCTAAGCTTCTTCCCTTTTTTCGAATTTTAGCAAACAGTGATGCCTCGCTCGTCGAACTAAACTCTATACTGGCGCTGACGCGGACAGAACCAATGACGCGGTAAGGGCAGTTCGCGATGTCCTTAGTCGTGACAAGGATACCATCCGCATAGTTTGCGCCTGTCGCAGTCACTTCCTGAGCAACCAATCGCGCTGGATAAATCGAAGCAAACGGGAGAATAATTGCCGCCATCAAATTTACGCATTTCATTCTATAAATTCCGTATTTTTATTTTGAATTCCAATTAAGGGCGAGGTTTTGAGCCTCTTCGGTTTGCTCAGGGGGCATGAGATTCGACATCCGGTCGCGTTGCTCAATAGCCACCTTGTCGCCTCTTGCGGCAGCAAGTATAAACCACATCAATGACTGAACATTGTCGGTTGGAACACCGAGGCCCAATTGATAGTGCCATCCCAAACCTGTCATTGCATCGCTATTGCCCTGCTCTGCAGCACTTTGGTATGCTGCCAATCCAAGTTTATAGTTTTGCGGAACACCAACCCCATTAGAATACAAAAGCCCCAGCTTTAGCTGGGCTTCAGGGTCGCCTTGCTCCGCCGCTTTGTTTATCCAAAAGGCCGCCGTTGTTTCAGATTTTGCGACGCCCGTGCCGCTCAAATATGCTTGCCCCAAATTCAGTTGAGCGCTGGAGTAGCCTTGCTCAGCAGCTTTGCGATACCAGTCTACAGCTGCGACTAAATCCTTGGTAACTCCCAACAATCCTCCACTGTAAACAAGGCCCAGTGTATGCTGCCCAGGTGCGAACCCTTGCATGGCAGACTTACGCATCCACTGGAGTGCTAGCGTGTTGTTTTGGGGAATGTCTTTACCGTACGCATAAAGTAAACTTAATCGCCATTGCGCTTCTGCATTGCCGGAATTTGCGGCTTTATTCAGGCTGGCTGCTTGGCCGGTAAAACCTAATGGATTGCTAGGGGTGTTGCTGTTTTTGCGTGCCAAGGCCGGCTTACTGGCCGCCAACAATGGAGCCGAGCAAACGAATGGCATCGCAATCAACGCCTGCATGATTAAGGCCAAACAGCCGCGCTGGATACTTAGCTTCATGATGCCCCCTGTTTTGGAGGCACCGGCCCAAGCCGGGTGTTCGTAACCCTGCGTAGTCACAAGGCGCTGCCGCCTTTGGGCGAGCCTTGGACATACGCGACAGCCACCCGGCCAGAAAAATCTGACCGGCGACTACGTGTGGAGGTTACGACGCCTCACAGCCGGGACTGACCGGACTGCAAGCCCCTAATGCATGATCCATGCGTCATCAGCAAGTAGGGGCCGTTCGCCCGAAAGCGTGGCTTGTCAGCGGGTTGCGCGAAAGCTCGTATCTGACTGTGTGGCGGTATTGTGAGAAGTTACAGAATTTCTCGGGCTGCGCTGCCGATCTTACGCCGCATACCGGCCATCTTTCAACCGGCGCGCTAAGCCCACGCCCGCCAGCGCGTCCAGCATTGGGCGTACGGTGGCTGGACGCTTCCCACGGAAGCTGCGGGCGACATCCTGCGCGGCCAGCGGCGTGCGTGCAGCGGCCAGCACCTGCGCAACGGCGCTGATCTGGTCTGGCAACTTTTCCGGCCAAGGGATGACGTTATCGGGAAGCGGCACTGCCCCTTCGCCAAGGTCAAGCATCTGCGCGACGGGTGCGGCATAATCGGGGGCCTGAAATTCCGGACGGAGCCAGCGAACGATCCCCTTGGCTTCTTCAGCCGCGCGTTCCTTGTTGAGCGCGACAAGGCGGGTGAGGATCTCTTCATCGGCAAGGTCTACCGGCCAGCCATAGGCTTCGGCGACCAGCGCATCGATGGCGTCATGATGCTGGCGGATCAGCGTCACCAACCCGCGATCATGCATGTCGCGCTCCACGTCAGTGAGCACGCGACCTACCCGCAGAGCTTCCAGCACGTTGTAGAGTTTGGTCAGCGTGAGATCTTCGTGCGCTTCCAGCACCCGCTTGCGCAACGCATCGAGCGCTTCAGCCTCAATCCGGATTTTGTCTTTCAGCGGAACTGGGACATCAGCGGGGAATGGAAAGGGGTCGAAGCATTGTGTCTTCGTATAAACCGGACGATCCTCTAAAGATCCACCAACTGTGTCGGCCCAAGAAAGGTGAATAAAGCTCGACACGACGCCCAGCTCGTAAGCGTCCTCTAATGCAATGCAAACGAGCCGATTGTCCGGCAGCGTCGATTTCGACAGAAACTGGAACACGCGATGTTTGGCGGTTTCTATCGTCGCGATATAGCGGTCTAGGCTCGACCGACCGGCTCTTAGCATTTCCACTGGTTCACCGTGCAACCACCATCTTTCGGATCGATGCCCACGTCGGTTCTGGTCTCGTTCCGGCTTCACGTAAGTGAACAAATGCTGGTAGGCATTTGGGTAGTTTTCGCGGAGCCGCTCCTCGGTCAAGCCGTGCGTATCAATCACCCATAAACCCCGAGGACGCGCAGCTAAATCACGCCCGTTTCGGTATGGAAAGACGATATCCGGCAGGCCCGCTTTCGACTTTGCACCGACCCTTTTCAAATCTTGTGCGTCGATTAAGAACCCCTTGCCGTGCAGCGGGATGCCGCGCGACGCGAGCCTTTCATTGCTTTTCAAGGGAACTGCCGATGTCACATCCGCCCCGTTGCGCAGGTCACAGTTTATGCGGCCCTGCACGGTGACAAAGTCGATCCGATGCGGAGCCTCCGCCTCATTGGTGACGTGCAGCAGCTGCCCGTCCCGTTGCCCCGAAACAGCAACCGTCATCGCAATACGGACAGCTGCGCCGTCCTTCTCGTCCACCCAAGGATGGTCGCCAATGGCGAACACCAGACTGACGGCATCCTTTGCATCCAGATGCTTGGCGATGACCCGGCGGCTGAATACCTGGGTGATCGAATTTGTGGTGACAAAGCCAAAGCGTCGTGTTCCGCCTCTGCGCACAGCTGTGGCCGCCTTATCCCACCAGTGCATCACGAAATCCGCGCTTTCGGGCACGTCGGTTGTCGCGAACAAAGCCTTGAAATAGCCGTCGCCCAGACGGTCGCGCACGTCCTTTCCGCCGATAAAGGGCGGGTTGCCGATGATGTAATCGGCCTTGGGCCATTTCGCCGCGCGCGGCTTGATATAGCGATACACTTCAACCTGTGCCGCCTCATCTGGCACGGGTTTACCGGTGACGGGGTGCTCCTTCATCGTTTCCCCATCCCAGCGGCTGACCGGCTTTCCATCCCCATCCACCTCAAGCACACGATCATCCCAGTCGATCAGCGCGTCGCGGTTCTCGATGGTACGGACATCGCGCAATATGGGTTCGGGCGGCGCGCGGTCCATGCCGTTCACGCGGAAATGCCATTGCAGGTACCCGATCCACAGCACGAGCTGCGCGATGGCGGCGGCGCGGGGGTTGATTTCAATGCCAAGGAAGTTTTCGGGCGTGATCGTATGTCCGCTCATTTCCGCGACGTATTGGTCGTCGCCCAGTTCTATCAGTAGGTCGATCACCTCGCCTTCCAACTCCTTCATGCGGGCGAGCGCAACATATAGGAAGTTGCCCGTACCACAGGCCGGGTCCAGCACCTTGGTCTGCGCCAGCTTTGAATGGAAGGCTTCCACAAGCGCGCGTGCCTCTTTCGCTCTTGCCTCCCTCTGGGAGGGAGACATCTTTTTGCCTTCCTCACTTTCGGGATCAACGATCAGGTCGGCAGTCGCGACCCGCACGCCGTCCCATTCCGCGCGCAGAGGCTCCATGATGGTCGGGCCGATCAGCCGGTCCACATAGGCACGCGGCGTGAAGTGCGCGCCGAGCTTCGATCGTTCCTTGGGGTTCAACGCCCGTTCCAGCAACGTGCCAAAGATGGCGGGTTCAACCTCGGTCCAGATATGTTCACTCGCGCGGATCAGCACGTCGAGTTCTTCCACATCAAGCGGGATGGCGGTGCGTTCCTTGAACAGATAGCCGTTAAACTTCTTCAGCGGCACGCCAAGCGCGGGGGAGAATTCCCCTTTGTCCATCGCCGCCCACAGCGCGGACAGTTGATGGTCCAGATGCTCCGGATGAGCGCGCTGCGCCTTCAACAGTCCGGTGAAGCTGCCATGGGGGATGAGGCCGCTGTCCTCTGCAAACATCGTGAACAGCACGCGCATCAGAAAGCCGCTGGTTGTTTCCGCATTATAGCCGCGCTTCTCTATCCGCCGGGCCACGGTGGCCAGCAGGTCTGCCACCTCACGCGTCACTCGGGCGGCACGGGCCGTTGGGTCCAGCGCCTTAGGATCGGTCCACACCGCTCGAAGTCTGTCCTGCACGTCTGGATCGCGCAGATCGTCCAGCATGATGCGGTAACGCGCCCTATCAGGGAACTGGGCGTACGCCTTTCCTGTGCCGGTGAAGTCGGCATACACCTCAATGCAGTAGCCGATGTCTGCCACCATCAGGATGGGCGGCCAGCCGTGATCGACCGGCAGCGCCTTCGCATAGCGCTCTGCCTGTCCCTTGGCCTGAAGCATCGCCTTCGCCCAACCGGGCGTGCCACGCATCGCCGTGCCGCGCTTGACGCGAACAGTTGCCGTCTGGCCGAAAAGGTCGAGATCATCCTCACCTTTGCCCGCCGCGATGCGGTCTGCCTCGCTGCCCTGCTTGGCCTCTAGGATGAAGCAGGCGCGCTTGTAGAGGTCGATCCGCCCGAAGCTCTGGGTGCCGTCGCCATTGTCCTGAAAGACGCTGCGTTCGTATACATAGTCATTCAGGTGAACATTAGATTTGCTGCCTTCTGGCACCGGCACGTCCAGCAGGGCGCACAGTTCGTTTATGAAGGATTGGGTGTTCGCAATTTCGGAGCCACCCGTTTCACGCCACTTCGCGATGAAATCTTCGATGCTCGGCTGCGTCCCCATGGCCCGAGAAAGAGCACATCTAGATTATCACTTCAATATGGCAGTAATAATAATCCGATATGGCTATTTAGTCGGTTGGTCACTTGCGGTTCCGATTAGCTGACGTCCAAATTCAACCCAAAAAAATTCACGCGGTGGTAACCCGTGACAATCAAGCAGTGATCGGCCCTGTCCCCCCCCCGGGGTTGCGGGTTGCGGGTTGGCCCGGTCTGGTCGGACTTGGATATTGGGATAAGGTGGCTTGTGCCATTGTCAGATTGGTAGACCCGCTTGGGTCGTCCGAAAGCCAGCTGGTGATTGCTATGTGCTTGCTGGAGTTTAAATCCAGCAGCAAGCAACCAATGGAACTATTCGAATAAATGGCTGATTTGTGTGGTGGACGCACTTGGGCTCGAACCAAGGACCCGCTGATTAAGAGTTAGGAAAGCAGTCGACAGCAGTAGGTGAGT
>JAURHQ010000125.1 GCA_030833185.1 Gammaproteobacteria bacterium | reverse complement strand
TGACCTGCATCGCCCGGTTATGCCCCGCAACCACCACCCGCCCCGGCGCCTGCACCACAATGTCGAGTCGTGCCCACCAGGCCCAGGCCAGCACCAGCGCGCACAGCAGGCAAATTGCCCACAGCGCCAGTCGGCCGCCCAGGCTAAACGGGGTGGCCAACAGCGCCTCGGCGGCGGGCAGGAACTCGCGAAGTTCGGCCGCGACAGCGCGCCGGGACGCGCGCTTGTCAGCGGTCACGCCGCCATCCCGTGGGCGCCGCGCAGCTGCAGCGCCCAGAGCTGCGCATAGCGCCCGCCGCGGCGCAGGAGTTCGGCATGCGTGCCCTGCTCGACCAGCCGGCCGTCTGCCATCACGACAATCTGGTCGGCGCGACACACGGCGCTCAGGCGGTGGGCGATGATCAGCACCGTGCGCCCCCGTGCCAGTTGCAGGAGCCGGCTGGTAAAGGCGGCTTCGGTTTCTACATCCAGCGCGGACGTCGCCTCGTCCAGCACCAGCAGGCGGGGCGCGGTGACCAAGGCCCGGGCCAGGGCCAGCCGCTGCCGTTGGCCGCCGGATAAATCGAGCCCCTGTTCGCCGAGCAGCGTGTCGTAGCCCTGCGGCAACTGCAGGATGAACTCGTGTGCGCCGGCCAGCCGTGCGGCGATTTCGATTTGTGCCTGCGCCAGCCCGGGCGCCGCCAGCGCGATATTGGCCGCCACCGAGCGCCTGAACAGTCGGGCGTCCTGCGGCACCACGCCAATCTGCCGGCGCAAGGCCTGCGGGTTGAAATGTGCGAGGTCGGTCTCGTCCAGCAGGATGCGGCCCCGCTGCGGCGCATACAGCCGTTGCAGCAGGCTGGCCAGCGTGCTTTTACCGGAACCCGATGCCCCAACCACCCCCAGCACTGTGCCCGGTGCAAGTTCGAGGCTGAGGTCTTCAAGCACATCAGGCCCCTGCGGGCGATAGCGAAAGCTCACCCCCTCAAACCTGATCCGCCCGCCCAGCGTCGGGCTGGCGGCGCTCGCCGACGGCGCTGGCTCGGGCAGGACTTGCAGAATCCCGTCGAGCCGGCGCAAGGACACCCGCAGCTGCTGAAACTCCTGCCAGCACTGGGCCAAGCGCAATACCGGCTGGGTCAGCCGCGCGGCCACCAGATTGAAGCCCACCAGTTCACCGACCGTCAGCCCGCCGGCCATAACCATGCGGGCGCCCAGCCACAGCGTGACCAGAGTGCCCACTTTCTGCAGCAGGCCGCTGAGCTGGGCGAGCAGACTGGCGGCCCGCTGCAGCCGCTGACCGGCGATGGTGGCGGCGACCTGCAGTTCATCCCAGCGGCGCAGTTCGCTGTGTTCGCAGGCCGCCGCCTTGAGCGTGGCGTAGCCGTTCACGGCCTCCACCAGAAACGACTGGGCGTCGGCCTGCCGGTCGTAGCGCGTTTCAAGCAGGGCTCTCAAGGGCGGTGCGCTGAACGCGACCAGAGCGGCCTGTGCCAGCACGGCCACCAGGACCACCGCAGCGAGCGTCGCCTGCCAGGCCAGCAGCAGCGCTAACGCGCCCAGCGCAAAGATCAGGTCCAGGGCCAGCGTTAGCGCCGGGCCGGTGAGAAAGGTCCGCAGCTGCTCAAGCTCGCGCACCGCCGCTACCGTGTCGCCGGTGCGGCGCGTCTGAAACCAGGCGAGCGGCAGGTGAAACAAATGGCGGAGCACCTGGCCGGACCACAGCACGTCCAGGCGCCCTGCGGTGTGCGTCAACAAACTGGTACGCAAGCCGCCCAGCAGCGCCTCGGACACGCAGACCAACAGCAGGCCCAGACACAGCACGTCGAGGGTGGTCTGTTGTTGATGCACCAGCACCTTGTCGATCACGACCTGAAAAAAAAGCGGCGTCAGCAGGCCAAGCAGCTGCAGGAAAAAACTGGCCCCCAGCACGCCGAGCAAGGCCTGCCGATGGGCGAGCAGGCCTGGCCAGAACCAGCCCGCGCGCCCGCCATCGTCGCGCGTGCCCCGCCCCAGCAGCAGGAGCTCGCCGGTCCACGCCGCAAGAAACTCATCAGCCCGCAGCACCCGCGGGGGCTGACCTGGCGCCTGCACCAGCGCCTCATCACCCCGCCATCCCGCAAGCAGCAGCAAGCGGCCGTCCTGCATGGCCGCCAGCACGGGCAAGGGCAGTTCGGTGAGGGTTGCCGGCGCGCCGCGCAGCGTACGCGCACGCAGGCCGAGTTGACGGGCGGCGCTGGCCAGCGCTGCCAGCGTCAGCGGAGGCGGTTGATGCCCCAGTTGCGTGGCCAGCGCATCGGGCGCGAGCGCGATGCCAAGCGCACGCGCCAGCAGTAAGAGAGCCGTAGGCCCGGCATCAGACGAGATGGCAGCAGGCGACATGCGCGTGGTGGTCCTTGTCGTTCAAGAACCACCAGCCTGCCTGTGCCGGCCGGTGCTACGGGGACCGGAGCCGACCGGCTGCCGAGGCGCAGGAGGAACTCCCGGTCGCGGCGGGACTGATGTCCCGTAACGACCGGCAGAAAGCCCGGCGGCTGCGGGCTACCAGACGAGCGGCATGCCAAACTCGCGCTCGAAACGGGCGGCAAACTCCAGGCGCGTGAAGCGATGATTCTGGGTGCCGGCGTGTTCGATTTTGATCGCGCCCATGAGTGAGGCGATCCGCCCGGTGACCGCCCAGTCCAGACGATTCAGGAGACCGTAGAGCAGGCCCGCACGATAAGCGTCGCCGCAGCCCGTGGGGTCGCGCAGCTGGGCGGGCTTGGCGGCCGGAATATCCAGCGTGCCGTGGCTGCGGTAAAGGATTGAGCCTTCGCCGCCCCGGGTCACCACCAGCGCCTGCACGTGCTGGGCAATTTCGGCCAGCGTCCAGCCGGTGCGCTCCTGCATCAACTCCGACTCGTAGTCATTCACCGTGACGTAGGTCGCCTGCATGATGAACTGCTTGAGGTCGTCGCCGTTGAACATCGGCAGGCCCTGACCCGGGTCGAAAATGAAGGGAATCCCCGCTTCTACAAACTGGCGGGCGTGCTCAATCATGCTCTGCCGGCCGTCCGGGGCCACGATGCCCAGCGTCACGCCCGCGGCATCGCGCACCTGGTTGAGATGCGCCTGCTCCATCGCGCCGGGGTGGAAAGCGGTGATCTGGTTGTCGTCGAGGTCGGTGGTGATGAAGGCCTGCGCGGTCATGGTGTTCTCGACCACGCGCACGTGCTGGCGATTGATACCGCAGGTATCCATCCACTGCGCATAGGGCGCGAAATCGATGCCCACCGCGCCCATCGGGATGGGCTCGCCGCCCAGCAGTTTCAGGTTGTACGCGATATTGCCCGCACAGCCGCCAAATTCGCGGCGCAAATGCGGCACCAGGAACGACACATTAAGGATGTGAATCTTGTCCGGCAGGATGTGATTCTTGAACTGGTCCTGGAAGACCATGATGTTGTCGAAGGCAAAAGAGCCGCAAATGAGCGCGGACATGGCAAACCCTTTGGTGAGGAGGCAGGGGCCGCATGGTGCCCTAGCGGACTGGGCGGCGCTACCCGCCGGGCTTCTCCCGCGATGCGGCTAGGCCTGCGGCAAGCCGTCGAGCAGCGCGCGCGCTTCGCGCAGAAAGCCCAGCTGCTGCCCTTCTTCGAATTGCGCGTAGACCTGCTGGAGGCGCGCGGCGGCATCGGCGGCGGCCGGGCAGCGTGGCGCGAGCCGCACCAGCGAACTTGCGATTCGCAACTGGGCGAGACGGTTGTGCTGCGCTTCGGCGACGCCCCAGGCCTGCCGCAGAATCATCTCTGCCTCGGTCATTTGACCAGCAGCGGCGGCAACCTCACCGCGCAAGCGCTGCACTTCGGCTTCCAGCCAGCGTTCGCTGACGCTGCGCTGGGACAGCACGGGATCGCTAAGCGTGCGCTGCACCTCATCCGGTCGTCCTGCGTGGAGCCACACGTTGGCCTGCACCACCAAAAATAAATGCATGCCGATGGTGGCGCCGCTGGCACGCCACTGCGTGAGCACGGCTTCCAGATCGGTGATGCCTCCGGCAACACCACGCCGTGCCCTGGCCCAGTGACGCACGACCTGTCCGGCCACTTCGAGGTAGGTGAAGCCGCGCTCGCGCGCCAGCTCAATCAAGCGCTCCGCCCAGTGTTCGGCGCTATCGATTTCGGACAGGAAATGCTGGTTCCACATCGCCGCACCGTAGGCAAACACGCGACTGAAGGGGTGGTCGATTGCTTCGGCCCGCACAACCGCTTGCCGGATTTGGGCCTGCGCCTGCTCGGGATAGCCGAGGAATCCCAGCGCCCAGCCCAGAATGCCCCGGTTCGCGACGTCCGGATCCTGCCCGAACTGCGCCACCAGCCCGGCGTGGGCCGCCGGATCAAACAGGGCAACGGCTTCTTCCATGTAGTGTCGGGCGGCGATGAAATCGCCCATCCAATAGGCGTTGTTGCCCAGCAGCCGGTTGGCTTCCAGCAACAGTGCCGATTCACCCGACTGGCGCGCGAGCTCGATCAGTTGCTGGCCGATACGGGCAGCTTCCTGCATCTCACCCTGCCCCTGCCGGTACTGCCACAGCCCGCGCAGGGCGCGGAATAGCTGCGCGTGGTCCCCCACCTGATTGCAAAGTTCGGTGGCGCGCGCGTACGCCGCCTGCACTTCCGGCGCGGCGTAGCTACGTGCGACCACCGCCGCCGTGCCCAGCGCAAGCTGCAGCTGCAGCTCGCGACGGGCCAGCGCGTCGTCGGTCGGCAACTGGCCCAACAGGCCTATTGCTTCGCGGTAGAAGTGAATGGCTTCTTCGTTGGCATAGGCCGCGACCGCGCGGTCGCCCGCGCGGCTGTAGTAGTCGATGGCTTTCAGCCAGGCGGCCTGATCGGGCGGGCTATCCTCGCCCGCCTTGCGCCAGTGGTGGGCAAGCACCGGATACCAGCTGGCCAGATCGTCCGCGTGGGTCTGTTCCAGCCAGCCCGCCACCGCCCGATGCAGCATGCGTCGCTGCGAGAACAGCATGAGGTTATAGGCGGTGTCTTTGATGAGGGTGCTGCGGAAGCGATGCGCGCTGTCGATTTCCGGATTACGGCTGGCGCCGCCGCGCCCCAGCGCCGGCGTCATGTCGCGGGTTCCCAGCGCGTCGAGATGGGCTGCGAGATCATCTTCGGCGATCGCCACCGGGTAGATTTCGCGCAGCGCGTGGCGGCTGAAGACCCGACCGATCACGCTGGCAACCTTGAGCGTGAGCTGTTCCGGCGCCGGCAGGCGATCGATGCTGGCCGTCACCACACCTTCCACGGTGCCCGGCAGCTGCCAGTCGCGAGGCTCACCCGCCTCGGCCGCGATGAAGACTTCACGGCCGCGAACTTCGATAAGGCCGGCCTCGCGCAGGGCCGTAGCCAGGGTTTCGCTGTAATAGGGATTGCCGTCGGCCCGCTCGGCAATCAGCGCCACCACCGCCGCCGGCAGGTGATCGACGGCCAGATGTTCGCAGAGCACCTGCTCCACACCGGCGCGTTCCAGCGGCTGTAACAGCAGGCGCTCGCTGCCGGTGAGTTCCAGAAATTTTTCGATTTCTGGCGCCATGACCGGTCGGCCAGCCAGCGCGAGCAGCACGCGGGGCATGGCCTGCCAGACATGAAGTAACAGCGCCCAGGAGGCGGAATCGAACCACTGCGCGTCGTGCAGGGCGAGCAGCACGGGCGCGCGCGTGCAGGCGTGCTGCAACAGCCGCGCGATCAGCGCTTGCAGGGCGTCGGCACGGGCGCGTCCGGTCAATTTGCCGGTGGTCTCGTTGTCGGGCCAGTCGCACGCGAAGACTACCCCCAGCAAGGGCGCCAAGTTGCTTTCCTCGCCCAGGCTGGCGAGCAGCGCATCGGGCACGGTGTCGGAGGCGGGCGTGTCACCGCCCAGCAGCCACTCAAGCAGCAGCGGGCGCCACAGGTGATAGGGCGTGTTGCTGTCGATTGCATCCGCCGCGGCAGAGAGCACGGTCAGGCCTTCGCGCGCGGCCTGCGCCGCCAACTCGTCGATGAGCGCAGAACTGCCCATGCCCGGCTCGCCCTGCACCAGCACGGCCCGCCGCACGGCGTCGTGACAATCTCGCAGCATGCTCAGCAGTTGGGTCCGCTCGGCGTCGCGGCCGACCAGCCGCCGTCCCGAGGCGACCGCGGCGCGCGTGGTCGACAGCCGCCGACCGGGCCGGAACACGGCGACCGGTTCAGCCTTGCCTTTGAGTTTCATGGGTGCCAACGCCACGCAGTCCACGCGCGCACCGGCCGCCTGCGCGGTCGGGGCATCACACAAAATGCCGCCCGCTGCGGCGACCATCAGGCGTGCGGCCAGATTCACCACGTCACCCATCACGGTGTATTCGCGGCGCAGGTCGCTGCCCACGGCGCCACAAAACGCCATGCCGGTGGTCACGCCTACCGAGGAGCGGAAACCCAGTTCGGTCAGGCTGTCTTGCATCATCTGCGCCGCGCGCAGCCCGCGCTCGGGGTCGTCTTCATGTGCCAACGGGGGCAGGCCCAGCACGGCAATCAATGAGGCGCCTTTATCGTCCACGCTGATTTTGTTGATGCTGCCTTCAAAGCGATAGAGCGCGGTTTGCAGGGCGCGCATGGATTCCTGCGCACGCTCAAGTGGCGTTTCATAGGTGAAATCGGGCAGGTTGATAAACACCACCGTCACCATCCGCAACTCGGCCAACCAGTCGGACTGGCCGGCGTCCAGCCGGGCGCGAATGGCACCGGGGATGAAGCGCCGCAGGGCGTCAGCGGTATCGGGACCGGGCTGGATACGGGGCAGCGCGACCGGTGGCGGTGCTTGCAGCGCGCGCAGTCGCACCACGCCCTGCCCGAGCACCTCGCCGTCGCCGGCCTGCGCCAGCAGCGCCCAGGCCTCGGGCGAGAGCACCAGATCGCCGGGCACGGCCTGACCGTTGGCGATCCCCACCTGGCTTAAGGGGCTGCCGGCCACCAGCAATTCCCAGCGATTGAAGACGCCGCCCAGCTGCAGCGCTGCAACCTGACCGGCGCCGACCGCCACCTTCAGCGACAAACGCACGTCCTCACCGACCTCGAAGTCGTTCAGACGGGCCTGAATGCGTTGCGCGACGCTCGCCACCGTTAAGGCCAGCGCCGGCAGTTGCGCCGGATCCTGCGCTGGCCAGAGGGCCAGCAGGGCATCGCCCGCGAATTTGACGGTGTCGCCACCGGCTTCGGAAATGAACTGGATCAGTTCGCCGAAGTAGGTGTTGAGGTAACGGGTGAGGTCTTCTGCCCCCGAGGGGCCGCGCGCCGCGAGGCGCTCGGTCAGCGCGGTAAAGCCGGAAATATCGGCAAACAGCGCCAGCGCCGGGAAAGCCTCTGCGCTCGGTTCATCCACCGCGGTGAGGCCCGCGTTGAACCGCCGGATCACCAGCGCGGGCACATAGCTGGCGAGCGTCTGCAGGCTGCTGTTAGTCATGCGCGCAGCCTTACTTAAAGCGGGCGCGCCCGCCAGTGTGTTGGCTCATTCGCCAGCCTCGGGCGAGGGGAGATGGCGAGGCCGATCGGCTTCGCTACGGTTACGGCCGCCCTGTTTGGCCCGGTAAAGCGCGGCATCGGCGCGGGCAAGCAGGTCGGCCGGTGCCTTGTCCTGTTCAAAATTGAGGCTGGCGACGCCCAGACTGATGGTCACAATCCCGGCAGCATTCCGGGGGTGGGGTAACTGCTGGGCCATCACCATCAGGCGCAACAGTTCGGCGACCTGCAGGGCGCCGTTGAGGTCGGTGTCGGGCAGGATGAGGGCGAACTCCTCGCCGCCGTAGCGAAGCGCGACATCTTCCGGACGCCGTGCGCTCTCCTTAATCACCCGGCCTATCGTGCGCAAGCAGGCATCGCCCGCTGGGTGACCCAGCGCATCGTTGTAGCCCTTGAAATGGTCAACATCGAGCATCACCACAGAGAAGCACTGGCGGGAGCGCTGGGCCGTTGCCCACACCCGCTCCAGCGTCTGGTCGAAGGCCCGCCGATTGCCCAGCCCGGTCAGGTGATCCTGCAACATCATCGCTTCGAGTTGCTGATTGGCGGCGGCGAGTTCGCTGGTGCGCACCGCGACCATCTCGGCAAGCTCGCGATTGCGTCCCTCCAGCGCGGCCCGCTGCTGCTGTCGACGCTGGCGGTCTTCGGCAAGCACGCCGTAGCCCAGCATGCCGAGCAGCAGCATCAGCACGCCGGAGATCCATTGCAGAGGGCCCAGCATCGAGCCCAGGGCGGCGCGATTGAGCGCGCCGCTGAGCTTGTACATGACGGTGGCATCAAGGGCAGGGATAGGGGCCATGAGATAGGTGTCGTCGCCCAGCGTTTCCGCCACCAGGCCGTGCGGGCTGGCCCGGGCCAGGATCGGGGCGTGCTCGGCGGGGATCTTCTCCCCCTGCCCTGGCATGGCAACGTCTTTCAGCAGCAGGTCGCCACCTTTCGTGACCACGTAAAGCGGCAACAGACCGCGATTGCCGACCTGCGACTTCACCACCAGAGCGGAGAAAAGCTCGCTCAACAGCAGGTCGTGGCCCACCGTGCCGGCCCACACCCCGTCCTCGAAATAGGGCGCCACCACACTGACCATCCAGGCGCCAGCCACCGCATCGAAGGCTGCCCGGGTCCAGCGGGGTTGCCGCTTCGGGTTTTGCGTTGGGTCCGCCAACTGAACCCAGTCGGTCTGGCGGTAATCCGTGTCACGGCCGGCGTTGAACACAAAATTGGGCGCATCGGGATAGAAAATGACTTCGCCGTTGGTCAAGGGCAGCACCCAGGCATCGACCAGACGCTGGCTGTAACTCACTTGCCCGAAAAGATTGGTCAGCCGCCAGGCCCGCAGGAAATGCTGACGAGTCCGCTCGTCCAGATTCACCGCCGCCGGGATCCAGATGCCGGCTTCCTTGCTGGCGTCATACGACCCGCGCCGACTGCGGCGAACGCCATCGTCATTAACCTCGATGAGCGCATCCAGCGAGCCGGGTTCCAGGGCCAGATCGCCCGCACTAAACGACATCAAGCCCGCAAAACGCCGGGCGCTTTCCTCCGCAAACTTCAGGTCTGCGTCCAGATGCCCCAGGGTGGCCAGCACCGCCTGACTGCTGGCATTAAGTTGCTGCTCTTCCAGAAATCGCGTGAAGATTTTCTGCTGGTAAACCAGCGAGGCCACCATCAGCGCGGCGAGCAACAGCACCACCAGATGCAGACGACGCGGCACGAGTTCGCTAAACCGGATATTCGCCTTCAATGGCATGCACTATCCCTGACCACGCGCCCACGATTAACTTGCAAGAATTGTGGAATCTAACGACTCGACCGTTGGAATGCCACCGAAATCCGCCCGGCGGACCAGGTCATCTACCGACTCACCGTATAGCGCAGGGTTCCGGCGCTGCCAGGCTCGCTATGAATTCAGCAGCGGTGCCAGAAAGCGGCCCGTGTAGGACGCCGGGTCCGCCGCCACTTGCTCGGGCGTGCCAACCACCACCAGACGGCCACCGCCGGTGCCCCCTTCAGGACCTAAATCAATCACCCAGTCGGCGGTTTTGATGACGTCCAGATTGTGCTCAATCACCACGATAGTATTGCCGTGGTCACGCAACCGATGGAGCACTTTCAGCAGTTGTTCGATATCGAAAAAGTGCAGGCCCGTGGTGGGCTCGTCGAGGATGTAAAGCGTTTTGCCGGTGTCGCGCTTGGACAGTTCACGGGCGAGTTTCACCCGTTGCGCCTCGCCGCCAGAGAGCGTGGTGGCGTTCTGGCCCAGCCGGATATAGGACAGGCCCACTTCCATCAGCATCCGCAGTTTGGGCGCGATGCTCGGGACGGCGGCGAAAAACTCGTTGGCCTCTTCCACCGTCATATCCAGCACTTCGCTGATGCTGCGCCCCTTGTAGAGGATTTCCAGCGTTTCGCGGTTATAGCGCTTGCCTTTGCACACATCGCAGGCCACGTACACATCGGGCAGGAAGTGCATTTCGACCTTGATGACGCCATCGCCCTCGCAGGCCTCACAGCGGCCGCCCTTGACGTTGAAACTGAAGCGACCGGGCTGATAGCCGCGAGCCCGCGCTTCGGGCACGGCGGAAAACAGATCGCGAATCGGCGTGAACAACTGCGTGTAGGTCGCGGGATTGGAGCGTGGCGTGCGGCCAATCGGGCTTTGGTCGATGTCGACCACTTTGTCGAAATGTTCCAGCCCTTCGAAGCGATCAAACGGCGCGGGCTCAAGCCCGGCGCCATTCAACTCGCGCGCGGCGAGGTGAAACAAGGTGTCATTCACCAGCGTGGACTTGCCCGAGCCCGACACGCCGGTCACGCACACCATCAGCCCCACCGGAAAGGCCACGTCGACGCCGCGCAGGTTGTTGCCGCGAGCCCCGAAGAGACGGAGTTCGCGCTCGGGATCGGGCTGATGTCGCTGCGCCGGCACCTTGATGCCGCGGCGGCGGGAAAGATACTGCCCGGTGAGCGACTCCGGATGGGCAGCAACTTCGGCCGGCGTGCCCTGCGCCACCACGCGCCCGCCGTGGACTCCCGCGCCGGGGCCGATATCGACCACATGGTCGGCGGTGAGGATGGCGTCTTCGTCGTGCTCGACGACGATCACGGTGTTACCCAGATCGCGCAGGTGACGCAGCGTGCCAAGCAAGCGTTCGTTGTCGCGCTGATGAAGACCGATCGAGGGCTCGTCCAACACGTACATCACGCCCACCAGCCCGGCGCCAATCTGGCTCGCCAGGCGAATGCGCTGCGCTTCGCCCCCCGAGAGCGTGTCGGCGCTGCGGTCCAGCGCGAGGTAATCCAGACCCACATTGACCAGAAACTGCAGCCGCAGATTTACTTCCTTGACGATGCGCGCGGCAATTTCGCCCCGGCTGCCATCGAGCGTCAGTCCGCTGAAAAACGCCTGCGCGCCGGCGATTGGCAGGCGCGTGAGTTCGTACAGCGGGCGTCCGCCCACGAACACGTGGCGCGCCGCACGATTAAGCCGCGAGCCTTTGCATTCCGGGCAGGGGCTGTTGCTCTGGAACTTGGCCAGCTCCTCGCGGACCACGCTGGAGTCGGTTTCGCGATAGCGCCGCTCCATGTTGGGCAGCACGCCCTCGAACGGATGCTTGCGCGTGTAGCTGCGCCCGCCGGAGCTTAGATAAACGAAAGGCAGTTCCTCGTTGCCGCTGCCGTGCAGAATGGCTTTGCGGGTCGCTGCCGGCAGGTCCTGATACGGGGTATCGATCTCGAACTTGTAATGCTTGGCCAGCGCCGTGATGAGCT
>JAURHQ010000124.1 GCA_030833185.1 Gammaproteobacteria bacterium | reverse complement strand
TTGGCATCGAGTCGTTTCGATGGCATGACCTGCGGCACACCTGGGCCTCGTGGCATGTGCAGAACGGTACGCCGTTGCACGTGCTGCAAGAGCTTGGCGGCTGGGCCTGTTTCTCGATGGTTCAACGCTACGCGCATCTGTCGGCGGAGCATTTGGCGGAGTACGCCGGGAACGTGTCCAGGCTTCGTGCTGTGGTTAGCACACTTTCTGGCACACCGGCGAATGAGGAGGGCGAAAGCAGCGAGCGGGAAACCGCGTAACTGCTTGAGCTGAGAGAAGGATTCTGGCGCGCCCGGAAGGATTCGAACCTCCGACCCCCTGGTTCGTAGCCAGGTACTCTATCCAGCTGAGCTACGGGCGCGTAGGGGGCGCATGATAAACGGTTTGTGCGGGGAGCGGCACCCCCTTGGCGAGGGAAATTTTTCGTCACCCTGCCCAAGGCCCGACGGCCTCGCTACACTCGCTGCCAGATTCATTTTCCAGCCACGAGGGGCAACACATGCTGAAGCAGATGGACATCAACTGTGACATGGGCGAGAGCTTTGGCAACTGGCATATGGGGGATGACGAGGGAATGATGCCCCACATCACCACGGCCAACGTGGCCTGCGGCTTTCACGCCAGCGACCCGGTCACCATGATCAACACGGTGAAACTGGCCAAGCAGCATGACATTGCGGTCGGCTCGCACCCCGGGCT
The DNA here is from genome assembly GCA_030833185.1 of Gammaproteobacteria bacterium. Lineage (GTDB taxonomy): Bacteria > Pseudomonadota > Gammaproteobacteria. The sequence continues at coordinate 10,565 of JAURHQ010000124.1, read as the reverse complement.
GCCGGACCTGCTGGGTTTCGGGCGCCGGGCCATGAACATCACCGCCGAAGACGCCTACGCCTACGTCGTTTATCAGGTGGGCGCGCTGCAGGCCTCGCTGGCGGTGGAGGGCATGAAGCTCCACCACATCAAGCCGCACGGGGCCTTCTATTCGGTGCTGAAAGCCAACGAGGAGCTGGCCGAGGCGGTGGCTGAAGGCATCCTGAAGCTGTCCGACGCGCCTATGCTGTACTGGCCGGCGCCGACCACCGCGGCGCTGCCCACCGCCTGCAAGAAGCGGGGCATTCGCGTGGTGGGTGAAATCTACCCGGACCTGCAATACGCCGCCGACGGCTCGCTCGTTATTCAGCGGCACAAGCACGAAACCGACGTGGCCTTCGCGGCCTCGCAGGTCGAGTGCTACGTCAAAACCGGCAAGGTACAGGCCATGGATGGGTCCTTAGTGACGCTGGACGCGGAAAGCCTGTGCATTCACGGTGATGGCCCGAACTGCGTCGAAGTCGCCGTCGCCATCCAGAACCGTCTCAAATCACTGGGCTGCAAGATTGCGCCGGTGATGGCCTGAGCATTTAAGGAACTCGTATGAAATTTGGTCTGCTGTTTACGTTCCAGCTGCCGCCCGGCTGCGGCATTGCCTGGCATGAGCCCTATCAGGACATGCTGAAGTGCCTGCCGCGCGCCGAGGAGCTGGGCTATCACTCCATGTATCTCGCCACCCACCACGCGAAGACCGACGGCCTGTGCCCCGGCCCGATTCCCACCATGGGCGCGGCGGCGGCGGTGACCAAGACCATGAAAATCGGCACGGCAGTCATGCTGACCGCGCTCTATGCGCCGCTGAAGCTGGCCGAAGATCTGGCGGTGCTGGATAACATCACCCAGGGTCGCCTGATCGTCGGCGTGGCGCCGGGCTATGTGGCGGAAGAATTCGCCGCCCACGGTATTCCGCGCGACGAACGCGTGGGGCGCTTTGAAGAAGGGCTCGATCTGATGATCGAGGCCTGGACCAAAGACGAGTTTGAGTTCAACGGCAAGTTTTATCAGGTGCCGCGCACGGTGATGACGCCGAAGCCCTTCCAGAAGCCTTACCCGCAGCTGTGGTACGGGGTATCGGCCAAGTCTTCGCTGCGCCGGGCCGCGCGCCGTCACGCCATTCAAATCATGTCGCCGCGCTACGGGGTGGAAGAGCTCCGCGCCCACTACGCGCCCTACGAGGCCGCGGCGGCTGAAATTGGCTGGACGATTCCGGAGAAACCCATCATCCGTCAGGTGTTCGTCGGGCCGACCATGAAAGCGGCGGAAGCCATCGCCGCGCCGGCGATCGAGCACCTCTACCGCGAGGTGTACGGCAAGGCCTCGGCGGCTGGCGATCGCAATCTGCGCAACGACGACGGCAGCGTCATCACGGACCACAACCAGGTCAGCTTCGAGACCTTCAAGCAGCGCTACATCGTGGGCACGCCGGAGTTTGCGATTGAAGAAATCGCGAAGTACCGCGACGGTCTGGGCTGCACGGAAATGGTCTGCTGGATGCACATGCCTGGCATTCGTGGGGCGGATGCCCAAGCCTCGGTCGAGCTCTTCGCGCGCGAAGTGATGCCGGTGTTCCAGCGCGGATGAAGACCATGAGGGGCCTGCGGATCGCGAGCGTGTTTCTTGCGCTCGCGAGCTTGCCGGCCCGCGCCGAAGACGCCCGTTTTGTGCTGAGTTTTGGCGCGCAGGCGGGCGCCCCGCTGCCGCATTCCTACAGCTACGGCAAGTTGCCGCAGGACACCAGCACCTTGCTCATGCGGGTGCCGGTGGTTGATGCCAAGCTCCGCAGCGTGCTGGCGGATACCGAACTAACCATCGAGACGGCGACCAATCTGGTGACCCGCGTTCACGCCGAGCGGGCCTACATCAGCCTCAACGACTGCACCGCCGGGCGCGACATCCTTAACGCCAAGCTTGCAGAGCTCATGCCCACGCCGCTGACGGCCAACGATCGCGGCTGGCAGTTTCAGTCGGCGGACGGAAAAACGGTGGGCGGTGCGGTCTGCCGCTTGGCGCGGCATCTGCCCTACCCGGTGCTGGTGTTCGAGATGTCCGCCGCGCCCTGAGGCGCGGACGGAAGCTCAAGCACCGGCGCGGCCTTTAAGCCGCGCCCTGGGCATCACGCCGGGATCGCTCAGGCGTCCGGCAAATCCAGCACGCCCTTCGCCACGATATTGCGCTGAATCTCGTTGCTGCCGCCGTAAATGGTGGCGGGGCGGGCGTTGTAGAACATGCTCATGAACTCGACGTCGACTTCGCCGAAGTTCGCTTTATCCAGCACAGCCCCCTGAGCGCCGGCGGCCTCCAGCACCAGTTCGCTGAGCGCGGCGAAAGTCTCGGTGGCCCAAATCTTGAGCATCGAGACATCCGGTCCCAGCGTCTCGCCGCGTTTCACCATCGCGGCGTAGCGGGCGTACAGCGTTTCCAGATCCTGCACGTCGAGTTTCAGCTTGGTGTAACGCTCGACAAAGCCCGGATCCTTGAACAGGCCGGCATGCGTCGCGGCGTCGTTCAGGCGCTTCAGCGCGTTCTGGCACTGTTTGGGGCTGCCGAGGAAAATCCGCTCAAAAGACAGCAAGGCCTTGGCCATGGTCCAGCCCTTGTTGGGCTCGCCCACCATGTTCTTGCGCGGTACCCGCACGTTGTCGAAAAACACTTCGCAGAACTCTTCGTGACCCGCCAGATTGCGAATCGGCCGCACGGTGATGCCGGGGCTCTTCATGTCCGCCAGCAGGAAGCTGATGCCAGCCTGCTTCTTGGCGGTTTTATCGGTGCGCACCAGCAGGAAGATGTGGCTCGCGTCCTGCGCCAGCGTGGTCCAGATCTTCTGGCCGTTGACCACGAAGTCCTCGCCGTCCACCACCGCCTCCATGCGCAGGCTGGCGAGATCGGATCCGGCGTTGGGTTCGGAATAGCCCTGGCACCAGATGTACTCGCCGCTCAGGCACTTCGGCAGCCAGAAGGCGCGCTGCTCTTCGGTACCGTGTTTGATGAGCAGCGGGCCGACCATGATGATGCCCATGTCCGGCGTGCGCGCCACGCCCCAGCGTTCCTGCTCTTCCATGAACACCAGCAGCTTGGCCGGCGTCAGGCCCATGCCGCCGTACTCGCGCGGCCAGCCGGGTGCGGCCCAGCCGCGTGCCACCAGCTTCATGTACCAGTCGCGCGATTCGGCCCAGCGCAGGCGGCGCGACGGATAGCGCATTTCCGCCGGATATTCGCGCTCGAACCAGTTGCGCACGACCATCCGGAAATCTTCGTCCGTCAGGCTGTTCCAGTCGCCGTCGGCCGGGTCGGCCACCGCGCGGGTGGTTTCCACCGCCGCCTTGGCGTCACCCAGTTTGGCCAGACGGCGGGCATGCCAGGCCGCGTTGCCAAAGGCGGCGCCGATCGCCAGCGCGCGGTTGAGATAAAGCCCCACGTCGCAGTCGTCGGTAAAGCCAATGCCGCCGTGCATCTGCACCGCATCGCGGGTAATCAGCCGCGCGGTCTCGCCGGCGCGGTATTTGGCGCGGCTCGCCAGCCGCATCTGGTCGGCGCGGCTGGTGGCCTGCGCCCAGCCGGTGGTCGCTTCCTTGACCACTTCGGCGCACAGCTCGCTGTTGATGTGCAGATTGACCGCACGGTGCTGCAGGGCCTGGAAGGCGCCAATCTGCTTGCCAAACTGCTGGCGGGTTTTGAGGTATTTCAGCGTGATGTCGAAGGCTTCGCGCGACAGGCCGTGCAGGTAGCTGGCGGCAAGGATGGCCGTGCCGTCCAGCGCGCGGTCGATGGCCGCTTCGGCCAAGGGGCCGCTGGCCAGCAGCGCGCTCGCCGGCAACTGCACGTTCTCAAAAACGAAATGGGTGAGCTTCGATCCATCGCTCAAGGCCAGCGTGCTGCGCGTGATGCCGGCGGTGCCGGCGGCAATGGCAACGATGGCCGGCGCCTCACCCAGCAGGGCGGGCACCAGCAGATGGGTGGCGCTGGAGGCATGGGCCACGGCGAACTTGGCGCCGTTCAATACCAGACCGGCGGCGTTTTCGCGCAGGTTTGCCGAGGACCACTCGATCTGCGGGTCGCGCGGCAGGCCCTGCCAGGCGGTGGCGACCAGCGCGCTGCCTTCAGCGACCTGACCGGACAGCGCGTCGGCGGCGTCGGTTTCCAGGTCGCCCAGCACCAGCGCCGAGAGGCCGGCGAACTCAAGCAGCGGCTCGGGCGCGGCGACCCGGCCCAGTTCTTCCAGAATCACCGCCAGCGCGCGCAGGCCCAGCCCCAGCCCGCCGGCCCGTTCGGGCACCAGCATGCCGGTCCAGCCGAGTTCGGCCATTTCGCTCCAGAGATCGGTGGAGTAGGCCGGGTCTTTGCCGCGCAGTTTGCGCAGGCGATTGACCGGCGCCGATTTGGCGCAGAACGCAGCGGCGCTGTCACGCAGGACGGATTCGTCCAGCGCGGAATCGTCGGTTGGAATAGCTTCTTTCTGGTTCATATCAGCTCCTCAGGCGGCGCGCAGGCGGGTAGCCAGTGCGGCCAGTTCGTCGAGTTTGGGCAGCACCGTGTCGCGATCTGCCGAGGGCAGGGCAAAAATCAGTTCGTGATAGCCCTGATGCACATACGTCCGGCATTCGGTTTCGTCTTCCGGCGCGTAGAACAGCGCAATTTGCAGATCTTCAAAGCGTCGACCGCGTTTGGCGCAGGCTTCGCGCAGCCGCGCCAGATCCTCGCCGTTGCCGCGGCCGCGGATCGGCATCCAGCCGTCGGCGTAGTCCGCCACCCGGTCGGGCACGTAGCGCGAGTTGGCGCCGATCCAGATCGGTGGGCCGCCAGCTTGCGCCGGCTTTGGATATGACCACATGGGCCCAAAACGGGTGAACTCGCCGGCAAAGCTGGCTTCTTCATCACGCCAGATCGTGCGTAGGACCTGCACCCGTTCGCGCAGCACCGCCCAGCGTTTCGCATAGTCGGTGCCGTGATTCGCCAGCTCCTCCTGATTCCAACCGGCGCCTACGCCCAGCACCACGCGACCGCCGGACAAACGGTCCAGCGTGGCGATGGTTTTGGCGAGCACGATGGGGTCGTGTTCGGTCAGCAGGCAGATGCCGGTGCCGAGGCGAATGCGGCGCGTGACGGCGGCGGCCATCGACAGCGCGACGAAGGGATCGTAGGTCCGGCGATAGGGCTCGGGCAGGATGCCGCCTTCAAAAAAAGGCGAGCGCGAAGCGACCGGCAAGTGGGTGTGTTCGGGGAAGAAGAGCCCGTCCAGACCACGCGCCTCAACCTCCACCGCAAGCTCGGCCGGCGCGATTGTGAGGTCGGTAGCAAACTGGATAACGGTACAGCGGACCATGGCGAATTCCTGAGCCTCGGCAGGCGTGAATGCTACCCCACGCCGCCCCGCAGATCAGCGCTGCCCGGCAAAGGCCGGGATCACCTGCTCGCCAAACAGCTGCAGCGACTGCCGGAGCGCCGCCGTCGGCACCCCGGGCAGCTGCATCCGGCAGATGATTTCACTGGGCGCGAGGGCGTCTACCACGGCGTGCAGTTGTTCGCGCACGCTGGCCGGATCGCCCAGGATGTAGCGCCCGGCAAAGCTGCGGAAGTCGAGCATGCCCTCGTCCGTCACCAGCTCGCCCCGGTCGTTGCGCAACTGGCGCTCGCCGGCGGCGGATTTGCGGCTGTAAAGCCCGAAGAGTTCGGTGATGGCGGGCCCGGCCAGATCCTCCGCCTCGGCGAGGCTGCGGGCGACGAAGGTCTCGCGGATGATCGGCCGCTCGGTGGTCGCAAAGCCGACCTCGGCGGCGGCCGCGTCGAAGCGCGCGTAATGCGCCTGAAGTTCCGCCACCGTGTGCCGCGGCGAGGCGGTGACCGGGCAGCGGCGCAACGCCGCCCGCTGCAACAGTTTCGGTCCGGACACGCCGTACCACAGCGGAATGGGCCGCTGCACCGGGCGCGGCACCATCCGGCAGGCCGGGATTTGGTAGTAGCGACCCTGATGGCTCAGCACCTCGTCGCGCCAGCTCGCTTGCAGGATGTCGAGGATCTCCTCGCTGCGCGCGAAGCGCTCTTCGTAGGGAATGCCGTAGGCCGCGCATTCTTCCGACACATAGCCGGGTGAGACACCCAGCGTCAGCCGGCCGTTGCTCAGGTTGTCCAGCGTGAGCACGTCTTCGACCAGCCGTAGCGGGTCGTACAGCGGCAGCAGCAGCACATTCGTTGCGAGACGCATCCGGCGAGTCAGGCCGGCGACGTAAGCCAGAATCGCCAGCGGACTCGGCGCCCAGCCGTTGTGCTGGAAGTGATGTTCGGTGGTATGGAAGGCCGTAAAGCCCAGCGATTCGGCCAGCGGCAGCAGGTCGTCCAGTTCACGAAACGTCGCCTGATGGCTGATGGCGCCGGAGGCCGGCGTGAGAAAGCTGTACATGAGGCCGAATTTCATGCGCGTAGTCCTGACCGAAGGTTTTATCCTGCGGCAGTGTAAGCGTAACGAAGCCGGGAGCGTGGGATGGGCAATCTGCAGCATGTGGCGATTTATCTGGCGGCCGCGGTGCTCGCCGTGGCCTTGATGAAACGCCTTGGGTTTGCCGCCGTGCTGGGCTATCTGCTGGCCGGCATCGCGATTGGTCCCTTCGGGCTTGCCCTGATCGACGATGCCGCCAGCGCCCGGCACCTGGCCGAGTTCGGGGTGGTGCTGCTCCTGTTCGTCATCGGGCTCGAACTCCAGCCGAGCCGGCTGTGGGCGCTGCGCCGACCCATCTTCGGCATGGGCAGCGCGCAGGTGCTGATTTGCGGCCTGTTGCTGGCCGCCGGCGCCTGGTGGAGCGGGCTGTCGGGCCCGGTCGCGCTGGTGGTCGGCGGCGGGCTTGCGATGTCCTCCACCGCCTTTGTGCTGCAAATGCTGGCGGAAAAGCACGAGCTTGCGACCCACCACGGGCGCGCCAGCTTTGCGATTCTGCTGTTTCAGGATCTGGCGGTCATTCCGCTGCTGGCGGTGCTGCCGCTGCTGGCCGCACCGGCGGTCAGTGCAAGCGCCAGCCCACTCGCCGGCGTGTTGAAGTTGGTCGGCGAGGTGCTGGGCCTGGTGGTGGTCAGCCGGGTGGTGCTGCGCCCCTTGTTCGCGGCGGTCGCGGCGACCCGAATCAGCGAACTGTTCACCGCCACCGCGCTGCTGGTGGTGGTGGCGACGGCCGCGGTGATGGAGGCTGCCGGCCTGTCGGTCACGCTGGGCGCGTTTCTGGCCGGCGTGCTGCTGGCCGACTCCGAATATCGCCACGAACTCGAAGCCCGCATCGCGCCGTTTGAAGGCCTGCTGCTGGGGCTGTTTTTCATTTCGGTCGGTATGAGCGCCAATCTCGGGCTGGTGCTGGCGCAGCCGCTCACGCTGGCCGCGCTGGTGGTCGGCCTGATGGGCGTCAAGTTCGGCGCGGTGTATGCGATTGCGCGCGGCTTCGGGCAATCGCATCGGCACGGCCTGCATCTGGCGGCGGCGCTGGCGCAGGGCGGCGAGTTCGCGTTCATCCTGTTCGGCGTGATGCGCGAAAGCGGCGTGCTGGCCGGCACCGTCGCGGAACTGCTGATGCTGGTGGTCAGCCTGTCGATGGCGCTGACGCCGCTGCTGTATGCGCTGGCCGGGCGCTACGGCCGGCAGGCCAGCGACGACGCGCGGCCCTTCGATGCGGTGGATCAGACTGAGCATCAGGTGGTGATTGCCGGCTTTGGCCGCTTCGGGCAGATCACCGCGCGCATCTTGAGCGCGCTGCAAATCCCCTTTACCGCCCTTGAGCTCGACCCCGAACAGGTCGACATGGGCCAGCGCTTCGGCGCCAAGTCCTACTACGGGGACGCCTCCAGCCTAGAACTGCTGCAGGCGGCACGGGTCGGCGAAGCGAAATTTGTGGTGTTGGCGATTGACGACCCGGAAGCCTCGGTGCGCACCGCAGAGACGCTACGTCGGCACTTCCCGGAGGTGCAGATTCTGGCCCGCGCCCGCAACCGCCGGCATGTGTATCGCCTGCTGGATCTCGGCATTACCGACATCCAGCGCGAGACCTTTCATTCCAGCCTTTTGCTCACCGAACATCTGCTGATGGGGCTTGGGCTCTCGCCGCGTCAGGCGCGACGCGCCGTGACCGCGTTTCGCCATCACGACGAACAGGCGCTGGCCGCCGCCCACGCCATCTACAAGGACGACGCCAAGCTGGTGCAGAGCACCCGCGAGGCGGCCGACGAACTGCGCGCGCTGTTTGAAGGCGACGCGCGCTTGCGCGACGGGCGGCCCGAATAGGCCGCCGTCAGCGCGGAATCACGGCAGCTGGTTGGCGTATTTAGCGACGATTTCAGCTACTTTTTGCTGGATTTCAGCCTGCATCAGCAGTTGCTGCTTGTCGTTGCCGGGCGGCAGCATGGGGATCATGACCATCGGGCCCGGCGGGTGCATGCCCATGCCCTTATCCATGCAACGCTTGCCTTTGCGCTCCCCGTTGCGGTCTTTGCCGTGCATCATCTCCATGCCCATATCATGGGCCGGTGGCGGCGGGGGCGGCTCGGCAGCCAGCGTCAGCATCGGCGTGGCGAGCAACAGCGCGGCCAGAGATTTAACAACAGTGTTCATGACAGTCTCCTTCAGTAGTAACCCTAAGCCATGGGGCGGCGCCCCGTGGCCCGACGCACTGTAGTCCTTTCACGACCGGTGCACGCCGTATAAACCATGACCCTTGCAAGATTATTCGGTTCCACGTTCTGCGAACTGATCGGCGTCCTGATGTTGATGCCGGTGCTGACCGTGCAGCTGGCGGCACAGGGGCAGCCGGCCTGGCTGATCGGGCTCTTCGGCGCTGCGCTGTATCTCGCGATTTTCATCGTCACCCCGTTCACGGCCCGAATCACCCGGCGCTGCGGCCTGCGCGAGATCTACATCGCGACCGGTTTTGCGCCGCTGCTGGTGGTGGGTGTCTTTGTGATGACCGAAGCGCCGGGGGCGTGGCTGCTGGCGGTGGCCGTGCTGGGCGCTTCGGGCGGATTGCGCTGGGTGTCGGCCGAGTCCTACGTCGCCAGCGCGGCAACGCCCGCGCGACGGGGCGCGGTGATCGGCGCGTTTCAGACCATGGTGGGCGCCTGCTTCGTGCTGGGGCCGGCCATGCTGACGCTCACCGGCACGACGGGTCATCTCGCGTTTCAGGTGTCGGCGGTGCTGTTGGTCGCCGGCCTGCTGTGCCTGTGGGGCCTGCCCGCCTTGCCGGCGGCGGACGACGCGCCGGTGCCGGGGGCTTTCACGCGCCTGTGGCGCGAGCGGCCGCTGCTGGTGCTGGCCGCGCTGCTGGGCGGATTTCTGGAAAGCGGCCCGGCCACCTTTCTGCCGGTTGAGGCGCTGGACGCCGGGCTGTCCGGCCGCGCTGCGGCGGGTCTGGTCGCGGTGCTGGGCGTGGGCGGCTTCGTCATCCAGTTTCCGCTGGGGCTCATGGCCGACCGCTTTGCGGCCGCTGGCTTGCTACGGGCGATGCTGGTCGCCGGATTGGGCGGGGCGCTGCTGTTGCTGCTGGCCGCGCGTTGGCCCGCCGCGCTGTGGGCGGCGGCCTTCCTGTGGGGAGCTGCGGGCGGTGGGATCTACACGCTTGCCATGGTGACCGTCGGCCATGCCTACACCGGGGTGGCGCTGGTCGGCGCGACCTCGGCGCTGGTGTTTGCGTTCTCGGGCGGTGCGGCGCTTAGCCCCGCGCTAACGGGCGGGGTGATGCAGGTCGCGCCGAGCGGCGGCTTTGCCGCGCTGATGGCGGCCGTCATCTGCATCGGCCTGTGGGCACTGCGCACCAGGCGCTGAGTATTTGCCGCCAGCGCCCTGCATAATCGCCCTTAATCGAGACCCTTAAGCCGCAGGAGCCTTGCATGAGCGACCTCGACGTCACCACCCTCACCGACGCAGTGCTGGCCAGAATGAGCGCGCAGGTCACGCCGCGCACGCGGCAGCTGATCGGCGCGCTGGTGCGCCACCTGCACGACTTTGCGCGGGAAGTTGAACTGACCGAAGCCGAATGGTTCACCGCCATCGATTTCCTCACCCGCACCGGTCAAAACTGCACCGAGAACCGGCAGGAGTTCATCCTGCTGTCGGACATTCTGGGCCTGTCTTCCCTCGTGATTGCGCTGAATCACCCGGTTGCGGCGGGTTCGCTGGCGTCTTCCGTGCTGGGTCCATTTTACCTGCCGGACGCCCCGGAAGTGCCGCTGGACGGCGAGCTTGCGAGCGGCGTGCCCGGCACGCCGACGCGCTATACCGGACAAATCACCGATACCGCCGGACAGCCGCTGGCCGGCGCGGTGCTGGACATCTGGTCCAGCGACGGCGAGGGCTGGTACGACGTGCAGAAGCCGGGCCCGCTCGAAACCTCGGCCCGCGGGCGGGTGCGCACCGGGGCCGACGGGCGCTACGCGTTCTGGTCGATCAAGCCGGCCGATTATCCGGTGCCGACCGACGGCCCGGCGGGCGAACTGCTGCGCGCCATGGACCGCGACGCCATGCGGCCTGGCCATCTGCATTTCATCGCCAGCGCGCCGGGCTG
>JAURHQ010000123.1 GCA_030833185.1 Gammaproteobacteria bacterium | reverse complement strand
GGTGTGCGCGCGCTCCGTTGCTGCCGCCTCCTTCTCACTCCGCTCCTTCCTCTCTCCCCTCTTTTCTTCACGCCAACAGCAAGCAGCAAGCGCGCGCGCCCCCGTACCGTGGCAAGCGGCGTCGGCGGCCAACAGGGCGTTGAGCAGCGGCTGATAGCGTGCGGCATTGCCGGGCGCAAGTTGTAACGCGGCCTCACCACCGGCCACCTCAAAGCTGCCGGGCACGGCGCGCACCACGCGGTATTTCATCGACAGGCGCTCGTTGGGCAGGTTGTCGATGGTGACAACCAGCCGTCGCACCAGCGAGCGCGGTTCGATCATGGTGGTGATGAAGGACTGTCCCGCGAGCGCGCGAAGCGCCGACAGCGCCGCCACGTCGCTGTCTTCCAGCGCCGGCAGGGCCGGGTCGGGCAGGGCTTCGGCGGCGGGTTCGTCCGGCGGCAGGGTGCTGACGGGTGGCGCTGTCTCCTCGTCGGCAGGCGCGACCGCGTTGCGCACGCCGGCCGGCGCTTCGGCCATCTTCGCCGCCAGCGCCGGGTCCTCGCGCAGCGCCCACAGATAGACCGCCAGCGCGATGACCACGGCCGAGGCCAGCCACAGCAGGGATTTAGTGAGATTGCTCATGCGTGTTCGCGGCCCCCGGGGTTGCGCTGGATAAAAGGCATCAGTTGGCGAGCGACAGGTGGCTCAAATCAAATTCGGCCGGCGGCACCTCGACCGCATCGACCAGCGTCACGCCGACCGGGGCCAGGCTGAGTTCGGATAAATCAAAAAACGGCGCGGCCACAATATCGGTGTCGAGCAGCAGCGGGCCCGGCGCCAGAACGCTGAGGTGGCTGGTGTCGATGGCCGGTGGGGTCACCGCCGCCGCGTCGAGCAGCACGGCGCCTGGCGGCGCAATCTCCAACGCCGGCGCGACCGGCACAGCGGCTGCCGCCCGAGCAATGGCCGGCGCGAGCGGCGCCAGCGCGGGGGGTAGCGGCGCGACGGGTCGGGCCGGCGGCGGGTCGACCATGAGCACCCGCTCGCACAGGGCGCCGACTTTGGCCAGCGCGGCGAGATACTGCCCGGCGGTCGCCTCATCGAGGCCTTTGCGCAGCACCACCGTCTGTCCGCTGAACATGGGCGCGATTTTGGCCGGTTCGGTTTTCAGGAGGCGGGCCAGGCCGGCGATCACGTCGGCTTCGGCAATGCCCTCGGCGAGGCGTCCGGAGAACACCAGTTTGTACTGCTCGGCCACCGTGAACTTACCCGTCGTGAAACTGCCTGAGCCCAGTATAGGCCGAGTCGCGGTCGCCACCGATCTGTTCAGTGCGGGTTCAATCCGTGGCCCGCAGGCTGCCCCCACGGCCAATCCCGCATGACCCGGGTCAGCGGCCGCCAGCCAGCGTGGGACTATCCTCGCGAGGCCTATTTCAGGGAGTTGCCATCATGACCGTACGTTTCACCCCACGCCTCGCCCTCGCCTGCCTGCTGGCGCTGTGCCTGCAGCCTGCGGCTGCCGCCGACCGTCAGCGCGGTAAAGGGGGCGGCGACCGGGACATCATCGGGTCCCACGCGGCGGCCGGCATTGGCACCCCGCGCGGGGGCACGGTCGAGCGCCCCCGCGGCGAACCGCGCCGCGACCGTGACAACCGCCGGGACTGGCACGACACCGGTCGCCGTCATCACAACCACGGCGGCTACTACGCCGACCGCGGCCGGGTCAGTACCTCGTTCGGGCTTTATCTGGGCGGGCCGGTGTATGCCGATCCGTTCTGGGGGCCGCGCCCTTACTACTACTCGCCCTGGTACTACGACCCGCCGCCGCGCACGGTGATCATCGAACGCGAGCCAACGGTCTACATCCAGCGCGATGCGCCACCACCCGCGCCCGCCCCGGCCCCGCAGGCCGCCGCGCCGGCCGCCCCGCAGCTCTGGTACTACTGCCCGAAGCCGGCTGGCTACTACCCCTACGTGCCGCAGTGTGATCAGCAGTGGGTGCCGGTCGATCCGCGCAACCTGCCGCCGACCAAGCCCGCGCAGTAATCGCCCGCCATACACGGAGTATCGCCATGAAGCCCGTTTTATCTTCGCTCTCGCTTGGTGTGCTGAGTCTGGCCCTTGCGGCCTGCGCCACTTACCCGCAGGGCCCGAGCGTGAGCGCCCTGCCAGGCAGCTACGCCACCTACGATCAGTTCCGCGCCAACGAAACCGAATGTCGAGCCTATGCGCGCGAGACCATCGGCCCACCGCCCACCGAAGGGGGCAGCGACATCGGGGTCAAGTCGGCGGCAGTCGGCACGATGGTCGGCGCCGCCGCCGGTGCCTTGCTGGGTTCCGCTTCCGGCAATGCCGGCTCGGGGGCGGCGGGTGGCGCAGGGCTGGGGCTGCTGTTCGGCAGTGTTGTTGGCAGCGAAGCGGCGCGAACCGGAAGCATGACGCAGCAGCAAATCTACGATAGCGCCTACGTGGAATGCATGTACGCCAAGGGCCATCAGGTGCCGGTATCGGCCAGCGTTGCCGCACGGGTAGACGCCGAGCGGCGCGGCGCGGAGGCCAGACAGGCCGCGCAGTGGCCCAATGCGACCGTACCGCCGCCCGGCGCCATCGCCCCGCCGCCGCAGGCCCCGGCCTATCCGCCGCCGGGCACCCCGCCGCCGCCAGGCTACTAAGGCCTCGCCCGGCACTCGCCGGGCCCGCGGATGCTCTGCGATACTCGGCAGGCAGCTAACGCCCGCCGCCATTCAAGGAGACTCCCATGCCCAAAATTACCGGCACGTTTGAAGACCGCGAACAAATCCGCGAGCTCTACGCCCATTACGCCAATACCGTCGACGCCGGCCAGTTCGAGGCCTGGATGGATTGCTTCACGCCAGACGGCGTGTTCGAGAGCCCGCTGATGGGCCGCTTCGCGGGTCGCGAAGAACTGCAGAAATTCACCCAGCAATATCACCACTCCTGGGCGGGTGGCGGCGTGCGCCACATGATGGTGAACGTGAGCTTCGAGATCACCGGCGACACCGCCACCGGCACCTGCGGCCTCATCTACTTCAAGGTGCACGACGGCAAGAGCGACTACCTCCTGACCGGCGGCTACCGCGACAGGCTGCGCAAGGAGCACGGCGAGTGGCGCTATACGCATCGGCAGGTTTATATCGACGGCTAGGCGTGCTCATCCCCGGCGGCAGCGCTCGGCGCTACCGCCGGCTTGGCCCTAACTGAGCTTGAAGCCCTCGTAACCCTTTGCCGCGACCTGCGCCACCTTGTCGCGAAACGCCGGCGCACCACCGGCGTAGAACAGAAACCCGCGCTTCTTGCCCGGGATGTTGGTGCCCATGAACCAGGACTTGGTCTTGGTGAATAACATGCCCTCCGTCAGGCTGGACGCATGCTCGGTCCAGGCGTCTTCCGCGTCCTGTCTGGCTTCAATGCGCGTATAGCCGTTGGCCCGCATATAGGTGAGACATTCGCGCACCCAGTCACCCAGCACTTCGGCACAGCGGGTGAAGTTGCAGAACACCGCGCCGTTGGCGATGAAAAGATTGGGGAAGCCGGCGGTCTGCAGGGTGAGGTAGGCACTGGGGCCCTCGCGATCCCATTTTTCCTTCAGCGACTGGCCCTGTTCGCCGCGAATATCCATGCGCGTCAGCTCGCCCGTGATCGCATCAAAGCCGGTGGCGTAGATGATGACGTCGAGCGGATAGTGGGTCTCGCCGACGGTAATGCCAGTCGCGGTGATTTCGGTGATCGGCGTCGTCTTGATGTCGACCAGTTTCACATTGTCCTGGTTGTAGACCTCGTAGTAACCGGTTTCGAGCGGAATGCGCTTGGCGCCGAAGGGATGGTCTTTCGGCACCAGCATTTCGGCCACCACGGGATCTTTGACCCGCGCACGAATCTTGTTTCGCACGAACTCCGCATAGTCTTCGTTGGCGGCATCGTCGGTCATGATGTCGTGGAAGCAGCCGAACCATTTGGTGAAGCCCGGCTGCGCCCAAATCTCCTCATAGAACGCGCGCCGCTCCGCGAGCGGGACGTCGAAGGTTTTACGCGGATCGAAGTCCTGCATGAAGCTCGCGAAGGTGGCGCGGCACTTGGCGAAAATCTCGTCGTAGCTGTCCTTGATCTGCTGCTGGGTGTCGGGATCGATGACCGAGTTGCGCAGCGGGCAGCAGTAGTTGGCGGTGCGCTGAAAGACGGTCAGGTGACCGACCTCGCCGGCAATGCGCGGAATGAGCTGCACGGCGGTCGCGCCGCTGCCAATCACGCCCACCCGCTTGCCGCTGAAGTCGACCTTCTCGTGCGGCCAGCGCGCGGTGTGGAACGACTCTCCGGCAAACGTTTCCACGCCCGGAATGTCCGGCAACTGGTGCGCCGACAGAATGCCAACGGCAGAGATCAGGAACTGCGTGTAGGCACGGTGACCGTCGTGGGTTTCGACCAGCCACTGGTTGCGCGCGGCGATGAACTGCGCGGACTTGATCCGCGCGTTGCAGCGGATGTGCGGCCGCAGGTCAAACTTGTCGACCACAAAGTTGAGGTAGCGCTCGTTCTCGGGCTGCGCCGAGTAGTGCTCGCTCCAGTTCCACTCTTTCAGCAACTCCGGCGAGAAGCTGTAGGCGTAGCTGTAGGACTCGGAGTCAAAGCGCGCGCCCGGGTAGCGGTTCCAGTACCAGGTGCCGCCCACGCCGCCGCCGGCCTCGAAAATCTTCACCCTGATGCCCAGCTGGAGGAGACCCTGCAGTTGGTAAATGCCGGAAACGCCGCCGCCGATGATCAGCGCGTCCAGGGTTTCGATCTGCTCAGCGTTGGCCGCGCCGCCCGCTGGCTGCTCTGCAATTCCCATCGTCCTCTCCCCTGTCAGTTGCAATCGTCAGATTTAGTAACCAAGTTCGCGCGCCGCGCGGTCCAACACCACCGGCACCGACCAGCGCGTGCGGGCGAGCCGGATGTCGTTGCTGCGACCTTCGGCGTAGAGCCCGGAGGCGCTCATCCAGAACGCGACCGAACGCATGGCGTAGAGCGCGTTGTAGTAGCGACAGATCTCGTCATCAATCGTAAAGCCGGTGGCGGCTTCGTACTCCCGGTAGAAGGCGTCGCGGTCGACCAGATTCGACAGCAGCTCGGTGCCTTCGCGGTTCAGGTCGGACAGCACATAGGCGACGTCGTACATCGGATCGCCCAGCACCTGCAATTCCCAGTCGAGCACTGCTGAGATACGGTCCTCGTGGATAAGCAGATTGCCGGTGCGATAGGCACCGTGCACCAGCGTGACCCGCGAGCTGCTGGGCGCGTTGGCTTCCAGCCAGCCGATGAGGTCCGTCAGCACCGGCTCCGGCGGGTGGCCGGACAGGGCGATGAGCTCGCGCCATTTGGCGATTTCACGGCGGGCAAAATCGGGGCCCGCCGCCGGCACGCCCAGAAACTCGAGTCCCGCCGCACGCCAGTCCAGCGTATGCAAGGTGGCCAGCGTTTGCGTAAAGCTGCGCGGCAAGGCGCCGCGCTCGGCGGCCGCCTGATAGAACGCGCGGCCCTCCCGTCCCCAGGGGCTCGGGCAACTGCCGGGCACTTTTTCCATGACCAGAAACGGCGCGTCGAGAATCGCCGGGTCAGACTCGTACCACCAGACTTTCGGCGCGGCGAGCGGCGTTGATTCCAGGGCTTTCAGCACCCGGAACTGCTCGCCCAGATCGGACAAATGCCGCAGCAGCGCGTTACCCGGATCGCGACGCAGGCACATACCCTGACGATGCGCGTGGCCCGCCTCCTGCCACTCCGCATCAAACAGCCAGGTTTCGTGCGACCAGCCCACGGCGATGCGTTCGACACCGCCGAGGCGCAAGCCCTCGGCCTGCGGCAGCTTGCCTCGCAGGTAGGCGGCGATCCGCGACTCCAGCGAGGGGGTTTGCGTGCCCGGTGTCGCGCTCATGCGGCGTAGACCAGTTCGCGGTCGAGGCCGAGGCGCAGCGTCTGGCGAATCCGTGCGAGGCTTTGCCGGAAGACCTCGGTGTCGAGTTCGGCTTGAGCCGCATAGAGCGCGGCCACCAGGGCATTCAGTCCGTGCTTGTCGGGTGCGCCGCTGAGTCCTGCCAGCGTGCGCCCCAGCGCCGCCGGTAAGGGACTACCGCCCAGCAGCTCGCCGAGGTCGCGCGCGAGGGCCGCGACGTCCGCGCGGCCGGCGGCGGCATGCGCCTCGGCCAGTGCGAGCTGTTGGGACAACTTATCCAGCACCACGCTCGCCATATAGGCCTGCGTCTTGGGATAAGCCTCGCCCACTGCCGGGGCGATTTCCTGTTTCAGGGTCTGCGCAAGTCGGCGCAGCAGTTCGTCAGGACTCATGGCTAGCTGCTTTCCTCAACTGATTTAACGGGGGTATGACGATCGGCGTCAGCGTCGCCGCCATCTCGCGCAGCCGGAATTTCTGGATTTTCCCGCTGCGGGTGCGCGGGAAGGCGCCCAGCACTTCCAGCCGTTCGGGCCGGTAGGGTTTGATCAGACCGGCCTCGTTCAAAAACTGGATGAGGCTGGCGAAGTCGAGGTTCGCGCCGGCGCGCAGGCCCACGAACGCGCAGCCGCGGTGCCGCTGCAGGAGGAACAGCGCCCCCAAGCCGGCAAAGCCCAGCATGAACTCCAGTTCGCGCTCGCGAAAAATCGGCATCAGCGGATTGGTCACCGCGCCAATCCGCACGCAGGCCGCGTGTACGGCAGCGAAGTGCCACCAGTTGGGCAGCTGAATCGAAACCACATCGCCGCGCTGCACGCCAAGCCCGACCAGCGCGGTGGCGATGCGGATGGAAAGATCGCGCAGTTCGCGGTAGTTGATGCGGGTGGTCTAGGGCCGGTGCTGTTGCGGTATTCGACGATGGCCGGGGCGTGCGGCGTGCGGGCGGCGGCCACGTCCAGCAGATCGCAGACGAGGCGGTTGACCCATAAACCGCGCGCGGTGAGGTCATTGATGCGCTCGGCGGAAAGAATGGCTGCAAAACTCACCGCGCACCTGCCTCTGATGATTTGATCGCTAGCGATGCGCCACGGCGTCCCGTCGATAACGGGCCCAGCGATGCACCGGCCACATGTCCTGATCTTCGCCCCAGGCTTCTGCCCCGTTCAGATCCCAGCGAATGAGGCTGTTGTGATCGATGAACGTATGACGGTTCAGCACGATGCGACTCACCGGCACGCCGGTCGCCAGCAGCAGCCGCCCCTCGCGGTCGGTGGCCGTCATGCGGATGTGGCGGACGCAACCCGTGGCCGGATCGCGCTCAACCTCGCGGCTGCCGCCCGTCAGCGCCACGGTGACGCCATCGCGGCGCAAAAAGCCATAGGCAATTTCATCTTTGCCCTCACGCAGGTTGCTCACCGCGAGAAAGCCGTGAGTGGCGTCGGCCGCGCCGGTGACGTAGGCCGCTTGCCGCGGCCGGTCTTCGGGGCGGCGGCCCCAGGTACGGTCGCGCATCCCGATGCAGTCAATCTCGATTCGTTCCCCGTGCAGCACGATGTGCCCGGTAACGCGCCCCAACTGATCAAAGTGATGCGCGCTGCCGAAGGTCGAGCCGACTGCCGTCAGCGGCTCGGGCGGCATCACGCCTTCGAACAGCAGGTCTGCCTGCAGGCGGTCGCCGTCGTCATAGCCAAGCGCATAGCGCATGCCCGGCGCCAGCGCGCGGATCGATACGCCGTTCGGCAGGCGGCAATCGTCCAGATCCTGATCGCGCGGCAGTTGCAGGGCGGAATAGTTGGCTGAATACAGCACTTCCCAGGGCAGCTGCGCGCGGTCGTCCCACACCCATGCGCCGCCGGCAACGGTGCCGATGTTGGGCCGGAACATGCAGTAGAACCAGCCGCCGAGTCGCCGCGCCGGATGGTGGAACGAGAACCACGCGGTTTCGGTCGCCCACCAGTCGCTGCCCAGTTCACCAAAGTGGAAGCGGTCATCGCGCGCGGTGAACTGGGCGGCGCTCACCGTTGATGCACCAGCGGCATGCCGGGGATCGGGCTGCGCACGTGCACAACGTAATCGCTGACCACGCTGCCGATGTAGAGGTCGCAGAGGTCCGGCCCGCCCCAACTGACGTTGGTCGGCGTGCGCAAAATCGTACCTTCCGGATCCGACAGCATGGTGACGAGCTCGCCCTTGGGCGTGATGACCACCACCTTGTTGGCGAGAAAGAGCGTCACCCACAGATTGCCCTGGGCGTCGAAACCGCAGCCATCGGGCGCGCCCAGCTGGCTGCGCATGGTCAGCGACAGCGGCCGCAGGTGTTGCACTTCCTGATGCGTGAAGCCGAGCTTCGGGCCGTAGCGGTCGGGCGTGCCGAGACTGCCGTCCTTGTTGATGGGATAGCGCTGCACGTCGCAGCCAACGGTCTGGCACACAAAGAGATGCTGCTCTTTGGCATCCAGCGCAATGCCGTTCGCAAACGCAATGCCGGCGGCCACCACGTGGGTGCTGCCGTCCGGGTCAATGCGGAAAATGAAGCCGTCGTTCTGACCGGCAAACGCGCGGTCTATCGGCCCCCAGGTGGAGTGCGAGCACCACACGCGACCTTTGGAATCCACCACCGGATAGTTGCAGCCGTAAAGCGTGCGCCCGTTAATCTGGCCGCACAGGACCTCGAGCTTGCCGGTCGCCGGGTCAAGGCGCTGCAGCGGGCCGGCGCCGGTTTCCGGTCCGCCGAAATTGGCGATCAGAATTCGCCCGGCCAGATCCATGTTGATCCCGTTGGGCGAGCCGCCGGCCTTGCCCACGCGCTCAATGCCGCCATCGCGGCGCAGCCGCGCCACCGCGCTCTGCTGGTCAGACATCCACACCGTGCCGTCGGCCGCCACCACCACGTCTTCGGGCCGGGTGACGCCCGTCCCCACTTTGCGACAGTCTGAAAGATCGATAGGCCTCAAAATCATGCCCTGCTGCTCCTGCTACGCGCCGGCCACCAGAGCGGCAAGCCTGCGCTGCTGTGTACTGGTAAAACGCCGGCGGCGGCTACTGGCCGGCCGGGCTGGTGTAAACCGTGTGTATGGCTTCGATTTCGCCCAGCAGTTCACTGCCCAGCGGGACCTCGAAGGCCGCGAGTTGCGCGTCGAGTTGCGCGATTGAAGTCGCGCCGAGAATGGTCGACGCCACAAAGAACCGCTGCCGTACAAAGGCCAGCGCCAGCGCCAACGGACTGATGCCGTGGGCGCGAGCCAGCCGGTCATAGGCCGCTGCCGCCTGCAGGGCGCGCGGGCGTTTGTAACGATCGCCAAACTGCGGGAACTTGGCCAGGCGCGCCTCGCGTAAGCCCGGCGCAGGCTCGCCCTCGAAGGGCGGGATGCTGCCGTCGGCCGCCGTGAACTTGCCGCTCAAGAGACCCATCGCAAGCGGTGAATAGGCGAGCAAGGGGACCTTGTGGCGGAAGCTGGCCTCAGCCAGATCGCCGTCGAAGGTACGAATCAGCAGGTTGTAGCCGTTCTGGATCGAGGCCGGCGGCGGCAGCCCGTGGGCGCGGGCGAGGTGCATGAATTCACACAGCCCGAACGCCGTTTCATTCGACAGGCCGTAGGCGCGGATTTTGCCGGCCGTGATGGCTGCGGCCAGCGCCTCGATTTGCTCCAGGATGGGCGTGGCGTCTTTCTCCTTCAGCGGGTCGAACTGCCAGTTGCCGAACATCGGCACGTTCCGCTCCGGCCAGTGGATCTGGAACAGGTCGATGTAGTCGGTCTGAAGCCGCTTGAGGCTGTCGTCAATCGCCCAGGGAATGGTGCGGGCAGAGACCCGCGTGTCGCCGTTGCGGATCCAGTCGCGCCGGCCTGGCCCGGCAATTTTCGAGGCCAGCACGAACTCGCCGCGGCGGGCGCGGTGACGGGCCAGCCACTGGCCGATGATTGTTTCAGTGCGGCCCTGGGTCTCGCGATTGGGCGGCACCGGGTACATCTCGGCGGTATCAATGAAGTTGATGCCACAGGCCAGCGCGTGATCGATTTGCGCGTGCGCGTCGGCGGCCGTGTTCTGCTCGCCGAAAGTCATGGTGCCGAGACACAGTTCGGTCACCTCCAGCGCACTGTCGCCCAAGCGGTTGGTTTTCATCGCGCCCCCGGAAGATTATCTGGCTTGCGCAGCAGCGCCTAGTACAACTCCACCACGCGGTCCTTCACAAACGTGTAGCGCGGGTGCTTATACCAACCATAGAGCAGCGATTTGCGCGGCTCCTTGTGGATTTTTTCGTCGTAGATCTTGAGCTCGCCGGTCTGCGGATTCATCCAGAAATCGAGGTCGTAAAGTTTCTCGGGCGCGCCCACCACGGCAAAATCGGTACAGGCGAAATAGGTGTTGCGACCGATCACCCGCACCGGGTCGTGGATGGTGACGAACTTGAGCGCGAGTTCCTCGCCGGTCTTTTCGTCCCGCAGGTGAAAGACGCCGTCGGCGTCAGCCCGGGCCGCGATGTGCGCCATCATCGCGGCCTTGATGTCCTCGGCGTAGAACTTGCGCGCCGCCTCCTCCGCCCGAACCGGTGCCGCGAGCCCACAGGCCCACAGCAACAGCACGGCCAGTAGCCGCGGCGCGCGCATCAAGGTCAAGCCCATGCCGGATTAGCGGTGCTCAGGGCTTCTTTTCAGCCGGGGCGCCACCGTGCTCGGCGGGTGATCCACCGTGCTCCATGCCGTCATGGGCAGCGTCGACCGCTTCCTTGGCGGTGTCGGTGGCGGCTTTGGCCGCTTCGGCCGCGGGCTTGGCCGCATCGGCGGGCGCGCCACCGTGTTCGGCGGCAACAACGGTCAGGGGCAGGGTCAACAACAGGGCGGTGATCAGCTTCATGACTATCTCCTTGAACGTGAGGGGCGTGACAGGCAACGCGGTGCTCAGTCGCAACCGGGCGCCGTGGCCGGGATACTCTCGGCGGGCCTGAGATTACGCGAGGCAAAGGGTTCCGTCAGCCAAGCAACGGGCGAAAACGCCAACTCCCGCGCCTCGGGCAGGCCCAGCGCCTCTGGCCCGTTGGTGGTCGCCCCGCCGTCGGCCGGGCGCGCGTAGCTGCCAAAGAGGCGATCCCACAGGCTGAGGATGGTGGAAAAGTTGCGGTCGCCGTAGGCGCGGTCCACGGCGTGATGCGCGGCGTGAAAGCGCGGCGTGACGATGAAAAGCGACAGCACGCGCTCCACACGGTCGGGGAAATCGATGTTGCTGTGGTGAAACTGGGCGCAAAAACTGACCAGCGCCTCAAACAGGAACCACGCGATCACCGTGGGGCCCCAGACGCCGATCCAGATCGCCTTGGCCACCCCCGAGAGCATCAGTTCGCCGGGGTGAAAGCGCAGCGCCGTACTTAAATCCATGCCCGGATCTGCGTGATGCGCCTTGTGAAAGCGCCACAGAAAACTCACCCGGTGATTGGCCCGGTGCCAGAGGTAGTCAAAGGCATCAATGACCACCACCGCTGCGAGGATCT
>JAURHQ010000122.1 GCA_030833185.1 Gammaproteobacteria bacterium | reverse complement strand
CGGTCCGCTCGTCGTGCTCGGTGTCCTCTCGGCGATCGGTGGCTTCGTGAACCTCCCCAAGCTCTTCGGCGGTGGGATGGCCGAGATCCTCCATCACTGGCTGGAGCCGGTGGTGGGCGAGGCGACGCCTAGCCAGCGCCCCGATGAACTGCCGCCACCAGCGCCGCCACATGATCCGGATTGATGTCGGGCGTAATGCCGTGCCCGAGGTTGAACACATGGCCTGGCGCTGAGCCGAAGGCGGCGAGGGTCGCCGCGACTTCCCGTTCAATCACGGGAATCGGCGCGCGCAGCACCGCCGGATCAAGATTGCCCTGCAGGGCCACGCGATGGCCAATGCGGCGTCGCGCCTCGGCCGGCGGCACGGTCCAGTCCAGTCCCACCGCGCTGCAGCCGGTGTCGGCGATCGCTTCCAGCCACGCGCCGCCGCCTTTGGTGAACAGGATTACGGGGACTGCATTGCCCAACTCGGACACGATGCGCGCCATGTATTGCAGGGAGAATTCGCGATAGGCGTCAGCAGCTAGCGCACCGCCCCAGGTGTCGAAAATCATCAGCGCGTCCACCCCGGCGGCGCGCTGGGCTTGCAGATAGCCGCTGACCGAGCGGGTGACCACCTCGAGCATTTGATGCAGCAGCCGCGGCTCGCTGTAGACCCAGGCCTTGGCCCGTTTGAAGTCATGGTCCCCGCCGCCGCCTTCAATCATGTAGGTGGCGAGCGTCCACGGGCTGCCGGCAAAACCAATCAGCGGCACACGTCCGTGCAGTTCCCGCTTTATCAAGCGGACGGCATCCATGACGTAGCCGAGATCGTCCACTGGATCCGGCACGCCGAGCCGTGCGACATCGGCGGCGCTACGGACCGGATGCGCCAGCCGCGGGCCCACGCCCTCGTCAATCGACAGGCCAAGGCCCATGGCATCGGGAATGGTCAGGATGTCGGAAAACAGGATCGCTGCGTCCAGCGGGAAGCGGGCCAGCGGCTGCAGCGTGACTTCGCAGGCCAGTTCGGGCGTCTTGCAGAGCGTGAGGAAGTCACCGGCGCGGGCGCGGGTGGCGCGGTACTCCGGCAGGTAGCGCCCGGCCTGGCGCATGATCCAGACCGGCGTGCGGTCTACCGCTTCCCGGCGCAAGGCGCGCAGGAAGCGGTCGTTAGCGAGCGTACTCAAGGGGCCGGAACCGCTCAGGCGAGCGGCGCAGGCAGGTCGGTTTGACCCATCAGGTAGGTATCGATGCTGGCAGCAGCGGCCCGGCCTTCGGCGATGGCCCACACGATCAGCGACTGACCGCGCTGCATGTCGCCGGCGGTAAACACGCCTTTCTCCGAGGTCATCCAGGCCTTGTCGCGCCACACGTTGCCGCGGTCGGTCAGCTTCAGATTGAGCTGGCTGGTCACCGTGCGCTCGGGGAGCCACGAAGCCCATGGCCAGCAGCGCCAGTTCGCAGGGGATTTCGCGCGTGCTACCCGGCACTTCCTCAAAGCTCATCCGGCCGTCCTGCTGTTTCACCTCCACCGACACGATTTCCACCGCGCGCACGGCGCCCGTGCCATCGTCGATGAAGCGCTTGGTCGAAACCGCATAGACCCGCTCGCCGCCTTCTTCGTGGGCCGAGGCGATGCGATACACGCGCGGGTATTCCGGCCAGGGGTTGTCGCCCCCACGGGTGCCGGGCGGCTTGGGCATGATTTCGAGCTGCGCGATGTGGCGGGCCTGCTGCCGGTGGGCGGTGCCCAGACAGTCGGCGCCGGTGTCGCCGCCGCCAATGATGACGACGTGTTTGTTGTTTGCGCTGAACTCCGGCTCTTCCGGCAGTTGGTCACCTTCGAGGCGGCGGTTTTGCCGGGTCAGGTAGTCCATCGCGAAATGCACGCCGCGCAGGTCGCGACCGGGCAGCGGCAGGTCGCGCGGTGCGGTCGACCCGCCCGCCAGCAGCACGGCATCGAAGTCCTTGCGCAGCGACTCGACCTCGACATTCACCCCGACGTGCGCGTTGGTGCGGAACACCACGCCCTCGGCGGTGAGTTGCTCGAGGCGGCGGTCGAGCACGTTCTTTTCCATTTTGAATTCGGGAATGCCGTAGCGAAGCAGACCGCCGATGCGATCGTCACGCTCAAAGACCGTGACCGCATGGCCGGCGCGACGCAACTGTTGCGCGGCGGCCAGTCCGGCCGGGCCGGAGCCGACGACCGCGATTTTCTTGCCGGTTTCCTGGGCGGGCGGCTGCGGCTTGACCCAGCCTTCGGCGAAGGCGCGGTCGATGATCGAAAGCTCGACGGCCTTGATGGTCACCGGGTTGTCGTTGATGCCGAGCACGCAGGCGCCTTCGCAGGGTGCCGGGCACAGACTGCCCGTAAACTCCGGGAAGTTGTTGGTGGCGTGGAGGCGCTCAATCGCCTCTTCCCAGCGTTCGCGGTACACCAGATCGTTCCAGTCAGGAATCAGGTTACCCAGCGGACAGCCCTGATGGCAGAACGGAATGCCGCAATCCATGCAGCGCGCCGCCTGTTCGTTCAGGGTTTTCGCTTCCCAGGGCCGCATGACCTGCGACCAGTCGTGCAGGCGCTGCTCAACCGGGCGATAGGGCTGCTTTTCGCGGCCAAACTCTAGAAAACCGGTCACTTTAGCCATGAGCTGCCTCCATCACGGCCTCATCTTCGGGGAGGCCAGCCGCACGGGCACGCGCAATCGCGGCCAGTACATGTTTGTAATCGCGGGGCATGACTTTGACGAACAGGGCTTTGCTGGTGGCCCAGTCGCGCAGAATCGCCTGTGCCACCGTGCTTTGCGTGTAGCGCACGTGGTTATTGAGCAGACGCTGCAGGCAGATCTCGTCTTCTTCGGAATCGGCCCGATCCAGATCCACCATTTCGGTGTTGCACCGGGCCGGCAGGCGGTTGTGCGGGTCGTACACGTAGGCGATACCGCCCGACATGCCGGCCGCAAAGTTGCGTCCGGTGCCGCCAATGATGACCGCGCGACCGCCGGTCATGTATTCGCAGCCGTGGTCGCCGACGCCTTCCACCACCGCCTCGGCGCCGCTGTTGCGTACGCAGAAGCGCTCGCCCGCCACGCCGCGGAAGTAGGCTTCGCCCGAGGTGGCGCCATAGAGCGCGACGTTGCCGATGAGAATGTTTTCTTCCGGCACAAAGGTCGCCTGACGCGGCGGGAACACCATCAGCTTGCCGCCCGACAGACCTTTGCCGATGTAGTCGTTGGCGTCGCCTTCCAGGCTCATGGTGATGCCCTTGGGCACGAACGCGCCAAAACTCTGCCCGGCGGAGCCGGTGAAGTTCAGCCGGATGGTGTCGTGGGGCAGGCCTTCGCCACCGTGACGGCGGGTCAGCTCAAAGCCAAGGATGGTGCCCACCGTGCGATTGATGTTGCGCACCGGCACGTCCAGCGTCACCGGCGTGCCGTGCTCCAGCGCTGCCTGGCAGGCGGGCACCAGCACGCGACGGTCCAGCGAGCGGTCGAGGCCATGGTCCTGCCCGCGCGTATTGCGCAGGGCGGTGTCGGGCGCGACCGGCGGCTGGTAGAGAATCTTCGACAGGTCGAGGCCTTTGGCTTTCCAGTGGTCGACCGCGTGGTTCACTTCAATTTTGTCCGCGCGGCCGATCATCTCGTCCATCGTGCGGAAGCCGAGTTTCGCCATGTATTCGCGCACTTCCTGCGCGATGAAGCGGAAGAAGTTCTCGACGAACTCGGCCTGACCGCCAAATTTGGCGCGCAGTCGCGGGTCTTGCGTGGCGATGCCGACCGGGCAGGTGTTGAGATGGCACACGCGCATCATCACGCAGCCCATCACCACCAGCGGGGCGGTGGCGAAGCCGTATTCCTCCGCGCCCAGCAGCGCGCCGATGACGACGTCGCGGCCGGTTTTCATTTGGCCATCGACCTGCACCACGATGCGGTCGCGCAGCTTGTTGGCCACCAGCACCTGCTGGGTTTCGGCGAGGCCGAGTTCCCAAGGCACGCCGGCGTGCTTGAGCGAGGTCACCGGCGAGGCGCCCGTGCCGCCGTCGTAGCCGGAGATCAGCACGACGTCGGAGTAGGCCTTGGCCACGCCCGCCGCGACCGTGCCCACGCCGACTTCGGCCACCAGTTTGACGTGGATGCGCGCGCCCGGATTGGAGTTCTTCAGGTCGTGGATCAGCTGCGCCAGATCTTCAATGGAGTAGATGTCGTGGTGCGGCGGCGGGGAAATGAGCCCCACGCCGGGCGTGGAATAGCGCACTTTCGCAATCCACGGATACACCTTATGGCCGGGTAGCTGGCCGCCTTCGCCGGGCTTCGCGCCCTGCGCCATCTTGATCTGGATGTCGTCGGCATTGACCAGATATTCGCTGGTCACGCCGAAGCGGCCAGAGGCCACCTGCTTGATCGCGCTGCGCCGGGAATCGCCGTTGGCGTCCCGTGTGAAGCGGGCCGGATCTTCGCCGCCTTCGCCGGTATTCGAGCGACCGCCGATGCGGTTCATGGCGATGGCGAGGGTCTCGTGCGCTTCGGCACTGATCGAGCCATAGGACATGGCGCCGGTCTGGAAGCGCTTCATGATCGACTCAATCGACTCGACCTCGTCCAGCGGCACCGGGTGCGCGGCTTCCTTGAGCTGGAAGAGGCCGCGCAAAGTGGCCAGATGTTCGCTCTGCTGATCGACCAGCTGGGTGTACTCACGGAAGATGTCTTCGCGGCCCGCCCGCGTGGCGTGCTGCAGCTTGTAGACGGTGTCCGGATTGAACAGGTGATATTCACCGTCCCGACGCCATTGGTATTCACCGCCCCATTCGAGGTCGGGCTGGTTGACCTTGCGGTCCGGGAAGGCGTGATGGTGTCGCAGGTTGATTTCGCGTTCGATGAGATCAAGACCTACGCCGCCGATGCGGGTGGAGGTCCAGGTGAAGTAGCGGTCGACCACGGTCTGGTCGAGCCCGACGGCTTCAAAAATCTGCGCGCCGCGGTAGGACTGGACGGTAGAAATGCCCATCTTGGACATCACCTTCACCAGCCCCTTGTTGACCGACTTGATGTAGTTGCGGACGGCGGTGTCGTGGAGTGATTCGCCGTCTTTGCGTCCCTTGATGGCGCCGGGCTTGAGCACGCCCTGCTGGATCAGATCGTAGAGGGTTTCAAACGCAAGATAGGGGTTCACCGCATCCGCGCCGTAGCCGAGCAGGGTGGCGAAGTGATGCACCTCGCGCGGCTCGCCGGATTCCACCACCAGGCCCACGCGCATGCGGCGGCCGTTGCGTACCAGATGGTGATGCGTGCCGGCGGTTACCAGCAGGGCAGGGATGGGCGCGTGGGTGCCGTCCATGCCGCGGTCGGACAGGATGACAAAGGAGTTGCCGTCGTCGATCGCCTTGTCGGTCTCGGCAAACACCCGCTCCAGCGCGGCCTGCAAGCCGGCGACGCCCTCGGCAATGGGGTAGAGCGCGGTGATGGTGTGCGAGCGGAAGCCGTGCTGGTCGAGATGGCGAATTTTCGCCAGATCTTCGTTGTTAAGCGCGGGCGATTCGAGCTTGATCCGGCGGCAGCTGGCCGCGGTGGGCGCGAGCAGATTGCTCTCTGGCCCAATCGGCGTCGACACCTGCGTGACCAGTTCTTCGCGGATGCCATCCAGCGGCGGATTGGTCACCTGCGCGAAAAGCTGCTTGAAATAGTCGTAGAGCAGGCGCGGCTTGTTGGACAGCACCGCGAGCGCGGCGTCGGTGCCCATCGAGCCGATCGGCTCTTCGCCTTTCTCCGCCATCGGCTGGAGAATGATGCGCAAATCTTCGTGCGTGTAGCCGTAAGCCTGCTGGCGACGCAGCACGGTGTCGTGGTCGATGGCATGAACGTGCGGCGGCTCGGGCAAGGCGTTCAGGGGCAGGTAGTGCTCCTTGAGCCACTGCGCGTAGGGATGCTCTTCGATATAGCGCTGCTTGAGTTCGGCATCGTCGATGATGCGGCCGGCTTCGGTATCGACCAGGAAAATGCGGCCCGGGTGCAGGCGCTCCTTGATGGCGATGTTTTCCGGCGGGAAGTCGAGCACGCCGACTTCCGACGCCATGACGACCATGTCGTCCTTGGTCACGTAGTAACGCGAGGGACGCAAGCCGTTACGGTCGAGCACCGCGCCAATGATGCGTCCGTCGGTGAACGCGATGCAGGCCGGGCCGTCCCAGGGTTCCATCAGGCAGCCGTGATACTCGTAAAACGCCTTGCGGGCGGCGTCCATTTCCTTGTGGCCGCTCCAAGCCTCCGGAATCATCATCAACACCGCCAGCGGCAGCGGTCGGCCGGCCATGTGCAGAAATTCCAGCACCTGATCGAAGCTTGCCGAGTCAGAACTGCCTTCAATGACGATCGGCAATAATTTTTTAAGGTCGTCGCCAAACAGTTCGGACTGGCACAAGGCCTCGCGGGCCCGCATCCAGTTCTCGTTGCCGGTGACGGTGTTGATCTCACCGTTGTGGGCGATACGCCGGAACGGGTGCGCCAGCGGCCACGACGGGAAGGTATTGGTCGAAAAGCGTTGGTGCACCAGCGCCAGCGCGCTTTCCACGAGCGGATCGGACAAATCCGGGAAATGCATTTTCACCTGCACGGCGTTCAACATGCCCTTGTAGACGATCGTGCGGTGGGAGAGGCTCGGCACGTAGAACAGGCGCTTTTCTTCCAGCGTCGAATTCCAAACGAAATGCTCGATCCGCTTGCGGATGACATAGAGCTTGCGCTCGAAACTGTCGCCGTCGGCCAGCCCGTCTGCCCTACCGATGAAGATTTGCTTGAAGGCCGGTTCGCAGGCCAGCGCGGTCGGGCCGATAGCGCCGTTGTCGGTCGGCAACGTGCGCCAGCCGAGTAGTTTTTGGCCTTCTTCGGCCACGATTCGCGCGAATTCGCCTTCAACGCTTGCGGATTGCGCGGGGTCGTGGGGCAGGAACACCATCCCGACCGCGTAGTGGCCGGCGGGCGGCAGTTCAAAGCCGAGCGTGGCGCATTCGCGCCGCAGGAAGCGGTCGGGAATTTGAATGAGGATGCCGGCACCGTCGCCGGTATTGATCTCAGCCCCTGAGGCACCGCGGTGTTCCAGGTGGTCGAGAATGGTCAGCGCGCGCTCAATCGTTTGGTGCGATTTCCGGCCTTTCATGTCAACGACGAAACCGACCCCGCAAGCGTCGTGTTCGGTGGTGGCATCGTACAGTCCGCCGTCAGGCCGACCGTGGTACGGAAAGGTAGTGCGCTCGCTCGACATCTAAGAGATACCTGTTCTGATAACCCCTTGGGCAAGGGATGAAAACTGAGCCAAAAAGGGCGGGAAGTATAGCCTTCGCGTTGCGGGGGTGTCACCCGCGCCGGCGGCGCCCCGTCGTCACCCCGGCCGCGCGTATCTTTGCGGTGCGGGGAGGCGCTGAAATGAGTCGGCCGCGCTTTTTCATGGGTCAGCGCGGCAGGGCATTCAGACTTTTTACGTCGCGCACCCACGGCTGGACTTCGCGCCGCACGGCGGGCGGCAGACGGCCAACGGCGTTCTGGGCGGCTGCGCGCGTGGGATAGGCGCCGTAGACCACGACGAACCACGGCTGGCCCGCGCGCTTGCTGTCGATAATCCGCGCGCGGTCACCCAGATTGTGACGCGCGATGAAGTTGGTGGCGGCCTTGCGTTCGGTGACCCCGAAGAACTGCAGGGCGTAGCCCGTACCCGGCTTGACCGGGGCCGGGGTTGCAGGCGCGACCTTGGCCGTGGGCTTCGGTTTGACGGGTTTGGCGACCGGCTTCGTTGGCTTTGCCGGTGACTTGCTGGTCGCGACGGTCGGCTTTTTATCCGGTTTGGTGTGAATCGGCTTGGCTGTTGGCGGCGGCGCGGGGACTTCCGCCACCGTCGGCGCTGCGGGTATCGCGCTCGCTACGGCGGCGGCCGTCGCCCCCGCCGCAAGGCTGTTGTCTGCAAGCGCGGGAGCGCTGGTCGGCGGTGCATCCGGCACGGCGATCGGTGGCGCAAGCGCAGCGGCGGCCGGAGGCTCGTTAACGACGTCGCTGTCCGAGGACTCAGCGGGGGCCGCCGGGGGCGGCGGCAGGGTGATTTCGATTCGCTGCGAGCCGCTACTGGACGATGAGGCGGCCAATGGCGAGTCCGTGGTCGTCGGCGCCGATTCCATGGTGCTGACGGTCGGTGGCGTCTGCTCGGGCAGTAGTTCGGGCACTTGAGGCGCGGCGGGCTTCAGTGCGAACCACACCAGGAGTCCGAGCGGGACCAAGGCCAAGGGGGCCCAGCGCCGGAGGGGCGACTGGTGCTCGCTCGCGCCAAGCAGGGCTTGCAGCCGGCTTAAACGCGAGCTGTCGCCGTGGGATGAGGCGGGCCGAGCGTCGCCGCTGACCTCGCGCGCCAAGGCAAGCAAGGCGGCGGGGTTCCCGTTGGCCTCCTCGGCGAAGCGGGCCAGCGTGTCGGGCGTAAACCAGTCCTCCAGTGTGCCCAGCGCGCCGCCCAGCCGCTGCTTCAGGAAATCTGCGGTCTCGTCGTCGGCGATACCGGGAATTTCCACCACGTGCACCAGTCCGTGCTGCTGCCGGTCGCGTTGGAGGGCGGCAATCAGTCCGCTGTGCTCGGTGGCTGCGGTCATTAACACCCGGGCTTCCGCAGACTGGTCTTCGGTGCGAGCTAGCGCCAGCAGCGTGCTCAGCGCATCAGACGGCAGCTGGTCGGCATCGTCGAGCAGCAACACGACCGGCTTGCCGCTTTTCTCCAGCGCCCCGATCCGCTGTCGAACAGTTTCGAGCCGCCGCTGCTGGCTGTCCGAATCCTCGTCGTCCTCGGGGCTCGCGCAGTCCAGCGCCTCCGCCACCTCGGTCAGCAGGCGTGCGCCGTCTAGCGAAGGCCCGCCGTGGAGTGGAATGGCCCGCCAGCGCTCACCGGCCGCTGCCGCCATGAGCGCCAGCGCGGTGCTTTTGCCGGCGCCCGGACCGCCACTAAGCAAAATAAGCTGGCGACCAAACTCCAGCAGATGTTCGATCAGATCGAGTCGTTGTTGCAGGACGGTCCCCACATACAGCGCCTCAGCGGGTGCATCGGGGCCAAACGGATTGCCGGAGGTGTCGGAGCGTGCGCGCATAGTGGTCATGGCCCTTGTTTGGCATCGCCATGCTGCAGCCTGGCGTGCTCGCTGATGGCGTAACGGTCGGTCATCCCTGCCAGATAATCGGCCACTGCCTGTGCCCGTTCGCGAGTGCCCGCTGGCAACTCGCCCCGGTTGCCCGGCCAGAGATGCCCTTCCGTCATGAGCGAGGAAAACAGGGCCGTCACAATCTGACGCGAGCGCTCGGCCATGCCAAGAACTTGCGGATGCTCATACAGGGCGGTTCTTAACAAGCGCTTAAGTGCCAGATGTTCTTCGCGCATGGCGGGGCTGAACGCTATCAGCGGGGTATTCATGGCCCGAACCTCGTCGATGCTTGCGGGGCGCTTGGCCGCAATCGCGGCCGCACTATGCTCGATGAGGTCTATCACGTAGCGATTGAGCATCTCGCGGATGACGGTGTAGCGCAGGCGCTTTTCGTCGCATCCGGGCCAGCGTGCCCGTGTCTCCTGTTCGGTCGACCGGAACAGCGGCAACGCGCGCATTTGCTCGATGCTGAGCAGATTGGCGCGCAGACCGTCGTCGATGTCGTGATGGTTGTACGCGATTTCGTCCGCTACGTTCGCCAGTTGCGCTTCAAGCGAAGGCTGGCGATGGTCGATGAAGCGGCGACCCAGCGGACCCAGTCGCAAGGCATTCTCGTGGCTGCAGTGTTTGAGAATGCCTTCGCGGGTGTCGAACATCAGGTTGAGACCGGGGAAGTCCGGATAGCGCTGCTCCAGCAGATCAACCACGCGCAGGGAATGCAAATTGTGTTCGAACCCGCCGAACTGCTGCATGCAGGCGTTCAGCGCGTGCTGCCCGGCGTGCCCGAAAGGCGTGTGTCCCAGGTCGTGGGCCAACGCAATGGCTTCCACCAGATCTTCGTTTAGTTGTAGGGCTCGTGCGACGCTTCGCGCGATTTGGGCCACCTCGATGGAATGGGTCAGACGCGTGCGGAACATATCGCCTTCGTGGTTCACGAAGACCTGCGTCTTGTATTCCAGCCGGCGGAAGGCCGAGCAGTGGATGATGCGGTCGCGGTCGCGCTGGAACTGGCTGCGCCACCGCGGCGGCGGTTCTGCCAATTGGCGCCCGTGGCTGGACGTCTCCGTCACGGCGTAGGCGGCGAGGACAGCGGTCACTTAACGCACCGGCGGGCAGTCGGCATTGACGAGCGGGGTCAGGCCGCCAGCGGGTCGGCGCCCGGGGACAATACAGCGCGTAAAGCCTCCGGGTCGTAGTCGTCGCGCAGTGAGGCGTGCCCAATGGCGTCGAGCAGCACGAGTCTGATGCGGCCATCACGGTTTTTCTTGTCCACGCTCATGGCGTCCAGCAGGCTCTCGGGTGAATTGGTTGAGGGCGGCTCCGTGGGCAGTCCGGCCTTGGCGACCAGGCGGATGATCCGGTCACGGGTGGTCGGTGCGATGGTTCCTAGTCGCGTGGACAAGCGCGCGGCCATGCAAATCCCGGCGCCGACCGCCTCGCCGTGCAGCCAGTTGCCGTAGCCCTGCGCGTGCTCAATGGCGTGTCCAAAGGTGTGACCCAGATTCAGCAGGGCTCGCTCACCGCTTTCGTGTTCGTCAGCGCCGACGACAGCGGCCTTGTTTTCGCAGGAGCGGCGGATGGCATGGCTGAGCGCGGCGATATCGCGCGCCAGCAGTTTATCCAGATTACTTTCGAGCCAGTCGAAGAACTCACGGTCGCGGATCAGCCCGTACTTGATGACCTCGGCGAGACCGGCGGTGAACTCCCGTGGCGGCAGCGTGTGCAGCGTATCCAAGTCAGCGATTACCGCCGAGGGTTGGTGGAACGCGCCAATCATGTTCTTGCCCAGCGGGTGGTTGACGGCCGTTTTGCCACCAACCGCAGAATCAACCTGCGCTAGCAGCGTGGTTGGAATCTGCACGAAATTTACGCCGCGCTGGTAGCACGCGGCGGCAAACCCCGCCACGTCCCCCACCACACCACCACCCAGCGCCACCACCGTGCAACTGCGGTCGAACCGGGCCTCGAGCAGGGCCGTCATGATGAGATAAAGACTATCCAGCGTCTTGTGGGCTTCGCCGTCCGGGAGCACCACTTTGTGCAGACGCCGGTCCGCCAGTGCGGTCTCCAGGGTAGGGCCATAGAGCGGATCTACGCGGTCGTTAGTCACCAGCAAGACCTGCTTGCTCTTGACTGCTCTGGCGATGACCGTCGCATCCCGTAACAGCCCGGTGCCGATAAAAATCGGATAGCTGCGTTCAGCGAGGTCTACTTCAACTCGGATCATGATGCTCTTGCCTTGATAGTACTGACGATTTCGCCCATCGCCATGGCGCCGGTGTCGACCGTGAG
>JAURHQ010000121.1 GCA_030833185.1 Gammaproteobacteria bacterium | reverse complement strand
CGCGGCCACCTGGCTGCGTTCGGCCAACTTGCGAACTTCAGCGGCCACCACCGCGAAGCCACGACCATGCTCACCGGCCCGTGCGGCCTCGATCGCCGCGTTCAAGGCCAGCAGATTGGTCTGGTAGGCGATGTCATCGATGATGCCAATCTTCTGGGCGATGGTTTTCATGGCCTGCACGGTGTCGCGCACCGCGACGCCACCTTCGGACGCCTCCTGCGCGGCCTTGCCCGCCATGCCGTCGGTGATCTTGGCGTTTTCGCTGTTCTGGTTGATCGACGCCGCCATTTCCTCAATCGACGCGCTCGATTCCTCAACGCTGGCCGCCTGTTCGCTGGCCGCCTGACTAATCGACTGCGCGGTAGCGCTGACCTGTTCGGCCGCGTTCAGGATGGCTTCGGTCGTGGTGCTGACTTCCGCAATCGTGGTTGATAGCCGGTCGACAGTGTCGTTGCAGGCGTCCTTCAAGGCGCCAAACGTGCCCTGATAGTCGGTCGTAATTTTTTCCGTCAGGTCGCCGCTGGCCAGCGCAGAAAGCACGCGCAACACTTCGCTCAGCCCGGTGTCGCAAGTCCCTACCAGCGCGTTGATGTTGTCGCAGAGTTGCTTGAAGAAGCCCTCCTTGTTCGACGAATCCAGCCGCCGACCAAAGTCACCGTCAGAGGCCGCGCTGACCACACCGGCCAGTTCCTTCTCCACCGCGACTTCTTCGGTACGGTCTTTCCACTCGACAACGGCGCCTAGCCGATCGCCTTTCTCGTCAATGATCGGCGACGCCGTCAACGAGAAGGTCCGGCCGCCAACCACGATCTGCGCGCGATGCGCGGCCCGGAGCTGTCCGAGCAGATTGCGCTGGTGGGCCGGATTCTTGTGGAAGGTGTCGAAGTTAACGCCCAGCAACCGCTTGGCATCAAAGTGCGGCAGTTCTTTACGGATATCCGATTCGGCGTTAACCAGCATGGCCCCAACCGAATGATTCAGGTAGCGGATGATGCCGTCGCGGTCGGCAATCATCACGTTGGTCGTGACGTTGTCCAGCGCCTGTTTGATCCGCAGGTTCTCCGCCTGCTGGGCGTCGCCTGTGGCCATTCGCTCGCGGACGTCGTCCATGGCCGCAGTGATGACCGCTTTGCGTCCGGGCAGGCGCTCGAACTCGAAAGCCAAATCGCCGCTGGTGTAGCGCTTGATCGCATCCACCACCTGCATCTTCACCGCGATGTGAGATTCAACCAGGGCGTTCACGGCATCCGCTATTTTCTGCTGCGTGCCTTCCAGCCCGACCAGTGGAATCTTGTAGTCGATTGCGCCGGCCGTGTGTTCCTGCTGCAGGCGGGTCACCGCTGCAAGCAGTTGTTCCAACTGCCGTGCGCCCTTGTTCATGTCGAAAATACCCATGACTGCCTACCTCCGCTTGATGTGGCTGGATGGCATCACGCCACCACGATGCCTGTTGGGCGTGCGCCTTCCACCCGTTTGATGAGTCCCGGCACATCAAGGATCAGCGCTACTTCGCCGCTACCCAGGATGGTCGAGCCACTAATGCCTTGCAGATAACTGAACAGTTTTCCGAGCGGCTTGATAACCGTCTGGAGTTCGCCCAGTAGTTCATCGACGACCAGTCCCGCTTTGATCTGCCCAAAACGGACTACCACCACATTCTCGCGGCGCGCCGCGCCTTCGCTGATGCCGAAGGCATCCCGCAGGCGCAGCACCGGCAGAACCTCGCCCCGCACGTTGATGAAGCCCTGCTCGCTCACAGCGTTGCGATGGGCCTCGGAGAGTTCCATGCACTCCACCACCACATCCAGGGGCAGCACGTAACGCGCCGCGCCCAGCCCGACCATGAAGCCGTCGATAATCGCGAGCGTCAGGGGCAGCCGAATCACCACGGTAGTCCCGGTGCCCTCTTCGCTCTGAATCTCGATCGTCCCGCGCAGCGTTTCGATGCTGCGCCGGACCACGTCCATCCCTACCCCGCGACCGGACAGATTCGACACCGCGTCTGCGGTCGAGAAGCCCGGCTCGAAGATCAATTGGCGAATTTCCTGCGGCGTCGGGTTGGCGCTCGCCGCGAGCAGCCCGCGCTCGATGGCCTTCCGGCGAATCTTTTCGACATTCAGTCCGGCGCCGTCGTCGCCCACCTCAATCACGATGCTGCCCGAGTCGTGGTAGGCGTTGAGCGACACCTGCGCGCGCGCCGACTTGCCGGCAGCGACCCGCGTCATGCCGGACTCGATCCCGTGATCCATGGCATTGCGCACCAAATGCATCAGCGGGTCACCGATGCGCTCAACCACCGATTTATCAAGCTCGGTCTCGGCGCCGGAAATCGACAGTTCGATGTCTTTGCCAAGTTCGCGACTGACGTCGCGCACGACCCGCTGGAAGCGCTGGAAGGTCGCGCCGATTGCCACCATGCGCAGGCCCAGTGCGCTGTCGCGCACCTGCTCGACCAGGCGCAACAGCGAGGCCGCGGACTCGACGACATCCGGAATACCGGCTTTCGCCGCGAGCGCCTGCGTACCTGAACCGGCGATCACCAGTTCGCCAACGATGTTGATCAACTGGTCGAGTTTGTCGGCGTCAATGCGGATCAGGCGACTGTCCTGCGCCTTCGCCTGTCGACTTTGCTGTTGGCGTTCGACCGCCGCGTCGACTACCGCAGCCGGTACGGCCGAGTCTTCGACCAGAATCTGTCCGAGGGGCCGCTCGTCGCTCGCGCTCGCCTGTTTGGCCAGGGCCGTGCTGAGTTCGGGCCAAGCCACCGCGTGTACCGCGCTAAGGACTTCGCCCAGACGCCCCGTGCTTTCAGGCAGGGCGTCGATGGCTTTCAACTGTGCATCGACGACCTGCGTGGGCGGCGCGATGCGCACGACGCAGTCGTCACGCACAAAATCAAAGACAGCCTCAATGGCGGTCCGGTCGGCGCTGCTGTCCAGTTCTATTTCAAGGTCGACATAGCAGGACTCCGGGTCCATTTCGGCCAGCGGCGGCAGCCGGTCCCAGCCCGTCGCCACGCTGTGCACATCGCCCAGCGTGGCGAGATAGCGCACGAACGACATCGGGTCCATGCCATTGCGCAGCACGTCCGGGCCGAACTGCAGGGAAATGCGCCAGTACCGGGTTATCGGACTGGCCGACTCGTCCGCAGCGTCGCTGTGCAGGAACACCGCCAGATCGTCGGCCAGCGATCCATGTTTTGGAGCGGCCGACGTAGCGGTACTCGAGGCTGACTTGCCTGCGGGGGCAGCGACCGGTCCGCCTAGCATTGCCGCTAATTCAGCCACCAGCGCGGTGCCACGCGCCTGAACCTCGCCACTCAGCGGCTCTTCGGCAACCGAGGGCGCAATCATCGACTGAATATGATCGCCGCTCCGCAGAAGCAGCGCTGACAAGCTGCTGCTGAAGGGCAACTCGCCGGCGCGCAGCTTGTCGAGCAGGTTTTCCAGATGATGCGTGAACGACACCATCTGGTCGAAGCCGAACATGCCGGCGGACCCTTTGATGGTGTGGGCAGCGCGAAACACCGCATCGAGCAGTTCCCGATCACCCGGCTGGTCTTCAAGCGCCAGCAGCGACTGCTCCATTTGTTCGAGCAGTTCGCGGCATTCGGCAACGAAGGTATCGAGTGCGGGGTTCAGATCCATGGCGGGAAAACTCCGGATCTCATGCTTGAAAAAGCTTGCGCAGGCCAAGCAGCGCGAGGGTCTCATCGACCGCCGGACTGCTCGCGGCCAGCCGGAGCGGCCGCCCGGAATGCACACATTCGCGATGCAGGAGCAGCAACTGCTGCACGCCCGCCGTGTCGAGTTCGCTTACGTCCGAGAGGTCCAGACTCAAGGCGCTACCGCCCTCCAGCAAGGCCTGCTGTACCGCCTGCTGGGTCTCCGCGGCGGCGTAGATATTCAGCTCGCCACTTAGCTTGAGATTGGTGATGTTCATGGGGTCTGGATTCCGGCCGCGGCGCGCACTGGGTTCAGGGCAGAACGAGCTTGGCCACGGCGGCCAGCATCTGTTCGGGCTTGAAGGGCTTGACGACCCAGGCCTTGGCGCCGGCTGCCTGCCCTTCCTGCTTTTTGTCCTCCTGGCTCTCGGTGGTGAGCATGATGATCGGCGTGAACTTGTAGTTAGGCAGCTGCTTCACCGCTTTCACAAACTCGATGCCGTTCATGTTGGGCATGTTCACGTCACTGATGATGAGGTGAATTTTCTGCCCGCTCAGTTTGCCCAGCGCGTCTCTGCCGTCGCAGGCTTCCAGCACGTCGTAGCCGCCGCCCTTGAGCGCAATGGCCACGACCTGCCGCAAGGAGGCGGAGTCGTCCACAATCAGAATTGTCTTTGCCATACCGGTTCCTCAGAAGAAGGTGATGTCGTCGGCGCTGCCCTGACCACCGCCCGGGATGCCCGGGATGCCCGAGGCGCTTGCACTGCGCTCCTCGGTCATGGTGTAGGAGCGCTCCAGTTTTTCGAGCAAGCGGGTAATGGCCGCCACGTCCGGCGACTGACCGGACGCCAGCTGGTCGCGCAGGTTCATCAGGCTGTCGGTCACATGCATCAGCAGCTGGTTGATGCGATCCTGGAATTGCAGCTGTTCGAGCGCGCCGGAGACCGCACTGGTGATGGCCGCGCTTTCGGTGCGCAGCACGTCTGCCGATTGGGTCAGCCCCTGCATGGCCTGCTGAAATTCGTTGACCACGCCCGAGAGCTGGGTTTCGCAATCGATGCGCGCCTGACTGTCGCGCGTCGCTGCCGCCTCGATAAGGTCGGAAGAGTCCTTGATGCTGCGGTTCACCGCGTCGATTTTTTGGCTGATGTTTTTGCCGATGGCGCCCGAGCGCGTGGACAGCGTGCGCACTTCGTCGGCCACCACCGCGAAGCCCCGACCGGCCTCACCGGCGCGTGCCGCTTCAATCGCCGCATTCAGCGCAAGCAGATTGGTCTGGTCGGCGATGCTGGCGACGTCGGCCGCCATCTTTTGCAGTTCGACGGTGAACTGCACCAGCCGCTGGCTTTCTTCAAGCATGTGCTGTTTTTCAGACAGGGTGGTGTCCAGAATCTGTCCGACCAGGTTAAGCCGCCGCTCGCTGTTGCTAACGACCTGCCGCAACCCTTCGCCTGACGCGCCCTGCTCCACGCCAGCCACCCGGTACGACGCGCTGACCGCATCGTTCAAGCGATCGACGATGCCGGCGAAGTCACGCGTGAGGTTGACGACCGCGCCTTCCAGCTGCTTCCGGGCCGTGCCGATGTGGCGCACCCACACGGGTACCACGTCGCTACCGAGCACCGCCAGTGCCGACTGATGGCGCTGGTTCAATGCGGCAAGTTCCTGCTGATGCGTTGCCGACAGGCGTTCCATGGCGGCTTTTGTCAGGCCGCTTGCCAGCGCTTGCGCGCGCTGGTCCAGCACCAGCCCCACCACCACCAACACCGCCGCAGCGGCATAGCTCGCGATGCCTGCCGGCGCCCAGACCACGGCCGCAGCGCCAATTACCGCGAGAGGCGTAGTCCCCCAGGACCACATGCTTGATTCCGTTTTCATATCTCTTCCGCGCTCAGATTGCTGTGTATCGGGAGGGCGCGGTGTAAACGCCGCAGCTGGCAAAGCCGGCCCCCGTGTGGGAGAGCTATCGACAAGCCAATCAGCGACTTGAGCGGTTTCTTTGCAGAAACCTCCGGAAAACCCGGGCTAAAGTCCGGGTCGAAGCGGCCGCGCGGGCTGGCGCCGGGGTGGCGCCAGCGGTTTTTTGCCTAGTCCACAACCTTGCGAGCAGTCGCAAAGAGCAGCCACACCAGCGCGCCAAAAATGTTGACGCAGGCGGCCAGTACGAAGGCCGAGGTGTAGGTGCCGCTGGCATCCACCAGCGCCCCCGTGACGGTCACCCCGATCACACCCGGCAAGGTGCCGGCGGTGTTGGTGATGCCCATCAGCACATCGGCGTAGCGGGGCGCGATGTCGAGGTGATTGGAGACAAAACCACCCCAGGTCATGGCCAGCGCGCCGAGCGCGCCGCACATCAGGGCAAGCGCGGTGTCGGGCGAGGTGACCGCGCGGGCTTGCCACATGAAAAATGCGGCGCCCAGCAGACCGGTAATTTGCATGAACTTGCGTACAAAGGTGGCATCGGTGCCGCCACGGATCCAGCGGTCGGCCAGCCAGCCGCTGGCCACACCGCACACCAGCATCGCCAGCCAGGGCGCCGCGGCGTAGAGCCCGGCGCTCTGAATGCTAAGCCCCAAACCTTTGCGGAAATAGCTCGGCAACCACGCCAGCAACATGTAGAGAATCCAGTTGCTGCAGAGGTGATTGATGATCAGAGCCCACACCGGCGCCGAGGTCAGCAGCTGCCGCCACGGCACTGGCGGCCGGTCCTTGGCGCTACGCGGCGCGACTTCCGGCAGCAGGCTGCGCTCGGCCGGGGTGATGCGCGGGTTGTCATCCGGATAGTCGTAGCTGTAGCGATTCCACAGCAGACACCAGGCCAGCCCAATCAGACCGAACAGATAGAACACCGACGGCCAACCCAGATGCGATACCAGCACGCCGCTGCTCATCAGCGCAAACAAGGTGCCTAGCGGAACGCCACCGATCATCAAGGCAACGGCACGCGAGCGTTCCGCGGCCGGCACCCAGCGGCTGTAGAGGTTGTAGACGGCCGGAAACATCGCCGCTTCGCCGGCGCCCATCGCGATTCGTGCCGCAATCAGCAGGGCAAAGGAGACCCCGGCCGCAAGCGGCGTGAGCATGGTGAAGATCGACCACCACAGCACCGCGAGCCCGAGCACGCGTTTGCCACCAAAGCGATTAGCCGCCCAGCCGCTAGGCACCATGAACAGCAGATAGCCGACGAAGAACGAGGACAGCACGATGCCCTTCACGGTCTCGCTCCAGCCGTAATGCTCCTGCATG
Source organism: Gammaproteobacteria bacterium (assembly GCA_030833185.1). Classification (GTDB taxonomy): domain Bacteria; phylum Pseudomonadota; class Gammaproteobacteria. The sequence goes on along the minus strand of JAURHQ010000121.1, from coordinate 4,607 downwards.
GCCAGCGCCGCCACCGAAATATTTACCCGGTCGATGTAACTGACAAAACTCGCGGCCACGCATAGCGCAACCAGCTTGTGGCGTTCCTGCATGATGACTCCCCCGGTCGAGAACACGTTCGTGATGTTTTTTTTCGTGTACGCGGCGTCTGCGCGCCGCGCCCCCTGCGCCGCATTGTTGCCCTTCCCCATCCGGATTACAGCCCGCTACGCGGCAGCGCCGGCGCGGGTTACATTCCGCAGTCCGCGCGCGCCTTCAGGCGTGCGTTCACCGTCGCCCCATCGCGCAGGAGTTACCCATGGCCGAGATTCTGTTCCACCACTATCCACTGTCCCCCTTCTCCGAGAAGGTCCGTCGGGTGCTGGCCTACAAGCAGCTGCCATGGCGCGCGGTGGAGCAGCCGATCATGGCGCCCAAGCCCGAGTTGACCCCGCTGACCGGCGGCTATCGCCGAATCCCGGTGCTCCAGATTGGCGCGGATATCTACTGCGACACGGCGCTGATCCTGCGGGTCCTTGAACAGCGCCACCCCACGCCTGCCTGCCTGCCCGCCCCGCTCGCGGGCGCCGTCAGCCTGCTGGAAGACTGGGCCGACCATCGCCTCTTCATGCAGACGGTGCCGCCCACCATCGTGCGGCTGCTCGACCAGTTGCCGCCGGCGTTTTTCGCCGATCGGGCGGCCATGACGCCGGCCTTTACCCGCGAATCCCTGACCGCCGGCGCCCCGCATGCGCTCAGTCAGGCGCTGATTTCGCTGGACCGGCTGGACACCCAGTTAAAGCAGACGCCCTTTGTGCTGGGCGACACCTTCACGCTGGCCGACGCGGCCTGCTTCCATCCGGTGTGGTTCATGCAGCACGGCGGCGATTTGTTCGACGTGGTGCGGGCGCGCCCTGCGCTCGCAGCGTGGTTCGACCGCATCGCGGCCTTCGGGCCGGGCATGGAGACGACAATGGCGGCCGGCGAGGCGCTAGCCGTGGCGCGTGCGGCGCAACCGGCCGACGTGCTCGGCGGCGACGCCGACCCCGACTATCCGGTGGGCGAGGAGGTCAGCATCGTGCCGGACGACTACGGGCGGGAGGAAACCCGCGGTCGCGTGGCGCGGGTCAGTGCAGACGAGATGGTGGTCTTACGCGCCGACCCCGAAGTCGGCGACATCGCCGTGCACTACCCGCGCGCCGGTTATCGCATCTGCCGCGTCTGAGGGTTTGCGGCGGCTCAGGCCGCGGCCGGCTGCGACAGCGTCGCGCGTACGTCCATGGCGAGCTCAAAACTGCGCAGCCTGGCGCGATGCTCAAAGAGCGACGCGGTGACCATCAATTCGTCAACGCCGGTCATGGCCAGAAAGTCGGTGAGCTTGGCCCGCACGCTGGCCGGTGAGCCGACACAGGCGTAGCGCAGCGTGTGGTCCACCCCGGCCTGCTCCTGCGGCGTCCAGTAGTCGTGCATGGTCTCGCGCGGCGGCTGCAACTGCAGCGGCGTGCCGCGATACAGATTGGCAAACTGCTGCTGGATAGAGCTGAACAGGCGCTCGGCTTCGCGGTCGGTATCGGCCACCACCACATTGACCACCGCCATGGCGTGCGGGCGGGCCAGCGTGGCCGAGGGCTGGAAGCGGGCGCGGTAGATCTGCAGCGCCTGCAGCAGTGCGTCCGGCGCGAAGTGCGAGGCGAAACCAAACGGCAGCCCATAGGCCGCCGCCACCTGCGCGCCGAAGAGGCTGGAGCCCAGGATCCACAGCGGCACTTCGAGCCCGGTCCCCGGCACGGCGAACACCGTCTGCCCCGGCTGCGCGGGCCCGAACAGGGCCTGCAGTTCCAGCACGTCCTGCGGGAAATGGTCTGCGTTGCTGCTCAGGTCGCGGCGCAGGGCCCGCGCCGTGCGCTGGTCCGATCCCGGTGCGCGTCCCAGCGCCAGATCAATACGCCCGGGGAACAGCGACTCCAGCGTGCCGAACTGTTCCGCAATCACCAACGGGGAATGGTTGGGCAGCATGATGCCGCCCGCCCCCACGCGGATGCGCTCGGTGCCGGCGGCCACGTGCCCGATCACCACGGAGGTCGCGGCGCTGGCGATGCCGGGAATGTTGTGATGCTCCGCCAGCCAGTAACGCGTATAGCCCCAGCGTTCGGCGTGACGCGCCAGATCCAGCGTATTGCGGAAGCTGGTAGCCGCCGTATGACCGGCCGGAATGGGCGAGAGATCCAGCACCGAGAAAGGAATCATCTTGGCCTCGTAGCGCGAGTGGGAGCTGGGTGGATTATGGCCGCTGTTGGGCGCGCCGTCTCATCCGGTAATCGCGGTGGCCGGCCACAGCCTTTAAGCTCCCGCTCCGCTTTGATGTTCTGGTACAGGAGTCTCCGCATGGCCCTCAGCGCCAATCGTTTCCAGCTGGCCGTGTTTGGCAGCAACGTCAGCCACGGCTGCACCATTTCCTCCGCTGCCGGCGGCATTGCGGTTGAGTGGGCCGAATCGCTGCGAATCGCGCAAACCGCCGACCGGCTGGGTCTGGAGGCGATCATTCCGGTCTGTCGCTGGAAAGGATTTGGCGGGCCCAGCGAGTTCAATCACCGCAGCTTCGAAACCTGGACCTGGGCCGCCGGGATCGCGCAGGCCACCGCCCACATCCAGGTCTTTGCCACCACCGCCGTCGCCTCGGTGCATCCGGTGATGGCCGCCAAGCAGGGCGCGACGATCGACCATATTTCTGGCGGCCGTTTCGGGTTGAACGTGGTCGCAGGATGGAATAGCCACGAAGTGGCGATGTTTGGCAAAGCCCAGCTGCCGCACGCCGCGCGCTATGCCATGACCGACGAGTGGATGAGCCTCATCCACGCGCTGTGGACGCGCGAGGGCGAGTTTGATTTCGCCGGCGAGTACTTTCAGGCCCCGCGCTGTTACGCCGAACCCAAACCCGTGCAGCGCCCGCGGCCGCCGGTGATGAGCGCCGGCGTCAGCCCGGCCGGCCGGCGCTTCGCCGCCCGCCATGCCGACATGAACTTCATCCTTGCGCCCAATCTGGCCATGGCGGCGGCCACCGTCGCCGACGTGCACCGGATTGCCCGCGAAGACTTTGGGCGCACGGTCGAGGTCTGGGGCAATGCGGCCGTGTTCTGCGCGCCCACCCATGCCGAGGCCGAAGACTATTACCGTCACGTCATCCACGAACAGGGCGATTTGGAAGCCGCCGGCAACTTGCTGGACACCTTCACCGCCGAGTCAGGCAGCCAGTTGCCGGATCCGGCGCTGCGCGAAAGCTATCTGCGCAACATGATGGCCGGCTATTCGGGCTTCCCGGTGGTGGGGACGCCGGCGGAAGTGGTCGATTTTCTGCAAGAAATGGCCGCCTGCGGCATGGCCGGCGCGACGCTCTCGTGGCCGGATTACGACGCCGGCCTGCAGCAACTGGCGCAGGCCATCCTGCCCGAGATGGAGACGCGTGGCCTGCGCGCGCCGCGGGCAGTCTAAGGCTCACGCGCGCTTTCATCCCGGTAACGGCGCAGCGGACCAAGCAGAAAATCGAGCGCCCGGCGCTGCCCCAGTGCGAACTCGACGGTCACCGTCATCCCGGGCGTGAACGGCACCTCCTGACCGTCGACCCTCAGGCCTGGCGCCTCCAGCACAATGCCGGTGTTGAAGCGGAGCTGGCGATCCGGCCCCTCTGCCGCATCGGCCGCCAGCCGCGCCACCCGGCCGGCCACCGTGCCATAGCGGGTGAAGTTGAAGGCATCGGCCTTCACCACTACCGGCTGCCCCAGTCGCACCAGACCAATGTCGCGATTGCCGACCAGGGCTTCCACCATCCTTGGCGCGGCATCGGGGACGATTTCCAGCAGCGTGACGCCAGCGGCCACCACCCCGCCCGGCGTCTGCGTCACTAGCCCCTGCACCCTTCCCGCAACCGGCGCATAAAGCCTTGTCCCGGCGAGGCTTCGGTCAACGCGCGCGAGCTCGCTGGCCAGCGCGTGCAGGCGACGGTCGGTCTCCAGTTGCTCGGCCAGCGTGCGCTCCACGAACTGGGCGATGACGGTCTCGCGGCGCGCGGCCAGGGTGGCCAGTTCAGCGTCACCCGCCTGGAGGCTGCCGCGCGCCGTCTCCAGCGCGTCCACCGCGGCCAGGCGTTCCCGCTCGCGGGCCAGCCACTGCACCCGCGGCAGCATGCCGCGTTGCTGCAAGGCCGCCAGCGCCGCGGTTTCTTCGCTCAACAGCGCCGCCGTGCGCGACAAACCCGGCAGGCGCGCGGTGCTCGCGGCCAGCAGGGCACGCTTCTGCCGCGCCTCCTCTTCCAGGCCCGCGAGCGCGGTCTGGTAGGCCGTCCACTGCGCGTGAAAGCGGGCCACCACATCGCCGTCCTCGTCGGGTGACGACACCCCGAGCCCCACGGGCAGGCGGCAGACGGCACGCTGGCTACAGGCCAACACGGCGGCGCGGGCCGCCTGCGCGCCCGTGAGCTGCTGCCGCTCTGCCGCCAGACGTCGCCGGTCGGCGAGCAGCACACTGTCATCCAGCGCGAGCAGCAGCTGCAGGAGCAGCGCCAGCGCCAGCAGCAGATGCAGGAGGCGCAGCAGCGGCACCTGCAGCAGCACCAGCAGCAGCAGCAGCAGGAT
>JAURHQ010000120.1 GCA_030833185.1 Gammaproteobacteria bacterium | reverse complement strand
GATTTACCGTAGCGGTCGCGTCCACTACCCGGCTGCCCGTTGCGCGCCTTGAAGTGCCGCTGGAAGCGGAAATCGACCAGCGTGTTGAGCTGGGGATCCACCGTCAGATAAATGCTGCCGCCATCGCCGCCGTCGCCGCCGTCGGGACCGCCAAATTCAATGAACTTTTCCCGCCGGAAACTCAGGCAGCCGTCGCCGCCTTTGCCGGCAGCGACGTTGATCCGGACTTCATCGACGAACTTCATAGGCGGTAACTTGCGAATCCGGAAACAAAAAACCCCGTCGAAGACGGGGTCTCATGCGCACAGCAGGGGTAAACCCTAGCTGGCGGTAACAACAGTGACGTAGCGATGATTGTCAGGCCCCTTGCGCTCGAAGCGAACCGCACCATCAGCCGTCGCAAACAGGGTATGGTCGCGGCCGCAGCCCACATTGGGACCCGCGCGATAAGAAGTGCCCCGCTGACGCACGATGATGTTGCCGGCGATCACCGCCTCACCACCGAACTTTTTGACGCCCAGACGTTTAGCCTGAGAATCGCGACCGTTGCGGGTACTACCGCCTGCTTTCTTGTGTGCCATGACGCTTCAGGCTCCCAGAATTTCGTTGATTTCGACCTTGGTGTAGTTCTGCCGATGGCCCATCTGCTTGCGATGGTGCTTGCGGCGGCGGAACTTCAAGATGCGGACTTTATCGCCACGACCGTTTTCGATCACGGTCGCGCGAACCTTGGCCCCGACGATGGTCGGCGTGCCTACCGTGACGGCGTCTCCCGATTTGATGAGCAACACCGTGTCGAATTCGACGGCGGCGCCAGCTTCAACGGGAAGCGATTCAACGGCCAACTTGTCACCGATAGCAACGCGATACTGCTTGCCACCAGTTTTGATCACTGCTTGCATGGGGTGTTTGACCAGTACTGTTCAAGGGGACTGCCGCCCGAGGCTCGGACTGACAGGGGCCGAATGGTACGTAATTGGCGGCCGTGACTCAACACTTTTTGTGGGAGCCCTAGCACCCAGTGCGTGTCGCCTGCTGGCTTATGCGTCGGCCTGTTGGCAGAATCCGGTTGTTTACTGGCTCGGGTACCAAGTCGCCATGCCGCCTGCTCCATTTCTTCCCGGCGACGCCGGCATTGAAAGCACTCGCACACTAATCGCCACCCAGATGGGGGCGGTCGATGCGCTGATGCGCCAACGCCTGCATTCCGACGTGCCGCTGATCAACCAGGTTAGCCACTATGTGATCGCTGGCGGCGGCAAACGGCTGCGCCCGGTCTTGGCCTTGCTGAGCGCACAGGCCCTGGGTTACGCGGGTGACCGCCACATCGACCTGGCTGTGATCGTCGAGTTGATCCACACCGCCACACTCCTGCACGACGACGTGGTCGATTCTTCCCTGCTCCGCCGCGGCCGCGAGACCGCCAACACGGTGTGGGGTAACGAAGCAAGCGTGCTGGTGGGCGATTTCCTCTACTCGCGCGCCTTCCAGATGATGGTGGATATCGGCAACCTGAAGGTGCTGCAGATTCTGGCCGATGCGACCAACACCATCGCCGAGGGCGAGGTCATGCAACTGGTGAATTGTCACGATCCCGACACCAGCGAGGCGCGCTACCTCGATACGATTCGGTTCAAGACAGCCAAGCTCTTTGAGGCAGCGACCCGACTCGGCGCCGTCATTGCGGGTAGCGACAGCGCAGCCGAACAAGCGCTCGCCTCCTACGGCCGCCATCTGGGGACCGCCTTCCAACTGGTCGACGACGCGCTCGACTACAGCGCAACTGCCGCAGAGATAGGCAAAAACATCGGTGATGACCTTGCTGAAGGCAAGCCAACCTTGCCGCTCTTGTATGCCATGTGGAAAGGCAAGCCTGCCGAAGCTGACCTGATCCGGCACGCGATCGAACATGGCGGACTCGAACACATCGAAGAAATCTCTGCCGCAATTGAATCGACGGGAGCCATCACTTACACTTTTGCGCTCGCTGAGGCGGAAGCAAGCAAAGCTCGCCTCGCCTTGGCGGGAGTTCCGGGGTCTCCGTATCTGGACGCGCTACTCGCGCTATCCAGATTTGCCGTGGAACGGAAGTCGTAAACACAGTCGGGGTGTAGCTCAGTCTGGTAGAGCACTGCCTTCGGGAGGCAGGGGTCGTAGGTTCGAATCCTGTCACCCCGACCAAATTTTCTTCACGCGGATGGATTTCCCGCATAACCCATCCGCAGCAGGCGTTAGCACGCCGTTTCGAGGAAGAGCGACGCCAAGCATGACTGCTGGTTCCCCTACCGCAGCCGACGAAGCCTTCCAGATAACCATTCTGCAGGGTGTGTCTCGCACCTTCGCACTGACCATCCCGGTCTTGCCCGCCTCCCTGTCCCGCGCAGTCGGTAATGCCTATCTGCTGTGCCGCATTGCGGACACCATCGAAGACGACGCCGGCCTTACTCTTCCCGAAAAACAACGCTATTCCGACTGGTTCAACGAAGTTGTGCAGGCCCGCGCCGATGCACGAGATTTCGGGCAAACGCTGGCCGCCAAGCTTGCCCCGCACGCCACGGCCGCCGAGCGCGAATTAGTGCTTCATACCGATCAGGTGATCCGGATTACGCACGCGCTTGCGCCGCCTCAACAACAGGCCTTGGCCCGCTGTGTGCGGGTGATGACCGACGGCATGTTGTTCTATCAGGGTCAGGAAACACTGGACGGACTTGCGGATCAGGCGGCGATGGACCGCTACTGCTATTACGTCGCCGGGGTGGTGGGCGAAATGCTGACCGAACTCTTCTGCCACCACTGTCCGGAACTCCAACCGTCGCGCCAGCATCTGTTGCGACTGGGGGTTTCTTTTGGGCAGGCGCTGCAGATGACCAATATTCTCAAAGATATCTGGGAAGACCGTGCCCGTGGCGCGTGCTGGCTCCCGCGTTCGGTCTTTGAACCGCGCGGCTTGCGGCTCAGCAACCTCCGCCCGGGCGAAGGCGGAAGCGCCTTTGCTGATGGTCTCCACGACCTGCTGGCAGTCGCCCACGGACATATCCGCAACGCGCTGGACTACACGCTGATGATCCCGTCGCGCGAAACCGGCATCCGTAAATTCTGCCTGTGGGCCTTGGGGATGGCGGTGCTGACCTTGAGGCGCATCAACGATAACCCGCTGTTTGTTGGTGGTCAGGACGTCAAGATTTCCCGTCGCAGCGTGAAGGCGACCATTTTGCTGACCAGTCTCGGCGCGCGGTCTGACCTCGCCGTACGCGGCCTGTTCGGGCTGGCGGCCATCGGACTGCCGCAGGTCAACGTGCCGGCAACCGACCCGCTCTACATCGAAGGCATGGAGTCCCGACACCGTTGCTAGGCACGGTCCGGAATCGCTCTACGGCAAGCACTGGCATGACACAACGCGCGCTGATGGGGATTGTTTTTGCGCTCGACGCCGAAGCCAAAACGGCCGCTCGCTGGCAGGGCGCCAGCCAGGCGCTGTGCCGGATTACTGGCCCTGGTGAAACGCCTGCCGCCGACGGCGCGCGCGCGCTGCTGGCTGCCGGTGCCGGCGCGCTGGTGAGTTGGGGCACGTCGGGTGCCCTGAGCACCTCGCTTCAGGCTGGCCAGATTCTGCTGCTCAAAACCACCGGTGGACTGGGCGAACCGCGCCTCACCGCCGACCCGCAGTGGCTGAACGCCTGCGCAGAAGCGCTGGCGCCACTGAATCCTCAACTGATAGACGCCTGCACGGTGCGCGCGCCGCTCACCGGCGCCGGCGTCAAGCGCCGGCTTGGCGAGCGCAGCCACTGCGAGGCGGTCGACATGGAATCTGCTGCGGTCGCCGCGGTCGCCGCAGCGGCAGGCGTACCCTTTCTGGGGATTCGCGCGGTCGTCGATCCGGTTGGACTTGAAATCCCCGCAGCGGCAATCGCCGGGATGGGGACAGACGGTCGCAGCAGTCCGCGGAAGGTCATGGCCGCACTGTGTCGTCGCCCGGCGGATCTCCCGCCCCTGCTCCGTCTGGGTTGGCATTTCCGGCAAGCGCTCCAGTCGCTGAACGGCGCCGCCACGTTGCTAGCCGGGGCCGGACTGTTCCAGCCCCCCACGGGCCGCTTCCAATGAGCGGCCCGTCCCGTCCTTACGATGCACGCCTGGCAGCCTGGCTGGTAACGCCGCTGGTGGGTGGACCAGTCTCGCCCAATCACCTCACCACCCTGCGGCTTGCGACAGGCCTGCTGGGTGCCTGGCTCTTTGCGGCGGGCGATTCCCCAAATGCCGCCGCCATTCTCATCGTCCTGTCGAACTTTCTGGATCACACCGACGGTGAACTGGCGCGCCTGGGGGGCCGCCAGAGCCAGTTTGGTCACAACTTTGATTTGATCTCCGACGCTATCGTCACCAGCGGCATGTTCATCGGCATTGGCTACGGCTTGCAGCCCGTGCTGGGCCAGTCGGGACTCGGTATGGGGCTGGCGGCGGGCGTCGCGGTGGCCACCATCTTTCACCTGCGCAATCTGCTGGAAAGTCGCTACGGCAAAACGGTCACACGGCAGCCACGCTGGCGGGGTTTTGAGGCCGAAGACGTCCTCTACCTGGTCCCGGTGGTCAGCTGGTGCGAACAATTGCCGCTGTTCCTGCGCGCCGCCTGTATTGGCGCCCCGATCGCACTCGTGCTGGTGATCGTGCATTACCGTCAGGTCGAACGACTGGCCCGGACGGTGCGCCCATGACGATTCTGGTCACGGGTGCGTCCGGATTTGTTGGCAGCGCGGTAGTGCGGGCCTTGCTTGCGACCGGGGCCAGCGTGCGCGTGCTGGTGCGACCCGCCAGCGACCGCAGCAATCTGGCGGGATTAGCGCTTGAAATCGCCGAAGGCGATCTGCGCGACCGGGCCTCACTCGAACGCGCCTGCGCCGATTGCACGGGCCTGTACCACGTGGCCGCCGATTACCGGCTCTGGACCCGCAATCCTGATGAACTCTACGCCAGCAACGTCGAAGGCACGCGACATCTGATGGCTGCCGCCCTGAAAACCGGTATCCCGCGCGTGGTCTACACGAGCAGTGTGGCAACGCTGGGACTGCATGCCGACGGAACTTCGGCCACCGAAGATTCACCGGTCACGGTGGCCGACATGATCGGGCACTACAAGCGCTCCAAATTCCTCGCCGAGCGCGTGATCGATGACCTCGTACAGCAGGCCGGTCTGCCCGCCGTGATTGTGAATCCATCGACCCCGATCGGACCGCACGACGTCAAACCCACACCAACTGGCCGAATGATTCGCGACGCCTGGTTCGGACGTATCCCGGCCTTTGTCGACACGGGCCTGAATCTGGTTCACGTGGACGACGTCGCCGCTGGCCACCTGCGAGCTTTTGAACGAGGCGTCGTCGGACGCCGCTATATTCTGGGCGGCGAAAATCTGTCACTGCGGGAGATTCTGGCCGACATCGCCGGCCTCGCAGGTCGCAAACCGCCCCGGATTGAGCTCCCACGCCTCGGCCTGATGCCCATTGCAGCGATTGCCGAAGCCTGGGCCTGGCTAACACACGGCGCCGAGCCGCAGGTCACGCTGGACGGTCTGCGCATGTCGCGCAAGAAAATGTATTTCAGTTCCGAGCGCGCGGTGCGCGAACTGGGCTATCAATACCGGCCAGCGCATGAAGCCATCGTGGCTGCCGTCGACTGGTTTCGCACCCGTCCCGCCTAGCCAACATGGACGCAATCCTGCTGGCCGCGGGCATGGGCAACCGTCTCGGGCTGGCCGACGGACGCCCCAAGGCGCTACTCGAGATTGGCGGCTGCTCGCTCCTGGAACGGCATGTCCAGAATCTGGCGGCGCTGGGCATTCGCAAGCTCACGATATGCACCGGTTACCGGGCCGTCGACATCTTGGCGGCGGTCCGCGATCAAGCAGCGCCCCGCATCGAGTGCGTTGAAAATCCGGACTTCACCGCGGGCAGCATCAAGTCTCTGTGGGCCGTCAGGTCGGCGCTGAACTGCGGTGAAGAGGTCCTGCTGATGGATGCCGATGTGCTCTACCCGGCGCACTTTCTCGATCGTCTGGCCGCCAGCGCGCACCGCAGCTGCCTCTTACTGGACCGCGCCTACGTGCCGGGCGATGAGCCGGTCAAAGTCTGCGTCCAAGGCAGCCGCATCGTTGATTTCAGCAAACGCCCTGACCCGGCCCGCGTCTGGGATTTCACCGGCGAGTCGGTGGGATTTTTCAAACTTTCGCCGAGCACCGCGCGAGCGCTGGCCGCGCACTGTGAGCGCTTCATCGCCACAGGACGGGCGCAGGAGCCGCATGAAAACGCGTTACAGGAGCTCTTGCGGAGCGGCGAGCACGATTTCGGCTTTGAAGATGTCAGCGGCGAACCGTGGATTGAGATAGATTTCCCGGCAGATATTCTTCGAGCCACCGATGAAATCCTGCCCGCGATACACCGGGTCTGACGCGCTCGCCCCGACCGCCCGTCGGACGACCCGGCTACGTCAGCTGATTGCCTCTCCTGAGCTCGAGTTTCTGCTCGAAGCCCATAACGGGCTCAGCGCGCGCATCGTCGAGGAAGCCGGCTTCAAGGGGATTTGGGGGAGCGGGCTCGCGATCTCGGCCCAGCTGGGCGTGCGCGACAATAACGAAGCCAGCTGGACGCAGGTCGTTGATGTGGCTGAATTCATGGCCGACGTTACGCAGATCCCAATTCTCCTTGATGGCGACACTGGCTACGGGAACTTCAACAATATGCGCCGTCTGGTGCGCAAGCTCGAACAGCGCGGCATCGCCGGGGTCTGCATTGAGGACAAGCTGTTCCCGAAGACCAACAGCTTCATCGCCGGCGACCGTCAGGCGCTGGCCGACGTCAACGAGTTCTGCGGCAAAATCGCGGCGGGCAAAGACAGCCAGACCGATCCGGATTTCTGCATCGTGGCCCGCTGCGAAGCCCTTATCGCCGGTTGGGATATGGACGAGGCGCTGCGTCGCGCTGAGGCCTATAGGCAAGCCGGGGCCGACGCCATACTGATCCACAGCAAGCTGTCACGCCCCGACCAAATCCTGGAATTTGCCCACGAATGGGCCAATCGCGCGCCCCTGATCATTGTCCCCACCAAGTACTACAGCACACCGACCGAGGTGTTCCGGCGGGCCGGCATTAGCGTTGTGATCTGGGCCAACCAACTGATTCGAGCCGCAGCGGCGGCGATGCAGGCGACAGCCGGCCAAATCCGGCGAGAGGAATCGATTGCCGAAATCGAGGACCGTGTGGCCTCGGTCGAAGAGATATTTCGCCTGCAGGGTGCGGAGGAACTGGAAGCCGCAGAGGAACGCTATTTCGGCGCTCGACAGGGCGATACCCGCGCCATCGTACTCGCCGCCACGCGCGGTGAGGGCTTCGCTACGCTGACCGACGACCGCCCTAAGGTCATGCTGCCGATCGCCGGTAAACCCCTGCTGCGCCATCTGGTCGACAAGCTGAAAAAGCGCGGCATCGACGACATTACCGTGGTCGCCGGCTACAAGGCCGAGGCGATCGACGTGGGCGGTATTCGCGTGCTGCTCAACGAGGCACACAGCACAACCGGCGAGTTGTCCTCGCTGGTTTGCGCCAGCGCGTATTGCACCGAAGACTTTGTGCTGGTCTACGGCGACGTGCTGTTTCGCAGCTACATTTTGCGCGACCTGCTGGAGTGCGAGGCGCCGGTCACCGTCGTCATCGACTCTAACCAACCGGCCAACAGTTCAGAGCCTGCCGACTTCGCCTGGTGCAGCGAGGCAGACGACCGCTCCAGCTGGGGTCAGGCCGTGCAATTGCGTCGAATCAGCAGCGACGGCGAGCGGGACAAACTGCCGCCGCACGGGCGCTGGATTGGGCTCGTTCGGTTCCGCGGTGTCGGCCGTGAGTGGTTGCTCAACGCACTGGCCGCGCTGCGGCAGCGGGACGATTTCTCCACGCTGGGCGTGCCGGATCTCATCAATCATCTGATTGGTCAGGGTCAGCCCGTGCAAGTGTGGTACGTGCACGGGCATTGGCTGGACGTTAACTCCGTGCGCGATCTGGAACGTGCCGGCAACTTCGCTGCCGGCAGCCAGTAAGGCGCGAGATGATCGACGCCAAGGCTTTCGTCACGGCGCTCCGGGCGGCGGGTTACGACAGATTTACCGGCGTGCCCTGCTCTTACCTCACGCCGCTGATCAACCACGTGATCGGCGACCCGTCGCTGCATTACTTCCCGGCGGCCAACGAAGGCGTTGCGGTGGCCTTCGCGGCCGGCGCCTGGTTGGGCGGACAGTCGGCGGTGGTGATGATGCAGAACTCCGGGCTCGGCAATGCCGTCAGTCCGCTAACCTCGTTGAACCATACGTTCGGCATTCCGCTGCTGCTGATTTGCACCCACCGGGGCGCAGCAGACGTGCCCGATGAACCACAGCACGCCTTGATGGGAGAGATCACCGGGGCCTTGCTGGATCTGATGCGAATCCTCTGGGAGCCGTTCCCAGCCTCTCCGGCGGCGGTGGGGCCGGCGCTGGCGCGGGCCGCCGCACATCACGCCGCGGCGCGAGGCCCCTATGCCTTGCTGATGCCGAAAGGCGCGGTCGCCCCTTGTCCACTGGTTGATGACGCCGCGCGAACCACCGCCGCAGTCGCCACTATCAAGGGCTCTCCTGCACCTGCCAGCAGCGGCCGCCCGTCGCGCGCCGAAGCGCTGAGGGCCGTGATTGAGGCCACGCCGCTCGACAACGCGGTGGTCGTTGCCACCACGGGTTTCACCGGGCGAGAACTCTATGCGCTGAACGATCGGGCCAATCACTTCTACATGGTCGGCTCCATGGGCTGCGCATCCGCACTGGGACTGGGTCTCGCACTCGCGTGCCCGCACCAGCACGTGGTGGTGGTCGACGGCGACGGGGCGGCGCTAATGCGGATGGGCAACATGGCGATGAGCGGTCGCTACGGCCCGGCCAATCTTAGCCACGTGCTACTCGACAACGAGGTGCACGACTCGACCGGCGCCCAAGCCACCCTGAGCGCCAGCGTCGACTTTGCCGCAGTGGCGGCGGCCTGTGCGTATGGCGAGGTCTGGCGCGCGGCCGAGGTCAACACGCTGGGGCAGTTTCTTGCCCGCCCGCGCCAGCCGGGTGCCGGCTTCATCCATCTGAAAACTGCCCCCGGCTGCCTGCCGGATCTGCCCCGACCGCACATCGCCCCGCCCGCTGCAATGGCGCGACTGCGGCGCCACCTCGGCCTCGCGTGATGAGCCGTACCCTGCTGCTCAATCCGGGCCCTGTGACGCTTAGTGCGCGGGTCAGGGAGGCCTTGTTACGACCCGATCTTTGCCATCGCGAAATTGAGTTTTCATCGCTGCAGGGCGCGATTCGCGCCGCGCTGCTCAAGGTATACGACCTTGATGCCACCACGTGGACGGCGGTGCTGCTGACCGGCTCTGGCACCGCGGCCGTGGAAGCCATGCTGACCAGCACGGTACCGCGCAGCGGTCGCTTGTTGGTGGTTGAAAATGGCGTGTACGGCGAGCGCATGAGCATGATGGCGGAACGCGCCGGCATCGCCACCGCACGATGCGCGACGTCCTGGGAATCAAGCCTGCGCCTCGCGGAGGTTGAGGCACAGTTGGACGCTTTCCCGGATACCACTCACGTGGCGGTCGTTCACCATGAAACCACCACCGGTCGACTGAACGATTTGCACGCCCTGGGGGCGCTCTGCGCTGCGCGCGGCGTCGATTTATTACTGGATGCAGTCAGCAGTTTTGGCGCTGAAAATATCGACTTTCGCGCCTTGCCCATCGCGGCCTGTGCGGCCACCGCCAACAAATGCCTGCACGGCGTGCCGGGGGTTTCATTCGTCATCCTGAACCGGCAGCGCTTTGCGCGCAGTGGCACGCCCGCGCGCTCGGTGTATCTGGATTTAGGCACCTACCTTACGCAGCAGGAGCGAGGCGGCACGCCCTTTACGCAGTCCGTCCAGGGCTTTTATGCGCTGCAAGAAGCCTTGGCAGAGTTTGCCGACGCCGGCGGCCAGACGGCGCGACAACAGTTGTATCGGACAAGAATGAGGCAGGCCCGCACGACGCTGGCGGGGCTTGGGGTCGAGGGCATCCTGCCCGAAGCGGACTGTTCTTGCGTGTTGCACGCGTTCCGGCTGCCGGCCGGTCAGGGCTACGAGGAACTGCACGCCGGACTGAAGGCGCGCGGGTTCGTGATTTACGCGGGTCAGGGTCGTCTGGCCGCGGATATCTTCCGGATTTCGCTCATGGGCGATTTGACGACCGACGACCTTGCCCGCCTGGCGCAAGCCTTCCGCGATCTGTTAACGCGCAACTGACGCCTGCCCTGACGCGGCACCCTGCAACAGCGCCCAGCGCGCGGTGATCGCCGCCAGCAGTTGATCGGTCCCAAGTCCGGCTTCCCGCAGCATGTCGTCGCGCGAGCCGTGCTCGAGGAAACGGTCCGGCAGGCCTAAATGCAATACTTGCGCGGCGACCGCATGGGCGGCCAGCACTTCGCTCACCGCCCCGCCCGCACCACCCGCGATGGCGTTTTCATCCAGCGTCACCAGCAGGCTGTGCGTGGCGGCCATTTCCAGCACCATCGCCTCGTCGACCGGCTTGATGAAGCGCATGTTGACCACGGTGGCGTCCAATTGCTGACCAATTGCCTCAGCGGCCGAGACCAGACTGCCGAAGGCCAGCAGGGCGATCCCCTGCCCACGTCTGCGCACTTCAGCCTTGCCAATCGGCAACGAGGTCATTTGTTTCTCAACGGCAACGCCACTGCCACCACCGCGCGGGTAGCGCACCGCAGCCGGCCCGTCGATTTGGAATCCGGTGTAGAGCATTTGCCGGCACTCGTTCTCGTCGGCCGGTGCCATCAACACCATGTCCGGCATGCAGCGCAGGAAGCTCTCGTCAAAACTGCCGTTGTGCGTGGGGCCATCGGCACCCACCACGCCGGCGCGGTCGATCGCGAACAGCACGGGCAGATGTTGGGTTACCACGTCGTGGACGAGCTGGTCGTAGCCGCGCTGCAGGAAGGTGGAGTAGATCGCAACGACCGGCTTGACGCCGTCGCAGGCCATGCCGGCCGCCACCGCAACCGCATGTTGCTCGGCAATTGCCACGTCGAAATAGCGTTCGGGGTATTCCCGGGCGAAGCGCACGAGCCCCGAGCCTTCGCGCATGGCGGGCGTTATCGCCACCAGACGTTGGTCCTGCGCAGCCATGTCGCAAATCCAATCGCTAAACACATCGCTGTAGGTCGGCTTGGCGACCTTGCCGGACGGCACAATGCCAACCGACGGGTCAAACGGTGACACGCCGTGGTATTTGACCGGGTCGGCCTCGGCCGGCGCGTAGCCTTTACCCTTCTTGGTGATGATGTGCAGAAACTGCGGCCCGCTGAGTTCCTTGATATTGCGCAAGGTCGAAAGCAGCGTGGGCAGATGGTGGCCGTCTATTGGACCGATGTAGTTGAAACCGAACTCTTCGAACAAGGTGCCGGGAACCACCAGACCTTTCACATGCTCTTCG
>JAURHQ010000011.1 GCA_030833185.1 Gammaproteobacteria bacterium | reverse complement strand
TTACAAGATTGACCAAAGGGCTGACCGCCTTGACCCGGTGCAGGGCTTCCATGTTTCACCCGGCGGAAACCTGCTAGTATTCACCTCCAAAAAGTTGCTGGTGGCGGTGCCGGTGGACGGCCGCTATCTGTCGTTCAGCGTTGAGGACACCGGCAGCGGCATCCCGCCCGACGCCGTCGGACGCATCTTCGACCCCTTCTTTACCACCAAGGAGGTGGGCGCCGGCACCGGCATCGGCCTGTCGGTGGTCCATGGCATCGTGCATCGCTACGGCGGGCACATTCTGGTCGACAGCCAGCCCGGCACCGGCACCCGGATTCAGATTCTGCTGCCGGTGACGGCCGCCAGCCCGCCGGTGGCACAGGCCATCGAAGCGTCGCCCCTGGTCCCGCGTGCCGTGGGCGGGCGCTTGATGGTGGTCGACGACGAGCCCTGGGTCGGGGCGTTCCTGCGCGAGTTGCTGGAGGACGACGGCTACACGGTCGACGTTTTCAACGACCCGCAGCTCGCGCTGACCGCCCTGACGCAGGCGCCCGGCAAATACGCGGTGGTGATCACCGACCTGACCATGCAGGGGATGACCGGACTGGAGCTTGCGGCCGCGATCGGGCAGCGCGATCCCGTCCTGCCGGTGGTGCTGTGCACCGGCGCAGGCGAAACGCCCGACGCCGCGCGTCTGGCCAAAGCGGGTGTTCGCCATCTGTTGCCCAAGCCGATTCCGGTGGCGCAGTTGCAGGCCCTGCTGGCTGAACTCAGCACCGGCGCGCCCCGCGCCTGAGGCTGTAAATCACATGGGCAGCACGGGGTTTCCGGCCTATAGTCCCGTCCAGGTAACGGGGGCACACGCCGCCGTCACGGCCATTCCCCGGAGTACCCAGCAATGCGCCTGATTTATTTTGATTTTCCGGGCCGGGGCGAAGCGATTCGTGACGCCTTGCGGATGGGTGGCGTGGCGTTCGAGGACCTGCGGCTCAGTTTCCCCGAGTTCCAGGCCCAACGCGCCGCCGGGCAATTGCCCTGGGATACCCTGCCCGTGCTGGAATTTGACGACGGCCGCCAACTCGGCCAGAGCAACGCCCTGCTGCGCTGGGCCGGCGCCGAGGCCGGTCTCACGCCGGTCGACCCGCTGGATGCGCTGCGGGTTGACGCCCTGCTCGACAATATTGAGGACTATGGCACCCGGCTTAGCGTCAGCATTCGGGTGCGCGAGGAGGCCGTGCGTGCCGCGCTCCGCGCCGAATTGGCCGAGCGCTGGTTGCCCGAGTGGTTCCGGCTGCTGGAGCGGCGCCTCGCGGAGGCCGGTCGGGGCTGGCTGGTCGGCGCGGCCCTGAGCATTGCGGACCTCAAGGCGGTGCATCTCATCGACAAGCTGACCAACGGCTCGCTGGCGGGGCTGCGAACCGATGCGCTGGACGATTTTCCGCCGCTTGCCGCGTGGCGGGCGCGGGTCCACGCGGAACGCGCGCGGCGTTTGCCTGCATGACGAGCAGCGCGGAGGTCGCGGGGGCGGAGGGCGCAGACTGGCGCCTCGCCAGGCACTATCAGCCCGACGACCCTGCCGACCGGACGGTGCTGGACGATCTGGACCGCCAGTTGTCCGGCCTGCGCTTCATCGATACGCCGGTGTGGGCCTTCGATGCCGAGCGCTGCCAGTGCCTGTGGGCGAATCCCACGGGGCTCGAGATCTGGAAGGCGGCCAGCCTCACCGAACTCCAGACGCGCGATGTCGCTGCCACCCAGTCGGAGGCCGTCTACACGCTGCTCAACGACTACCTCAGGCGCGTTGCCGCCGGGGAATCCATCGCGGTCTGGGTGACGCTAGACCCGCGCGGCACCACCCGGCGCTTTTATCAGAGCCATCATCTGCTGACGCTCAGCGACGGCCGCGCGATTCTGCTCATCGAGGCGCAGGCCGAGCCGCCGGCCGAAGAACTGCTGGCCTTTGCCGCCAGCTATGCGCTGACCATCGGCCTTTACGAGATGGACGGGCGGCTGGTCAGCGGCAACCCGGCGTTTCGCCAGCTCGCCGAATCCCATCCGCTGGAGGATCTCAACGCGGTCATTCCGCCCGAGGCCGGGCTGGCCGACTGGCCCAGCCGCATCGCCGAGCAGGCCGAGCTGGTGTTCGAGACAAGCCTCAATACTGCGCGCGGCAAGGGCCTTTTCCGGGGTGAACTGCGGCGCGTGTTCACCCAGCAGCGCGGCGCACGCGCGCTCCTGACGCTCTACGACCTGACCGAGCAGCGCTTCCGGGAGTCGGAGCTGGCGCTGCAGGAGAGCCTGAAACGGACCGAGCGGCTGCTCGACAGCGCCGAGGTGGCAACCTTCCTATGGGACGTCGAACACCAGCAGATCCGGGTCGACAAACGCTGGTGGCGGATGCTCGGTTACGCGCCGGATGCGTTTGCGCTGACGATTGAGGCCTGGCTGGCCCTCTTGCATCCGGACGATGCCGGCTGGCTCCACGAGGCGGTGCAGCAGGTGCTGGCCGGTGGGCAAGACACCTGGAACAACGAGTACCGCATCAAGGCCGCAGACGGCAGTTGGCGCTGGATCCTCGACCGCGGCATGGTGACCCGGCGCTGTGCGGCAGGCCGGCCGTTGGAACTGGGCGGGATTCACCTCGATATCCACGACCGCAAGCTCGCGGCCGAGGCGCAGGCGGCGAGTGAAATGCGCCAGCGGGCGCTGCTGGGGGCGCTGCCGGATTTGCTCTGCATTCACGATCTGGACGGCAAGTTTGTGGACCTGCACGCCGCCCATCCCGAGCAATGGCATCTGCCGTCCACGTCGGTGGTCGGGATGCACATCAGTCAAACCTTGCCGCCCGAACAGGCCGCGCGTTTCCGGCCGGCGCAGGAGCTGGTGCTGGCCAGCGGCAAGCTGATTCAGGGTGAGTACCAAATTCCCGACCCGGCCGGCGGCAAGCGCTATCGCGAGTTCCGCATGGTGCCTTACGGCACCGAGCACACCCTGACCCTGATCCGCGACGTCACCGACCGCCATCGCGCCGAAGAGGCCAGGGAGCAGGTGATGAAACAGCTGCAGCAGACGCAAAAAATGGAAGCGATGGGCCAGTTGACCGGCGGCGTCGCGCACGACTTCAACAATATTCTCGCCAGCATCCTGGGCTATACCTGGCTGGCCAGTCAGCACCCGCTGGTGGCGGCGGAGCCGAAAATCACCGAGTACCTCAACGTCATCACGGCGGCTGGCGAACGCGGGCGTGATCTGGTGCAGAAGATGCTGACCTTCAGCCGCCGCTCAGGGGTGGCACCGGTCGATTCGGTCAACGCGGTGCAGGCGGTCAGCGACGCCTACCGCATGCTGCGGCCCATGATTCCCTCCCACATTGGCATGAGCCTGCACCTGCCGGCGGCGGCCTGCATGCTGCCGGTCGACCCGACCGATCTGCAGCAGGTGCTGGTCAATCTGGTGGCCAACAGCCGCGACGCGCTGGGCGAGAGCGGGGAAATCACCGTCGGCGTCGAGCCGGTGCTGCTCAACGAGCACTACTGCGCGAGCTGTCACCAGCGGATCGAAGGCAGCTTTCTGGGGCTGGCGGTGGAAGACACCGGCGGCGGCATCGCGCCAACGGCGGTGGAGCGCATCTTCGACCCCTTCTACACGACCAAGGAAGTGGGCGCCGGCACGGGCATCGGGCTCTCGGTGGTCGATGGCATCGTGCATCGCTACGGCGGGCATGTGCTGGTCGACAGCGTAGTCGGCCACGGCACGCGGATCGAAATCCTGCTGCCGATCCCCCCTGAGCCGACACCCGCCAGGGCGTCCGAGGGCGACGCGGCGGTGACCGCCGTCGCGCCCGGCGTGATGGTGGTCGACGATGAAGTCTGGGTCGGGCAGTTCCTGCGCGAACTGCTGGAAGAAGAAGGCTATGCGGTGACCGTTTTCACCACCGGCCGCGCGGCGCTGGACGGGCTCTCCACCGCGGGCGGCTGCGGGCTGGTGATCACCGACCTGTCCCTGCCCGATATGAGCGGACTGGAGCTGGCCCGCGCGATCCACAGCAGGGTGCCGACCCTGCCGGTGGCGCTGTGTACCGGCGCCGGCGAGTTGCCCGCGCAGCAGGAACTGCAGGCCGTTGGCATTGCGCAGGTGCTGCCGAAGCCGATCCCCATGAGCGACCTGAAAGCCCTGGTTCGCGGCGTGATGGGCCCGGCGGTCGCGGCGGCGCCGCTATGAGCGCTAACCACCACGGCGCGCACCGGCCGATTCTGCTGGGGCTGGGACTGGGCGCCGTCGCCGGTCTCGTGGTCCACGGCAATGCCAGCCTGCAGCCCTACACAAAGACCCTGATTCATCACGTCACGGCGCCGATTGGCCAGCTGTTTCTCAGCCTGCTGCTGATGCTGGTGGTGCCGCTGGTGTTCTCCTCGCTCATCACCGGGGTGGCCGGCATTGGCGACCTGCGCCGTCTGGGGCGGGTGGGCCTGCGCTCCTTCGGGCTCTCGCTGCTGCTGTCGGCGGTGTCGGTGATGATCGGACTGGGCTTGTCGCACGCGCTCGCGCCTGGCACGCATCTCGATGCCAGCAGCGCCAGCGCCCTGCAAAGCGCTTACGGCGCCGACGCCGGCAAACAGCTGGCGAAAGCCGCGCCGGTGGCCGATCCGGGGGCGCCGCTGGCGCAGGTGATCGAGGCCATCGTGCCGCGTAATCCCCTGGCCTCGGTCGCCCAGCCGGTGCCCAATATGCTGCACCTGATGTTTTTCGCGCTGGCGCTGGGGGTGGGCGCGACGCTGCTGCCAAGGGCCCGGGCCGACGCCCTGCTCGCGCCGCTGGAGAGCCTCTACGAGATCACCGCCGCCCTGATCGGGCTGGTCATGCGGCTGGCGCCGTATGCGGTGTTTTGCCTCGTGTTCAACAACGTCGCCCAGTTCGGCAGCAGCCTGCTGGCCTCGCTCGGCTGGTTCGTGGGCACGGTGCTGCTCGGGCTTGGCCTGCAATTGTTCGGGGTGTACAGCCTGCTGGTGCGCTTCGGTGCCGGGCTGTCGCCGGTGTTCTTTTTCCGCGCGATCCGCACCGCCATGTTGACCGCGTTTTCCACCTCGTCCTCCAGCGCCACCTTGCCCACCGCCCTCGGCGTGGGCGAGCGCGAGCTTAACGTGCCTAAGGAAATCAACAGCTTCGTGCTGACCGTCGGCGCCACCGCCAATCAGAACGGCACGGCGCTGTACGAGGGCGTCGCGGTGCTGTTTCTGGCTCAGCTGGCCGGGGTGGAACTGTCGGTGGCGCAGCAGCTGGGGGTGGTGTATCTCGCCATCCTCGGCGGCATCGGCACGGCCGGGGTGCCGGCGGGTTCGATTCCCTTTGTCATCGGCATCCTTGCCGGGATAGGCGTTGATCCGGCGCTGATCGCGGTGGTAATGGGCGTCGACCGCCTGCTCGACATGTGCCGTACCACCATTAACGTCAGCGGCGATCTGGCAATCGCCGCCTGCGTTGCGCGCGGCGAAGGCTATCAGCCCGGGCCGCCGCTCGAGCGCTAGACGGTCGCCCGCGCCGCCCGGCTCAGGCGGTCGTAGATGCCCTGCCAGTCGCCGCCCGAGGGCGGCTGTTCGACCAGAATCTCAGCCGCGCCGGCACCATCTAGCGTCCGCAGGTCGGCGTACAGCCGGCGGGCATAGTCGCTGGCGGCGAGCGGGGCGAGTTGCGAGATGGCGCCGCCGGGCAGGGCCGCGAGCGTCGCCGCGCTGCCCAACACCGCGGCCCGCTGTCCTTGCGCGGACAGCGACATCGCCCGCTGCACGCAGGCCGCGCCGTCCAGCAAGCGCAGCGGCGTGCGCGGCGCGTAGTGCGCCGGCAGGGCACCCGAGACCCGCGAGGCCGCCGCATTGGCCCCGGCGAGCGCCCGGCCCAGCACCCCGGCCAGCGCCGCAGCGCTCAGCATGCCGGGGCGGAGCACGCGGACGTCGTCGCCCTTCACCTCGACAATCGTCGATTCGATACCCACCGCGCAGGGACCACCGTCCAGCACCAGCGCGACTTCGGGCCCGAACGCCTGTTGCACGTGGGCGGCTTCGGTCGGGCTCAGCCGGCCAAAGCGATTGGCCGAGGGCGCGACCAGCCCGTGGATGCCCGCCGTCGCGCAGGCCTCGAGCAGGGCAAGCGCCAGCGGATGATCCGGGCAGCGGACGGCGACCGTGTCCTGTCCGCCGGTCACGGCGTCGAGCACCGCCGGCGCCCGCGGCAGCACCAGCGTCAGGGGTCCGGGCCAGAAGCGCTCGATCAAGGTGAAGGCAGCCGGCGGAATGTCAACGGCCCACTCGGCAAGCTGCGCGACATCGCCGAGGTGCACGATGAGGGGGTGATCGGCCGGCCGGTTCTTGGCTGCAAAAATGGCGCGCACGGCGGCCGGCTGGCGCGCGTCGGCGGCCAGGCCATAGACCGTCTCGGTCGGCAAACCCACCAGTTCGCCGCGCGCCAGGGCCGCAACGGCGGCCGCTATCGCGGCCTCTTGTTCACCCCGCACGACTTACTTGGGCGGCTCGGCGCCGGCGCCGGTGCTTTGCGCCTCGATCGCCTTGTCCAAGGCCTCGGTATTGGCCTTGATGCTGGCGTTCACCTGCGCTTCGGTTTCTTTGACGATGTTGGTCGGCGCCGGGGCGGGCGGCGGGGGTGGCGCTTCCCGACTACAGGCGGCAAGACCGCCCAGCGCCAGCAGCAAGAGGGTACGTGACGAGCGGAAACGGGACATGGTGAAACTCCTTCAGGCCGGGACGGGGCTGCCGTCCCAAGCGAAAACCTGCCCGCTGTCGGCGGGGGTGAGCCCGGCGCACACCGCCAGTAACTGGCTGGCGGCGCGATCCGGGGTAAACAGTTTCGCGTCGGGCACGCGTGACTGGAAGGGCCGCGACAGGCCGGTGTCGACGGTGCCCGGATGCAGGCCGACGCAGACCGCATCGGGATTGCGTCGCGCCAACTCCAGCGCCAGAGTTTTGAGCAGCATGTTGAGCGCCGCCTTCGAGGCCCGGTAGCCGTACCAGCCGCCGGCCCGGTTGTCGCTGATGCTGCCCACCCGGGCCGAGAGCGCGGCGAACACGCTGGTCGACCCGCGGCGCAAATGCGGCAGGAAGTAGCGCGCGCAGAGCGCCGGGCCGGTGGCATTGACCGCGAAGAGCGTCGTCAGGGCGTCGGCGTTGAGCGACTCCCAACGCTTCTCCGGCGCCAGCCCCTCGGCGTGCAGCAGCCCGCTGGCCACCAGCACCAGATCCAGCGGCCCGCCCGCGCCGGCCAGCGCGGCGGCAGTTTGGATGCTGTCTTCTGCCGTCAGGTCGAGTGCCCCGCTCCGCAGCTTGGGCAGGTCGAGGCGCGGCGCTTCACGGGCGAAGGCGTAGACCTCGGCCACCGCCGGGTGGACCGCCAGCGCCGCACACAGCGCGCCGCCAATCCCCCCCGTCGCGCCGATGACCGCCGCCCGCAGCGGCTGGTGGAAACGGGTGAAGTCGCTCATCGCGACCCGCACCATTGGGCGATTTCGCGCCGCGCACGAACCTGCGCCTCCTCGTTCGCGGGCACCCCCTTGCGCTTGGCCTCGGCCAGCGCCGCGCGGGCGAGTTCGCACTGCTCTTCGCCCAGCAGGTCCGCCTCGGCCTGCGCCCGGTCCTGCAGTTCGGGCCAGGCGGCGCAGTCGCGGGTGAACATGAGCTCCGCGCGGCTCAGTTCCTGTGTGCGTTCCCGGTCGGTCAGATATTGCCGCTCGCCGGTGTAGGCATCGGGGCGTCCCGCGCCCCGTTTGACGCGCAAGCGGCCCTCCTCGTCGCGATACACCGGACGCTGGGTCGCGAGCACCACAACATCGCGTCGGGCCTGTTCGCAGCGTTCGCGCGCCGGCACGGGGTCGACCGCCGGCGGTGCTTTACCGCCGGTTTCGCTGGCAGACTCAGCGGGCGGCCGCTCGCCGTGCGCCAGATTGCTGTTTTTGGGCACCACGATGTCGGCTTTCACGCCAGTGGGCGGGCGGTCGCCAAAATGGGTTTTACCTTCCGCGTCCTGCCAGCGCAGGATCTCGCCGGCGGTGAGCGGCAGGGCACAAAGGCTGCCGAGGAGCAGCAGGGCCGTCAGGTGGAGGGGGATCGTCATGGCCGCACTTGAACCCAGCGCGTGTGATTTGTCTATGCGTTTACGTCGCGCGGGCACAGCCGGTTTGCCGGCGTAGAATGGCCTTTCAACGGAGGAGGACTGTCGATGTCGCAATCTTTGCGCCTGCTGCTGGTTTGTTTCGCGCTGTGCCTGTGCCATCCCGCGCAGGCCTTCTACGACGATTACGACGATGACGAGGACGCTGAGGAAGACGGCACCCCGCTGGTGACCCGCGCCGACACCCCGCGCGACCGCTACAACGCCAAGCTCGACATGCTGAACGCGCAGGTCGAGCGCAAGCGGCAGTACTGCAAGCTCTCGCGGGCGCAGGGCAAGGACTACTGCCTGAAAGAGGCCGATCAGGCCGAGCGTGAGGGCCGCTACAAACTGGCAAAAGAGCTGGAAGACGCGCTCGCTAAAGCGGGCGGCGAGTCGAAGTAGTCCGGGCTTAAACGCGGGCCGGTTCGCCGGCCTGCAGGATGGACGCGAAGATCTCGCGGTCCACATTGCCACCGCTCAGCACCACGCCCAGACGCGCGCCCGGCCGGCATTCCGGCGCGGCCAGCAGCGCGGCCAGCGCGGCGGCGCCGGCGCCTTCGGCCAGGTTGTGGGTGTCCTCGTAGTAGTAGCGCATGGCAGCGGCGATGCGCGCGTCGCTGACCACTTCAATCCGGTCCAGCCCGGCCAGCATGAGTTGCAGCGCGTCGGCAGCGGGCGTGCGACAGGCGAGTCCGTCGGCCAGCGTGCGCGCTTCCGCGGTGGCGACCGGTCGGCCCGCCGCCAATGACAGCGCGTAGGTCGGCGCCCCCGCCGCCACCACGCCGATCACTTTGGTGTTGAGTCCCAGCGCCGCGCGTGCTGCCAGCAGGCCGCAGGCGCCGGAGCCCAGGCCGATGCCTACGAACACCGCGTCCAGCGTCGGTGCCGCGCGGAAGAGTTCCAGCCCGTAGGTCGCCACGCCCGTCACCAGATCCGGGTGGAACGAGGCCACCATCTCCAGATTTTCGCGCGCCGCCAGTTCGACCGCGGCGAGGCGCGCGTCTTCGTAGTCGTCACCAATTTCCAGCAAGCGCACGCCGAGGGCGCGCATGGCGGCGTTTTTCTCGCGGCTATTGCCGTGGGGCACGACTATCGTCACCGGCAGCCCGAAGGCGCGGCCGGCCAGCCCGATGCTTTGGCCGTGATTGCCGCGGGTGGCGGCAATCAAGCCCGCGCAGGCTCGGCCACTGGCTTTGAGTTGATGCAGGTAGTGCAGCCCGCCGCGCAGCTTGAAGGCCCCCGTGCGCGTGTGGTTCTCGTGCTTGACCCAGACTTCGCAGCCGGCGCGTTCGGCCAGCAGCGGCCAGGCGTATTGCGGCGTCGGCGGGCACCACGGGCGAATCACCGCGGCGGCCTGTTCGATGTCCTCAAGCGTGGGTAAGGGCATGGGGCGGCACCTCCTGGGGCAAACGCGAACGATAGAGCGCGAGATAGGCCTCGGCACTGCGCGCCCAGGAAAAATCCTGGGCCATGCCGCGCGCCTGCAAGGCTCGCCAGACGGTTTGGTCTTGCCAGCAGGCCTTGAGGCGCACCAGCGCCGCCAGCAAATCGCCGACGAACGGTGGATGAAACACCAGCCCGTTGCCCGTCGGCCCTTCTCGCACGCTGTCGGCCAGTCCGCCGGTATGGCGCACCACCGGCACCGCGCCGTAGCGCAGGCTGTAGAACTGCGAGAGCCCGCAGGGCTCGAAGCGGGACGGCATGGCAAAGGCGTCGATGCCGCCGTAGACGAGATGCGACAGCGCCGTGTCATAGCCAAAGTGCGCGCCAATCCGGCCCGGAAAATCGGCCACCAGCGCGCGCACGGCGTCTTCCAGCCAGGGCTCGCCGCTGCCCAGAATCGCGCACTGCAGGTCGGCTGTTGCCGGGTCGCGCAGCGCGGCCAGCAGCAGGTCGATGCCTTTCTGATCCGTCAGCCGGCTGACCACACCGAGCAGGCAGGCCTCGGGCCGAAGGGCAAGGCCAAAGCTCTCCTGCACCGCCGCCTTGTTAAGGGCGCGCCCGGCGAGATCCCCGGCGTGGTAAGGCGCGCGGAGATGCGGGTCGGTGGCCGGGTCCCACACCGTCTGGTCAATGCCGTTCAGGATGCCCTGCAGTTCGCCCGCGCGATGCCGGAGCAGGCCGTCCAGACCGTAGCCGAAGTCCGCCGTTTGGATTTCTTCCGCATAGCCCGGGCTGACGGTACTCAGGCGGTCGGCAAACACCAGCCCGCCCTTGATGAACGCGCACTGGCCGTGAAACTCGAGCTTTTGCCAGTCCCACCAGTCCCTCGGCAGCTGCAGCTGATCGAAGGTGGCGCGGTCGCAAAGACCGCGAAAAGCGAGGTTGTGGATGGTGAAGACGGTGGCCGGGCGCGGGCTTTGCCCGGCGAGCAAGGCGGGCGTGAGGCCGGTCTGCCAGTCGTGGCAGTGGACCACATCCGGCCGCCAGTCCGCGGCCTGCGCGAGCGCCGCGGCGGCCTGCGCGAAGGCGGCGAAGCGCTGCGGATTATCGTGCCACTCGCGCCCCGCCTCGTCGCTGTAGAGACCGCCCGGCCGGTCAAACAGGGCGGGCGCATCGACCAGCCAAAGCTCAAGGCCCGGTGCCAGCGGCAAGGCCAGCAGCGCGCTGTCCGGTGGCAGCCCCGGCGCGGTCAGCGGCCGCAGCCGGCGCAGCGCGGGGTAGCGCGCCTTGATTGAGCCGTAGGCAGGCAGCAACAGCCGCACCTCGCAGCCAAGCTGGGCCAGCGCCTTGGGCAGGCTGCCGCAGACTTCACCCAAGCCCCCGGTTTGCGCGAAAGGCGAGGCCTCCGCGGTCACAAATAGCACGCGCATCATGGCGGGATTCTAGAGCGGCCCCTCGAATTATTCGCCCCCGACGGGCGGATCAGCGCTCGCCTTGACTCACGTGCGGTCCGCCCGGCGGCTCGCCAGTAGACTGGGGTTACGCCCCGCCTTTCCTGCCCCCCCGATCTGGAGTAAGCCGATGCAGGACGCCATGCCCACCCAGTTCGCGTTCGAGATCCAGCCGCAGGTCCCGCCGGCGCTGGCCCGCCTGCATGAACTGGCCGACGACCTGTCCTACACCTGGGACCGCCGGATTCAGGAACTCTTCAGCAACCTCGACCGGGCGCTTTGGAACGGCTGCGGTCACAACCCGCGCATGTTCTTGCGGCGCGTTGCGCAGGCGACGCTCGATGCCGCCGCCACCAACGCGGTGTTCCTGCAGGAATACGAGGCGGTGCTCTCGGCGCACACGAGCTATCTGCAACAGCCGCGCGATGCGCGGGTTCTGGCCCTGCTCAACGAGGACGAAGACCTGGTGGCGTATTTCTGCGCCGAGTACGGGCTGCACGAAAGCCTGCCGTTTTACGCGGGCGGGCTGGGCGTGCTGGCCGGCGACCACTGCAAGGCGGCCGGCGACCTGCGCCTGCCGTTCGTGGCGGTGGGGCTGTTTTATCGCGCTGGCTATTTGCGGCAGCAGATCGATGCCGAGGGCCAACAGCAGCTCCGCTATCTGCCGGTCTATGGCGGAGATTTGGCCTTTGGCGAAGCGCAGGACGCGAGCGGCGCGCCGCTTCGCCTGCACGTGGACCTGCTGGGCAGGGATGCGGCGATTCGGGTGTGGATAGGTCGGCTGGGAGAAATCACCCTGCTGCTGCTCGACACCGATTTGGACACCAATACCGACGACGACCGCCGCATCACGCATGAGCTTTACGGCGGTGGCCTGGAAACCCGCATCGCGCAGGAAATCGTGCTGGGCATGGGCGGGGTGCGGGCGCTGCGCGCGCTGGGCTTCGCGCCCACCGTGTGGCACGTCAACGAGGGCCACGCGGCGTTCATGATGCTGGAGCGGCTGCGCGAGCACGTGCGCCTGGGTCTCGATTTTCATAGCGCGCTGGAGGCGGTCGCCGCGGCCACGGTGTTCACCACCCACACGCCGGTGCCGGCGGGCCACGATGTGTTTCCGCATGAACTGATGCGGCAGCATTTCCCCCAGCTGATTGACGACCTTGGGGTGAGCGAGCAGACCCTGTTCGCGCTCGGCGCCAGCCCGCAGAACGCGCTGGGGTTTAATCAGACCGCGTTGGCGCTGCGTCTTTCACGCTTCCATAACGGGGTGAGCGCGGTGCACGAGGGCGTCGCGGCGCGCAATGAATGTTTCATCTGGCCGGAAATCGCGCCGTCGGAAAACCCCGTCAGCCACGTCACCAACGGCGTCCACACCCACACCTATCTCGCGACCTCGTGGGTCAATCTCTTCGACCTCCGCTTTGGCCGGCAGTGGCGCAACGAACTCTGCAACGCAGACTTCTGGCAGCGGATCGACGAGCTGCCCGACCATACCTGGTGGAGCGTGCGCCAGTTGCTGAAGCTCGACCTCCTGCACGAACTGCGCGAGCGTTTGGGGCGGCAATACCGGCGCAACGGGCTCGCGCCAGCGGATATCGAACGCCGCCTCAAGCGGCTTTCACCCGCGCGAGATCCCTTGATTGTTGGCTTCGCGCGGCGCTTCGCCACCTACAAACGCGCGACGCTGCTGCTCAGCGATCCGGCGCGCCTGGCCGCGCTGCTCAACGACGACGAGCGCCCGGTCATTTTGCTCTACGCCGGCAAGGCCCACGCGCGCGATGTGGGCGGGCAGGCCTTGATCCGCCAGCTGCACGAATACGCCATGCAGCCGGCGTTTGCCGGGCGGCTGTTCCTGATTGAGAACTACGACATCTCGCTCGCCCGGCGCCTGGTGACGGGCGTCGACCTCTGGCTCAACAACCCGGAATACCCGCTGGAGGCGAGCGGCACCTCGGGCATGAAGGCGGCCATGAACGGCGCGGTGCATTTGTCGATCCTCGACGGCTGGTGGGCCGAGGGCTACACCGGCGACAACGGCTTTGGCGTGGCGCCGATGGGCCACCAGCTGCCGGAGCACGAGCGCAATCGCCTTGAGGCGGCCGAAATCTGCCGGCTGCTGTTTGAAGTCGCCAAGCCGTGTTACTTCGATCGCGGCGGGCGGGGGTATTCGGAGAGTTGGGTGAAGCTCGCCAAAACCTCGCAACGCACGGTGCTGCCGCGCTTCAACGCCGAGCGGCAGGTCATGGAATACACCACGCGCTTCTATGCGCCGGCGGCGCGTCTGGCGCGTGCCCTCGGCGCCGACGACCACGCCGGGGCGCGCGCCCTCGCCGCGTGGAAAGCGCGCGTCGCCGCCGCCTGGTCCGGTCTTGGCCTTCGTCTGCTGGACGGGCCACCGGCCACCCTACCGGCGGGCGGCAGTTTTGAATTGCAGGTCGCGCTCGCGCTGAACGGTCTGGCGGCGACGGATGTGCACGTGGAATGCCAGCTCGGCGCGCTGAACGCCGATGGGATATTTCAGCCGCAAAACTGCGTCGCGCTTGCGCCGTGCGCAACGCAGGACGGTGAGACGCGCTACGCCGCCACCGTCACCCCTGCACTGTCCGGTCTGGCGGCATTGCGGCTGCGCGCCTGGCCGACCCATCCGCTGCTGGCGCACCGCTTCGAGCTGGGCCGGATGCGCTGGCTCTAACGGCTACTTCGGCGGCTGCCAGTCCTTGCGCCAGAAGGGCGCCTGTGGCGCGAGCGCGCCCAGCTGCACGCCGACATCGCGGAAGTTCCAGTGCGTGAACTCGCGCACGATTTTGCGTTCGCGATAGCAGTGAAACGTAATGCCTCGGCACCAGGTGGTTTTGCCCTTGGCCGGCAGTCCGAGAAAATCCATGTTGTGGGTGGCTTTCCACACCCAGTTCATCACCGCCCACTCGTCGTAGTCGTGAGCGGCCCCTTTCAAGGTATCGCCGCTCCACAGCGCCCAAACCTCGGGGCTGTAGTTTTCCGGCGGGCCGCTGCGGATCACACCGCGTCGGTCGCCGGCGAGACCGCCGTCGTAGCGGATGACGTCGAACTGATGCACGCCGGCCGGCGAATCCGGACCTGCGTTATTGAACGGCAGGAAGGCGCGGTAAAGGTCGTCCTTGCTGTCGATGGTCTGGAACAGCGTGACGTCTTCGAATACGAACTCGTCCGCATAGAAGTGGACGATGGCCTCGGCACCGCCGTTGAAGAAGGTATCGATCCAGTCTTCGCCGCTGCTCATGCCCATGCGACCGCTGCCCTTGAAGCCCTTGGGCGTCGCCTCCGCCGCCAGCGCACTGCCGGCCATGCTGCCCAGCACTGCCGCCGCGCTGTGGCGCAGAAAACCGCGACGGGCCGGATCGACCGCGGTCTGTTTCATGGTTTCCAGATAGCCTAAATGCATGGGACCTCCCGGTGGTTGTGGCTTGGGCCTACTGCGCCAGATAACCCAGCACCAGCGAGCGCACGGTGTGTGCGATCTGGGCGCGGGCGCTGCCGGCAAATTTCATCTGCACAATCATGTGGGCCAGGCTGACGATGACCCGCGCCGCGTCCTTGCTATCAAGCTGACGGGCAATACAGCCCTGCCGCTTGCCGCGTGCCAGCAAGAGACCGATACCTTTCAGCGCGCCGGCGTAAAACTCGAGATAACTTGGCCATAGGTCGCCGCGCACCGCGACGCTCCATTCGAGCCAGATGCGGATGTGATGCGGATGGGTCTCGATGGCGTCATCAAAGCCCAGCATCACCGCGACGATGGCCTCGGTCGCCGGGGTGTGACGCGCAGCCGCCACGGCGAGGACGTCTTCCAGCAGGAAGCGCGAGACCTCGTCCAGCACGCGGGCGCGCAGGGCTTCGCGGCTGGGAAAATAGTGCAAGGCAGTCGGCAGCGAGACGCCGGCCAGCGCCGCCACGTCGCTGTGACGCGCGGCCGACAGGCCCTTGTCTGCGAACGCCGCCAGCGCGTGCTGCAACAGCAGTTCGCGTCGGGCGTCTGGCGACAGGCGTGCGGCCCGCGGGCGTGGGCTCATGCGCGATGCACGCGCACCGGCAAGTTCTTGGGCCCGCGCAAATAGAAGGCATCGCACCACTCGATCTGCGGGGTGTTGATCTCGACCCGTGCGTAGCGGTCGAACAGCGCGTTCAGCGCGACTTCGCCTTCGAGATTCGCCAGCGCTTTGCCGAGACACAGGTGGATGCCCCAGCCGAACGCCAGCTGATTGCGCAAGTCCGTGCGCCGGATGTCGACCCGTTCCGGGGTGCTGAAAGCGCGCTCATCGCGATTCGCGCTGGCAAAAATCGGCATCACGATGGCGTCCTGCGGCAGTTTCTGGCCTGCGATTTCGGTGTTGGCGGTGGCTCGGCGGAACAGCAGTTGCACCGGTGACTGAAAGCGCAGGCTTTCGTCGATCAGCGCCGGGATAAGACTGCGCTCGCTGCGCGCCAGTTTTTCTTCGTCGCCAAACTGCGCGAGCGTGACCATCGCGTTCGACAGCAGGTTGGTGGTGGTCTCGTTGCCGGCGATGAGCAACAGCACCGACAGCGCCAGCACTTCGTCTGCAGAAAGCTTCTGGCCGGTCTCTTCCGCATGCACCAGCGCCGAAATCAGGTTGTCTTCTGGCTTTTTTCGAACTGCGTTGATGCGCGCCAGAAAGTATTCGCGGAAGTCGTTTGCATCGCTGCGAATGACCGCGCGCTGCTGCTCGCTGAGCGCGTCGGCGTTGCCGCCGGCCGTCACATTGTTCGACCAGCGGCGAAACGCGGCGTGCATGGACGGCTCCACGCCCAGGATATTCCCCACCACCGTCACGGGCAGCGGGGCTGCAAATTCGGCGATGAAATCGTATTCACCGCGGCCGTCCAGATCTGCAAGCAGGCGTGCTGCCGTGGCGGCAATTTCGTCGCGCAATTCCAGTATGTAACGGCGCGAGAAGGCCTTGTTGACCAGCGTGCGCAGTCGCGTGTGGTCCGGCGGATCGCTGGAGAGCAGATAGCGCGCATCCGGCGCCGGGTTGAAGTCGCCGAAAGCGATGCGGATTAACGGGTCGGAAGAAAACTGCGCGTGGTCCAGCAGCAGCTTGCGCACGTCTTCGTGGCGCGAGACCGCCCACGCGCCCACGCTTTCAATAAATTTGACCGGCGCCTCGTCGCGCAGGTAGGCGTACCACGGATAAGGATTTTCCCGAACGGCCGGGTCTAGCGGGTTGTAGTCGGCGTAGGCACTGGCAGACATGGAAGCTCCCCGTTGCGCGGCCGGTCGTTGCCGGCGCTGTTATTGAAGTCGGCTTCAACAGGATTCTGGATATTGAAGCTCGCGTCAATAACGCGCTTGGGGCTCAGGGCTCGGGCAGAGCCGGACGCTCATCAGTGCTGCCCCATTGCACGTGCAGGGTCTTGGCCGGCTTGACGCCCAGTTCGACCAGCATCTCGGCCTGGCGGATCGCGCTGCCGCGGCCGTCACGCAGTTTCTTCTTCGCCTCGTCGAAGCTGCGCTGGGCGGTGCCGAGCGCCCCGCCCACCCGCTCCAGATCGTCGACGAAGCCGACCAGTTTCTCGTAGAGATCGGCCCCCTTGCGCGAGATCTCCTTGGCGTTGCGGCTCAGCGCATCCTGTCGCCACAGGTGCGCGATGGTGCGCACGACAAACAGCAGCGTGCTGGGGCTGACCAGCAGCACGTTCTTTTCCCAAGCGTCAGAGAAAAGCTCCGCGTCGTTGGTCACCGCCAGCATGAAGGCCGGCTCGAGCGGGATGAACATCACCACAAAGTCGAGCGTCTGCAGCTCGTAAAGCGCCTGATATTTTTTTTCTGACAGGCCTTTGATGTGGTTGCGGATCGCGGTGAGATGGCGCTTCAGGGAGGCCGCACGGGCGTCGTCGTCGGCGGCGTCGGCGAAGGCGCGGTAATCGGGCAGCGTGAACTTGGAGTCCACCACAATCTGCCGTTCGCCCGGCAGCCGGATGATGACGTCGGGAATGACGTTGCTGGCGCCGTCTTCGGCCTTCATGGCGTTTTGCCGCGTGTAGTGTTCGCCTTCGCGCAGACCCGCGCGCTCCAGCACTTCATCCAGAATAATTTCGCCCCAGTTGCCCTGCGCCTTGCGGTCGCCTTTCAGCGCGAGCGTCAGGTTTTGCGCGTCCTGGTGAAGGGTGGTGTTCAGCGCCTGCAGTTCTTTCACCTGCTGCGCCAGCGCCGAGCGGTCCTTGCTCTCGTTGACGTAGACCTCTTCAACCTTGCTCTTGAAGTCGGTGATCTGCTGGCGCAGCGGCAGGAGGATTTGGTCCAGATTGCTCTGGTTCTGCTCGGTGAACTTGCGACTTTTCTCATCCAGCAGTTCGGTGGCGATGGTCTTGAAGCGGTCGCTCAACACTTCCTTGGCCTGTTCCAGCAGGGCCATTTTTTCGTCGTGCTGGCGGCGCTCGTCGGCTAGCGCCTGCTGGTTGGCCGCATGAGTGGCGCCGAGCTGGGCAAGCTCGTCCTGGCGGGCGGTGAGTTGGGCGGTGAGCTGAGCGTGTTCCTGCTGGAGCTTATTGGTCTGCGCGGTGCCGGCGTTCAGCGCCGCGCCGAGGCGGCCGTTCTGTTCGCGCAGGTCGCCGATGGCGATCTCCTGCTCGCGCAGGCGCTGTTCCAGCTGCGCCAGACGCGTTTCAAGCCCCGGGATTTGCGCCGCGCGCTCGGCGAGGCGGCTGCGCTCGTCATTGGCCTCGGCCAGTGCGTGCTGCCCGGCGAGCAGGGCGGCTTCCAGCGTCGTGCGGTCGGCTTCGTTTTGCGTCAGCGCCAGTTGCAGCGCGCGGGCGCCGGGGCGTAGCAGCAGCCAGGTCAGCAGGGCGCCCAGCGCAAACGCAAGGACGAGCGGGAGGGCGAGCGGCAACAGCGGTAGCAGACTTTCGGGCATGGGGTCTCCCCGGCAAGGCCGGCAGCGTGAGCGAGGTGAGGGCGCATTGTGCCGGATCAGCAGGCTCAATCCTTGCGCCTGTATGATGGCCGATGCGGCCCCATGCCGAGGCTCGCGCTGCAGGGAGTGTCCATCCTGATGATGATTGCCGTTGAGGCCTGGCGCGCCGGGCTGTTCGCACGCCGACACTGGTGGCCCAACCTGCTGGCCGGTCTGGTGGTGGGGGTGGTGGCCTTACCGCTGGCGATGGCGTTTGCGATCGCCTCCGGTGCGCGGCCCGAGCAGGGCCTCTACACCGCCATCGTGGCGGGCGTGGTGGTGTCACTCTGCGGCGGCAGCCGCTTGCAGATTGCAGGGCCGACCGGCGCGTTTATTGTCATCCTTGCCGGGATTACCGCGCGCTACGGGCTGGACGGGCTGCAACTCGCGACCCTGATGGCCGGCGGCATGCTGTGCCTGCTGGGCATGGCGCGGCTGGGCACGCTGATCCGCTTCATTCCCGACCCGGTGATCGTCGGCTTCACGGCCGGCATTGCGGTCGTCATCTGGGTGGGCCAGTGGGCGGCGTTTTTCGGATTGCCGACGCCGGCGGGGGCGCATTTTCACAGCAAGCTGTGGCAGTTGTGGCAGGCGCTGCCCGCCTTGCATCTGCCGACTACGCTGCTGGCAACGGGCTGTCTCTGCGTGCTGCTGACGGCGCCGCGGGTGCCGGGGCTGCGACGGGTGCCCGCGCCGCTGCTCGCGCTGCTGCTGGCGACGGGGCTTGAGCGCTATTTTCATTTCCATGGCGTCGCCACCATCGGCAGCGCGTTCGGCGGCATTCCCGTTGGCCTGCCGTCCTGGCATTGGCCTGACTGGTCGCTGCCGCGGGTGATCGAACTGATTGGCCCAGCCTTCACCATCACCCTGCTGGGGGCGATTGAATCCCTGCTGTCAGCGGTGGTGGCGGACGGCATGGCGGGTAGCCGCCACGACCCCAATCAGGAGTTAATCGGTCAGGGATTGGCGAATCTCCTCGCGCCGCTGCTGGGCGGGTTTGCGGCCACCGGCGCTATTGCGCGGACGGCGACCAACGTGCGGAACGGCGCCACCGGGCCGCTGGCCGGGGTGATTCACGCGCTGGCGCTGGTCGGCGTGCTGCTGTTCCTCGCACCGCTGGCCGCGGACGTGCCGCTGGCGGTGCTGGCGGCGATTCTGTTTGTGGTGGCCTGGAACATGAGCGAGGCCCGGCATTTTGTCGGGATGCTGCGCCGGGCGCCCCGCGCCGACGTGGTGATCCTGCTGGTCACCTTCGGGCTCACGGTGTTTGCGGACCTGGTGGTGGCCGTCAACATCGGGGTGATTCTCGCCATGCTGCACTTCATGCGTCGCATGGCGAGCAGTGTTGAGGTGCGGCCGGCCAGCGCGCTCGAACTCGCGCCGGCGCTGGCGGCGGCGGACCTGTCGACCCTGCCGGCGGAAACGCTGGTCTATACGCTAGACGGGCCGTTTTTCTTCGGTGCGGTTGAGAACTTCGAGCGGGCCTTGAGCGCGAGCGGCGTGCCGCGGGTGCTGGTGTTCCATCTGCGCTGGGTGCCCTTTGTCGACATCACCGCCTTGCAGACGTTTGAGGATGCCGTGCGCGGTTTCCGCCAACGCGGCGTGCAGGTGCTGGTGGCGGGCGCCAATGACCGGGTGCAGCGCAAGCTGGCCCGCGCCGGCGTGCTCGCCTTGCTGGATGGCGGCCAGAGTTTCGCCACGCTGGGCGAGGCCCTGCGTCGTGCCGCCGCGCTCGGTCAGGGCGACTGAGGCTTTATAGTGCGACCCACGGGGTTCGCCCCGATTCACCAATAACGCATTCGGGGAGAGTCTTGATGGAACCACTGCGCGGTATCCGCATTATCGAAGTCACCACCAACGCATCGGGCCCATTGGCGACCGGCATCCTGGCCGATCAGGGGGCGGATGTGATTCGGCTGGAGACCATCGGCGCCGGCGACCCGGCGCGTCACGTCGGTGGCTCGCGGGGCGGGGTTGGTGCCTATCACGCGCAGATGAACCGCAATAAACGCTCGATGTCGGTAGACCTCAAAAACCCGCAGCTGCGCGAGCCCCTGCTACGGCTTATTCGCACCGCCGACGTCTTTGTGCAGAACTCGCGTCCCGGCGCGCTGGACCGCAGCGGCCTTGGTTTTGAAGACCTGCACAAGCTGCATCCGTCGCTGATTTACGTCTCCATTTCGGGTTTCGGCGCGACCGGGCCGGCCGCGCACCAGCGGGTCTACGACCCGGTCATTCAGGCGGTCTCGGGCTTTGCCGCGGCCCAGGGCGCGGGCGGCGACCCGCAGCTGGTGCGCACAATCGCCAGCGACAAGGTGGCGGCGCTGACCGCCTCGCAGGCCATCACCGCCGCGCTCTACGCCCGCGACCGCGGCCTCATCGGCGGCCACCATGTGGAGCTCTCGATGCTGGCGGCGAGCCTGCAGTTCCTGTGGCCGGAAGTCTTCTGGAACCACAGTTTCGTGGGCGAGGAAGGCGTGCAGCGCAAGCCGCTGATCGCGGACTTCTACCGCTTGCTCAAAACCCGCGATGGCGCGGTGACCGTCATCGTGGTGGGTGACGGCGAGTTTCAGGGCGCCTGTCGCGGACTCAAGATTCCCGAACTCATGCATGACCCGCGCTTCCAGACCCTGGGCGACCGTTTTTCCCGCTTTGCCGAACTGTTCGACGAGTTTGCCAAGGGCGCGATCGAACTCAGCACGGCTGAAATCGTGCAGCGGATGGACGCCGAAGGTGTGCCCTGCGCACGGGTGAACACGCTGGACGACGTGCTGACCGATGAGCGCTGCACCCACGCCGACGGCATCATCGAGTACGAGCACCCGACCGCCGGCCGCCTGCGGCAGGCCCGACCAGCGGCCGTCTTCAACGGCGAAATCAACACCGTACGCCGGCCGGCGCCGGGCTTGGGCGAGCACACGGACGAGCTGTTGCGCGAGGTCAATTGCAGTGCGGAGGAAATCGCCGCGCTGCGGGCGGCGGGGGCGGTGGCCTGAGGGATCGTCGCCCGGCGCGAAAGTTGATGAAGCCCCGGGCAAGGCGGGGGTCTCCCGGCATTTTGCCAACGCCGTCACAAATTGGTGCGCAACTTTCGCCAGCCGGCCCGGTCGAGTGTCAGTCTTGCCGCCACTCTAAATAGCCCGAAGGTACCTCTTCCATGAGCCGACTCGAAATTGAAAGTTCCGACTGGTCCGATATGGACAGTGCGTTGAACGTGACTATTTCCTCAGCCAGCGCCACCCAGATCATCGTCGACGTCACCCTGCCGGCGGCGAGCACCGCACAGTTCATTATCGACGGCACGTTTGCCGGTCTGGCGGGCACCGATATCAGCGCCCTCACCGGCACGGTCACCGGGGTCAGCGCCAGTCTCAACGGCACCACGCTGTTTGTGGCGACGGAGCTCGCGCTGGATGCCAGCGAGTTCACGGAAGAAATCTTCGACGAAATCGGCGACCTGCTCGATACCGTGCTGGGCGACGACAGCGGCACCGAAATTGACGGCTCGGATGACAACGACGATTTGGACGGCTCGCGTGGCGGAGACCGGATGCACGGCGGCCGCGGCTCGGATCACCTGCGCGGCGGCGATGGTGACGACAGCCTGGACGGCGGCGAGGGCGACGACACCCTGAGCGGCGACATCGGCGACGACTCCATCAGCGGCAGCGCGGGCGATGATTCCATCAGTGGCGGCGTGGGCAGCGACACCCTGGACGGCGGGCTGGGCGAAGACTCGCTGGCCGGCGGCGCGGGCAACGACATCTACCGCGTAAACGATAGCGACGACATCGTGCGTGAACTGAGCGCGCAGGGTACCGATACCGTCTATGCCAGCTGCAACGACACGCTGGCCGCGAATGTCGAAAATCTGGTGCTGACCGCGATCGCCCGCAGCGGCACCGGTAACAGCGGCAGCAACAAGCTGACCGGAAACGCCAGCGCCAATGTCCTGAAGGGCGAGGGTGGCAACGACGGGCTGCGCGGCATGTCGGGCAACGACACCCTGATGGGTGGCACGGGCGCGGACACGCTGGGCGGCGATCTGGGCGACGACCGGCTGACCGGCGGATCGGGCCGCGACGTGCTGACCGGTGGCAGCGGCCGCGATACCTTCGATTTCAATTCGCTAAGCGAGTTGAGTGCCTCGGCAGGCTCCTCGGATGTGATCAAGGATTTCCGTCACGGCAGCGACAAAATCGACCTCTCGGGGCTGGATGCCAACAGCGGCGCGGCCGGCAATCAGGCCTTCACCGCGCTGATTTCCAGCAGCGCGAACTTCTCTGCCGCCGGGCAGCTGAAGTATGTGGGCGGCATCCTCTACGGCAATACCGACGGCGATTCGTCCGCAGAATTCGCGATCTCGCTCACCGGCGCGCCGGTGGTCAGCCTGAGCGACTTTGTGCTGTAAGCCGCGAGCGGTAAGACGCGGCTTGATCTGGCGCAGTCGGGCAGGAAATCTGCCCGGTTGCGCGTGCCGGTCGCGTGATTTGGGGGGCGGCTGGGTTACCCTACGCGCCGGCTGCCTGCCGACTGGCGGCCGATACGTTTTCCAGCCCCGAGGTGCCCCACCATGAATTTGAACGATCTACAGAACACGCCCGTCTGGGACTGGCCGGAAACTGCGCGCGACACCATTTTGCGCTCGCTGGTGAATCGCTCCGCCCCGCTCGACGACCGTCTGCTGGCAGCCGAGCTGGCCTACGATGTCTCGCCCGACCACGATGACGTGGTCAGCGGCCTGACCGAGGTAGTCGGCGAAGCCGGCGCGCCGGAAGAGCTGCGGGCCCGTGCCGCCCTGGCTATCGGCCCGGCGCTGGAAACGGCGCATCAAGGCGTGGCCAGCGACGCCGGCGAAAGCCTCTCCGACGCGGCCTTCCGCAAGGCGCAGAAAGCGCTGAAGCGCATTTACGACAACACCAGCGAATCCAGTGAAGTACGCCGCTGCGTTTTTGAGGCGATGGTGCGTGCCCCTGAAGACTGGCACAAGGCTGCCATCCGAGAGGCCTATGACCGGGAAGGCGATGGCTGGCAGCGCTCGGCCGTCTTCGCCATGCGTTTTGTGCCGGGCTTCAAGGACGAAATCCTCGAAGCGCTGGAAAGCGAAGATGAAGAGGTGCTGTTTAATGCCATCTGCGCCGCCGCCGAGCGCGATGTGCGCGACGCCTGGCCGTATATCGAGGAACTGGTGGGAGACGAAACCACCGCCAAGGAAATCCTGATCGCCGCCATCGACGCCACGCCCATGCTGGCGCCGGACGCCGAGGCCGTGAACGAAGCGCTGGAACACCTGCTGATGAACGACGACGAGGAAATCGTCGAGGCCGCGACCGAGGCCATGTCGTCGGTCGGTGAGGCCGGCGAAGACGAGGACTGGGACGAGGACGAAGAAGACTCGCGCTACGAAGACGAGGAGGAAGACGAGGACGAAGACGACAACCGCGACGTCGACGATGACGACGACGGGCGTCGCCACTAAACCGCGCCCGGTTTGAGCCCCGCGGCCGTGGACATCACCACCTTTGTCGCCACCGCCGAGGGCGGGTCACGTTTTGAGTCGCTGCGCGTGCCGCAAGACCTGTGGCGCGACGACGGCATGGGCCACCGCATCCGGCTCTCGGCGGCCTATGCCTCGCCGGCAGTGCAACTGGTCGAACTGCCGGCCAGCATGGCGCAGGACTGGCACAACGCGCCGGCACGTCAGCTGGTGGTGGTGTTGTCGGGCGTGATCGAAGTGGAAACCACCGACGGGCAATGCCGGCAATGGCGGGCGGGCGA
The DNA here is from genome assembly GCA_030833185.1 of Gammaproteobacteria bacterium. Taxonomy (GTDB): domain Bacteria; phylum Pseudomonadota; class Gammaproteobacteria. The sequence continues at coordinate 17,436 of JAURHQ010000011.1, read as the reverse complement.
GGTGTTCCTGCCGGCCGACGTCACAGGGCAGGGGCATCGCACCCGCTGTCTGGGCGGTGCGGTGACCCTGCTGTTCGCCCCCTTACCCGACGGCTTTGCGTTTTAGCCGGCCTCGTTCAGTTCAACAGCTGCCCGTCGACCCGTTGGGCTGACCACAGCCGATGGCACTGAATGAAGCGTTCGGTCGCCAGATCCGCCAGCGCCAGCGAGGCCCGGGTCTCCAGCAAATGCGCCAGCAGCTTTGCCACAGCCGTGCGCTGAGTGTCGTTGCAGTAGCGATAGAAGCGGTTGTCGACCTCATCGACCTGAAGATGAAACAGGAGCTGCGAGGCGTACCAACCGTGTTCGGGACTAGGCGGCGCCAGCGCAAGCTTGGCCAGCGCGGGGAAAAAATAGCCCAGCGCCTGCGGCGAGGCGACGCAGAAGGGGTCGAAAGCCGCCCGCGCCACGTCCTCAAAACCCACTGCTCGCGGGTTACAGAGCCGCAGTCTGGTGTCCTGTTCGGCGCACTCGTCGCAATGGGAAACGTCGGTGAAATGGGCGGGGCGGTCGAGCTGGCCGAACGCCTGTTTGAGCAATTCAAGAATACGCTGGTCGCCGTGCATGGCTGATCCTCCTTGGCATGACCACGATGTCGCGCGCGGCACGCGGCCGCTTGATCGAAGTCGATGATGCCCCGGCGCCAAGCCCGCTTGCGACCCCAAATGGGTGATACTCCACGCCCTTGTACGCGAGCGCCCCGGGCGCCGGGGAGCTGACGGCATGCGGATCGGGCGGAGCTGGGCGTGGGGCGGGCTGGTGCTGGCGGTGGCGGCGTTTTATCTGGCCGGCTTCGACCGGTATTTGAGCTTTGATTTCCTGCGCGAACAGCAGACGACGCTGACGGCGTTCAAGGCGTCGCAGCCGCTACTCGCGCCGGCGTTGTTTGTTGGGGTGTACGTCGCCGTGACGGCCTTGTCCCTGCCCGGCGCGGCCGTGATGTCGCTGGCGGGCGGTGCCCTGTTTGGGCTGTGGACGGGCGTATTGCTGGTGTCTTTTGCGTCCAGCATCGGCGCGACGCTGGCCATGCTGGTCGCGCGTTTCCTGCTGCGAGAGACGGTAAGCCGGCGGCTGGGGCCCTTGCTGCAGCGGATCGATGAGGGCATCGCGCGCGACGGCGCCTTTCATCTTTTCGCCCTGCGACTGGTGCCGCTGTTCCCGTTTTTTGCAGTGAATCTGGCGCTGGGCCTGACCCGGATGCCGGCGCGCACTTTCTACTGGGTGAGTCAGCTTGGCATGCTGCCGGGGACCGTCGTGTTTCTGAATCTCGGCACGCGCCTGGGCGAGATCACGAGCCTTCAGGGCCTGCTCTCGCCCGGCCTGCTGTTTTCGCTCGCGCTACTCGGCGTGTTTCCGCTGTTGGCCCGGCAGGGCCTGCGGATGTGGCGGCTGCGCCGGCGCTACGCCGCCTGGTCGCGACCGGCCCGCTTTGATTACAACCTGCTGGTCATCGGCGCCGGTAGCGGCGGGTTGGTGTCGGCTTACATCGCAGCGGCGACGCAGGCGCGGGTCGCGCTGGTCGAGCAGGCCCGGATGGGCGGCGACTGCCTGAACCACGGCTGTGTGCCCAGCAAGAGCCTGCTGCGCGCCGCGCACCTGATGGCCGAAATCCGCGCGGCGGGCCGTTTCGGCCTCAAAGACGCGCAGGCCGAGGTCGACTTCCCGGCCGTTATGGCCCGGGTCGCCGCGACCGTCGACGCCATCGCGCCGCACGACTCGGTTGCCCGCTACACCGCGCTGGGCGTTGACTGTGTACAGGGCACGGCCCGCCTGCTGACGCCCTGGACCGTCGAAGTGCAGACGGTGGAGGGACCGCGGGTGCTGAGCGCGGCGCAGATCGTGATTGCCACCGGGGCGCGGCCTAGTGTGCCGCCGCTGCCCGGGCTGGACGCCATCGGCTATCTGACCTCGGACACCGTCTGGTCGCTGACGCAGCTGCCGCGCCGGCTGGTGGTGCTGGGCGGTGGTCCCGTCGGCTGCGAGCTGGCGCAAGCCTTTGCGCGCCTCGGCGCGCAGGTCGTCATCGTGCAGCAGGGTGAGCGCCTGCTACCGCGCGAAGACCCCGAGGTGTCGGCCCTGCTCCGTAAGCGTTTCGCGCGCGAGGGCATTGCCGTTCTCACCGACTGCACGGCCTTGGCCTGCGAGGAACACGCGGGCGAGAAAACCCTGCTGCTCGACTTTGAAGGCCGCGAACAGCGACTGCCCTTCGATGAACTGCTGGTGGCCGTCGGCCGCACGCCGAATACCGATGGCCTTGGGCTCGAGGCGCTGGGTATTCCGCTGACGCCGCAGCAGACCATCGCGAGCGACGAGTTTTTGGCGACCAATCTGCCGAACATCTTCGTCTGCGGCGATGTGGCGGGACCGTTCCAGCTCACCCATGCCGCCTCGCATCAGGCCGGGTACGCGGCGGTGAACGCGCTGTTCGGCGGGCTGCGCCGCGTTCGTGCCGACTATCGCGCCGTGCCCTGGTGCACCTTCACCGACCCGCAGGTGGCCCGCGTCGGGCTATCGGAAGCCGAGGCTCTCGCGGCCGGCGTGGTGTTTGAGGTCACGCGCTACGACCTCGCCGACCTGGACCGCGCAATTGCGGACGGCGAGACCACCGGTTTCGTGAAAGTGCTGACCCCGCCGGGCAGCGACCGCATCCTTGGCGTGACGCTGGTCGGCGCCGACGCCGGCGAACTGATCGCCGAATTCACGCTCGCCATGACCCATGGTCTGGGCCTCAACAAGATTTTGGGCACCGTGCACCTCTACCCCTCGCGGGCCGAGGCCAACAAGTATGCCGCAGGGGTATGGAAACGCGCGCAGGTGACGCCTGGGCAGCGGCAGTTGCTGGCCGCCTGGCACCGTTGGCAACGCGGTGAGGCGCCGTTTGTCGGGCTGCTGAAAGCGCTGCCCGCGCTGTGGCGCGCCCGGCAGCGCGGCGAATGAGCGCGATGCGGGCACACCTCTGGCGCAGCCTTCTCAGCACCGTGGGCGGTGGCGCGGCGATCGGGCTTGCGCTGCTGCTGGCGGGGCCCGGCATGTCGCCGTTTTTGCTGGCATCGCTGGGTGCGTCAACGGTGATTCTGTTTGTGTTTACCGAGACCTCGGCCGCGCAGCCGCGCGCGCTGTTGGGCGGACACCTCAGCGCGGCGCTGATTGGCATCGTCTGTCAGCAGCTGTGGGGCGATGCGCTGTGGGTGTACGCGCTGGCGCTCGCGCTGTCGGTGCTGCTCATGCTGCTCGCCCGCTGCGTGCATCCGCCGGCCGGCGCCAACGCGCTCATCATGGTCCACCAGCACGCCGGCTACGCGGCGCTGCTGCAGCCGGTGCTCATCGGGGTCTTGAGTCTGGCGCTGGTCGCCATGGTGTGGAGCCGCCTGCTGCCGCAGCAGAAGCCCTGGCCGCAGCGCTGGACCGCAGCCTCGCCGTCGAGCGACGACTGGGGCAGTTGGCGACTGTAGACGCGTTCAGCGCCCTTCGAGCGCCGCGCGCAGCGCCGGCACCGGGTTGGCATCTGCGGCGAGCCCTTCCACGGCCGTCAGCGCGCGCAGCTTGTCCTTGCTGACCGCAAACGCATACGCCGCCAGATAGTTGCCGGTGCCCGCCGAGCGCGCGGTCACGATGACTTCGGGCGCCGCGTCGCCGTCCAGATCGGCCAACAACAGTTTTTCCAGACTGCCGTCCCGGGCGTGCACCAGACCGTCGCTGAAAAACGTCGTGGCGTCTTCCGGTGTGTCTGCCGGGGCGTAAAGCCGCAGGCTGAAGCTGCCCAGCGAACGGGCCTCGTAATCGCCTTCGGCCAAGACCAGCGTTGCTCCGGACGGCAGGCGCTCGCGGGCCAGAAAGCGCTGGGCCTCCTCGGCGATAGCCGGCAGCGCAAGGCTGCAGGCCACGGCGAGGCAGGCGAGGCGGCCGATGTGCGGCCTCATCGCACGGCCCAGCCGCCGCTGACCGGAAACACCTGCCCCACGAAGCAGTCGGCCGCATCGCTGCACAGGTAGGCGGCGAAGGCGGCATCCTCCTCGGCGCCGACCAGCCGGCCCAGTGGCACTTCCCGCGCCAGCCGCTCCTGGAACTTGGGATTCGCCTGCAGCGCGGGCGGGTAATAGGTCGGGTTAGCGACAAAGTTTTGCGCGATGGCGTTCACTTTCACCTGATGCGGCGCCACCTCTACGCCCACCGCCTGCACCCAGGCGAGTTGCGCCCCGCGGGCAGCGCTGTAGGTGGAGCAGCGCTTCATGCCGCGCAGCGCGCTGGCGCTGCCCATGACGAGGATCTTGCCGGCGCGGCGTTCGATCATCTGCGGCAGCACCGCTTTGGCAAGGCGCGGCAGCGGGTCGACCAGCGTGGCGAAAGCTTCCCGCCACTCCGGCTCGTCTACCTCGGTGGCCAAGGTGGTGGGGGCGGCGAGCGCCAGATTGGCGATCAGCACGTCGATAGCTCCCGCTTCGGCCACCACCCGTGCGGCGGCGTCAGGCGGCGCCAGCGACTCGTGGCTAGCGATGACGGTCGCGCCTTGTGCGGCCAGCACCTCGCAGAGCGTTGGCCCCATGAACTCGCCGGCCTGGGTGATGAGGATGCGTTTACCGACAAGTGGGCCGCTCATGAGTCTTCCCCGATGCGTTGGTGCTTGGGGCGGAGTGTAGCGTGACGCGCCGGCAACGGGGCTTGGCCGCGTCCGTTGCCGGCGACCGACTGAACTAGAAAGACATCCGCCAGGAGGCGGCTACCCAGTAGGCCGGCATCTCGCTTTCGGTGGTTCCATTGACCATGACCGAGGCCGTGCCGCGCCAGATTTCGGCCTCAACGCCCCCGCCAAGGCGCAACCAGTCCTGTTCGATCGGGGCGCCGGCGGCACTGACCGCAAAGCCTCCCGGCCCCAGCAGCGTGGCGCTGCTGGCGGGGCCCTGATCGTCGAAGCGGTGCGCGCCCTCAAGAACCGCAACCAGTCGCGCCCACCCGGTGATGGGCGCTTCGGCATTCAGGCCGTAGCGAATCTGGTCGAAGCTGTCGCTGCTTTCGCCAATCGCGGCCGGGAAGCCGCCACCGGTTTCGGTGTAGGCGTCGATGGTGCTGTCCAGATGCGCGTATTCAAGGAACGGGTTGGCGGACATCCAGCTCAACTGGAGCAGGCGGTCCCATTCCAGGCGCAGGCTGGCCCCCCAACTCGTGCTGTCAGGCTCGCCGAAGGAGCTGTCCGCGACCCCGGCATTGAGGTAGCCGCGGCGAATGCGCCCGTCGCCCCACTGGTGAAAGCCCGACACGACCGCCCACAGCGCGTCGTTTTCGCGCTTGATGACCGGCGCCAACCACTCGGCCAGCAGGTAGTAGCCGTCGGCGGTGGACTTGCCGTCGGTGCCCGCATCCTGCGAGGCCCAGGTATGACCTGCCGAGAGGTTGAACTGGAAGTCGCCAAAGTGATGCCCGCCGCCGATTTCGGCCAGGGTCACCTCGCCGTCGCGGCTGGCGTGGCTGTCATCGCCCCAGTCACCGGCCACCCACAAGGTGCTGCCGCCCTCAGCCGCTCGCCGCGACAGCGGGCGACTGTGGGCGCCCTGCAAGGCAATCACCGCCGTGCGGGTGGTGCTGCTGGCCGCCCGTGAGGTCTGGCTGAGGGTCTTGATGAAATCGGCGAAGCTGATCATGCCCGAGCCGCCACCGCCGCCGGTGCTGGTGGCCCCGGTGCCTTCCCCGACGCGGGCGAGGAAAGCCTCGCCGGAGCGCAGAAGGCCGACCACCACCGAGCCGTTGCTGTTGGTGGCGGTCGCTTCCTGCGTTTCAAGGCCCGAACCGACGGTGACCCCGTTGGCGCTCAGCCATTCTTCCACCGTTTGCATGCCGCTGGCCTGCGTCCAACGGAAGGCCGTCGGCAATAGCGCACCGGCGGTCGCCGCCACGCCGCCGACGACAACCTTACCGTCGCCCGACACCGCGTTGGCGGTGGAAAAGTCGCCGTCGCGATCGTGAAGGTCGACCATGCCGCCGGCCTCAGTCCAGCGGAAAGCGTGGTCATAGAGCCCATCCGGGGCGCGACTGCTGGCGCCCACCACCACGCTGCCATCGGCCGAGACGCCGAGCGCGCTCGAATTCCCGCTGCTGCCCAGCCGACCCAGATCGCTCATCGTGCCGCCAGTCCAGCGGAACGCGTGGTACTCCGAAGCCGAAATATTGGCGAGACCAACAACCACGCTGCCGTCGCTGTTGGTGGCGAAAGCCTGCCCACCCTGACCGCTCGCCAGTTCGCCGAGATTGCTCATGGTGCCGTCGACCCAGCGGTAGGCCTTGATGACGCTGCCACTGCCGGTATAGCCCACCACCACCCGGCCATCGCCGGAGACGCCGCTGACCCGCACGTAGTCGCCGCCGAGGTCCGGGTTGATCGTTTCCACCGCGCCGTCTACCAGCCGATAGCCGCGGGTGTCGAAGCTGCCCGGAAGGGTGTAGTCGCCAACGATCACCGTGCCGTCGTCGGATACGCCGTAGGCAGTAGCCCGGTCGTTGGCCGGCAGGCTGGGGGCGAGATCGGTGAAGCCGCCAGACGGTGACCAACGGAAGCCAACGTCGATGAAATCTGCCCCGTCTTGCCCAAAACCGTTACCGACGACGGTCAGGCCGTCGTCAGACACATCGGCAGGCCGCACGCTCAGGTTGGTGGCCCCGTCCAGCGCGGCGGGGGCGCCCATCGCGGTGAAGCCGTCGGCAGCGCGGGCGGGCGCCACGGCAAACAGCCCTATCGCTAGTGCCAGCGGCACGTGGCGCAGGGCGGGGATGATGGGGTGGCCAAGTTCGGACATCGGTGGTCTCCAGCGCTCGTTCAGATGCGAGACATTCTGGGAAACGTCCTCGCGCCGGCCCATCCCGCGATCACGGGGGCCGCTGCACGCGGCCGGGAAATTTGTGCGCGAGTTGGCAAAAAAGAGCCGCCGCAGGGGCCGACCCCCGAGAATGCGGGACAGAGCACAGGCGCGTGATGTGGAAGAATTGGACGATGAACGCCGCCCGCTCCGCAGTGCCCGCCCGTACGCTGGTCATGTTGCTGGCGCTAAACCTGCTCGCCTGGTTGTGGGCAACTCGCGTCATTTGCGCGGTGCCCGTTTTGCCGCTGCAGCTCAAGGTCGACGCGGAGACGGTGCGGATTGTGGGGGTCAATCCCGGTGTGGCCGTGCCCGTCGGCGCCGAAGTGCTGGGCCTTGGTCGGGGTACGGAAGCCCCCATCACCTTGCTGGCGACCGACCTCATCGAAGAACCCGATTACTTCGACACCTACCCCGAAATGGCGGCGTTTTTTGCGCGGCAGAGCCAATTCGCCGAACTGCTGCGGGCGCCAACCGTCGTGCACTGGTCGACCGGCGACGAAAGCGGCCGTGCCCTGGTCACCCCTGCTGGGCGCAGTCCGGCCGAGCTGCCGCTGGTCTACTGGTTCCAGCTCGCCTACGGCAGCCTCTCCTGCCTGATCGGCTGCTGGGTTTGGCTGTTGCGACCGAGCGAGTGGGGCGCGCGCATGTTTGCGATCACCGGCAGCTGCTTCGCGCTCTTGACGCTCGGCCCGGCGATTTACAGCGTGCGCGGGCTGGCGCTGCCGGGCGAGTTGTTCCGATTACTGTCTTCGCTCAATCATCTGGGCGCAATCCTGTTTGGCTGCGGGCTGGTGGCTCTCATGCTGAGTTACCCGCGCCTCTTGCTCGCGCCGCGGTGGCTGGCGCTGCCCTTCGTGATCTTCCTGCCTACCTTCGTTCTCGACGCTTTGCGTCTGGCACCGAATCAGGACTGGGGGATGCGGATCCCCATCATGTCCCAGATGCTGCTGGCAATCGCCCTCGGCGGCTGGCAGTGGCGGCGGGCGCGGCAGGATGCCCTGGGCCGTGCCGCGTTGCGCTGGGTGCTGCTGTCATCGCTGGTCGGCTGTGGCCTGTTTGTATTCTTGATGGTTGGCAGCACCTTGCTAGGCAGCCTGCCGCCCATCCCGCAGGGCTATGCGCTTGGGTTCTTTGTGGTGATGTACATCGGACTTGCGCTGGGCGTCGGTCGCTACCGGCTCTTCGATCTGGATCGCTGGGCTTACCGGGTCTTGATCTGGGTGGCGGGTGCCTTTCTGGTGCTCTTGCTGGATTCGGCACTCATTGCGGGACTTCACCTCGCGCCTGACTCGGCGCTGGCGGTGGCCTTACTGGCCAGCGGCTGGATGTATTTTCCGTTGCGGCAGTGGCTGCTGGTGCGCGTGCTGGGTGCCCGCCGCCCGCTGGAGGACGCCTTGGGCGAGATCGTGGCGCTGGCGCTGTTACCCGAAAGCGCGGCGCGTGCGCACCGTTGGGAAGCCCTGCTTCAGCGGGTTTTCGCGCCGGCGAACATCGTGCCGCTGCCGGACCCCGGCCCACCAACCGCTGCCCTGCTGGATGAGGGGCTGGCGCTTGCCGTGCCGGCCCATGCCGACAGCCGCGCGCTTCGACTCAATCTGCGCGACAGCGGGCGCGCACTCTTCGGCCCGGAGGATGTGCGCTTCACCGATAACCTGCTCAGCCTGCTCCGTCAGACCCAGCTGCAGCAGGCCGGGCTCCGTGCCGCGGCGCAGGCCGAGCGCCAGCGTCTGGCGCAGGACCTGCACGACGATTTGGGCTCCCGGCTGCTGATGCTGATCCACCGGACGCGTGACCGCGAACTGACCGGCATCGCGCGCGAGGCGATGGCCGACCTGCGTTCCATCCTGAGTGCGATCGATGGCCCGGGCGCTAGCCTGGCCGACGTGCTGGCGAATGGCCGCGCGGAAGCCAGCGCGCGCTGCGAGGCGGCTGGCCGCAAACTCGACTGGCAGGTGAGCGAAGAACTCCCCTTGCACTGGCTGTCTTCGCATACCCGTAGCGTGCTCGAGCGCTGTCTGCGCGAACTGCTGACCAACGCCCTGAAGCACGGCGCAGGCGACCCGGTCGCGATTGATGCCCGCGTGGACAGCGCCGGTTTGCGGCTGGCGGTGACCAATCCCTTGCCCGGGGCGGAGGCCGAGTGGCCGCTGGGGCGGGGGCTGCGCGGGCTTGCGCGCCGGCTGGCCGCCTTGGGCGGGCAATTGAACATCGACCGCCAACACCCGTCACAGGCACGGGTGGAACTGGTGCTGCCGCTGTGAATCGGGTGCTGATCGTGGACGACTTGCAGGACGCCCGTGAACTGCTGACGGAGCTCGTTACCGCCGGCTTTCCGCAGGCCCGCATCAGCACCGCCGACAGCGTTGCGGCTGCGCAGGCCGCCATCACCAGCCAAGGGTTTGATCTGGCGCTGGTGGACCTGTCGCTCGCCGACGGGTTTGGCACCGAGGTGATCGCCCTTCTGCATGAACAGCAGCCCGACTGTATGACGGTGGTCGCTTCTATCCATGACGACGACGAGCGTCTGTTCGCGGCTCTGCAGGCCGGCGCCAGCGGCTATCTGCTAAAAGACCAGCCGGCCGAGCTGACCTTGCGTCAGCTGCAACATATCGCTGACGGCCAGCCGCCGCTTTCGCCCGCGATGGCTCGCCGTCTGGTCCAGTACTTTCAGGGACGGCACCAGGGTGACGGGGCGCCGGTGGCTGACGGAGCTCTGACACCACGTGAGCGCGAAGTGCTGGGCCTGCTGGCGCGTGGCTTCACGTTGAGCGATATCGCGCGGCAGTTGGAGATCTCCCGCCACACGGTGGGCGATCATGTGAAGAATCTTTATCGCAAGCTGGATATTTCCAGTCGCGCGCAGGCCGCGCTACACGCACAGCGCTTCGGCCTGACCTAGGCTGCTCAGCTTGCCGGCGCTTCCCAGATCCAGCTGACCAGCGTGCGCGAGCCGTCGAGCGCGACAAACACCAGCGCGCTGGCGGTAGCGGGCTTGCCGTCGCGCCGTACGGCAAGCCGCAGGCGGTAGTTGAGCCCCGCCACCACCTGTCGTTCGCAGTCCATTACGTTCAGCAGCTTCAGCTTGCCGCCGGCCTGTTGCCGTTCGGTACGCACCGCGAAGCGCGCGATGTCGCGCACTTCCTCGTCCACCGCCGCCGCCTGATAGCTGCCGGGCATCGGTGGCGCGGGCATTTGGATGACCTCGGCCGCGGCGTTAACCGCGAACAGCGCGCCGACCAGCAAGCCGTGGCGAAATTTCATGGCGTGGCCTCGTAGACGACATAGATTTTGAGGGTCGTCTCCAGCACTTCCCAGGTGCCGGTGAAGCCGCGAGCAATCACGAAGCGGTCGCCGGCCTGCACGGTCCGGGCGTGGCCATCGGCGTCCGTAATCACGCTGCGACCGGCAAGAATCTCGCAGTACTCGTCTTCCGTGTAGGCGACCCGCCACTTGCCGGGCTCGCTCTGCCAGTGGCCGGTCGAGAAATTGTGCGCCGTGTTCTGAAAGTGTGGCCACAGCGACTGGCGGGGATTGCCGGCCAGCAGTTTCTCGGCCGGCAGATACCAGTGCTCGGGCGCCGGGCCAACGGGCGGCGCAAGGGGCAGGAATGACATCCGGGACGCTCCGTAAAGGGCTCTGCGCGCAGTCTACGCGCTGTGGCCGGGGCGCCGGTACACTGGGCCAGCCCAAGCCGCCATTACGCCCGGAGTGTCCATGAAAGATTATTCAGCCGCGGAACTGCAGCACGCCGTCTGGGCCCTGCAGCAGCACGAACTGATCACCACCACGCTGATCAACTACTGCGTGTACGTCGACCGTAACGACCCGCTGGCGCTGACCGAGCAGGTGTTTGCGCCGGATGGATGCTTTGAACTTGGCGCGCGCTACGCGGTGGTGGGGCGCGAGGACCTTGCGAAAATGTTCGCCAAGACGCTGGCGGTGTTCAGTGCCACCAGCCATCACCTGTCGAACGTGCGCATTACGCTGCGCGACGAGCACACGGCGGAATCCACCGCCTATGTCTATGCCTGGCATATCGCCGCGGCGGACGGCAAACGCATTGACCTGTGGGGACGTTACGAGGATCGACTGGTGTTGACCGAGCAAGGCTGGCGGATTGCGAACCGGCGGCTGTCGGCGGCCGGCAGCGACGGTTGGGACGATCCGCCCTTCGACCTCCCGGTGCGCTTGCCTAATCCGGAAAATCCGCCGTCGCCGGCGATTACCCGCCGCTGAGCGGGCCTAGCCTGCGCGCGGGGCGAACATGATGATTGCCATGCCGGCCAGCGCGACGGCGGCGCCCACAAGATCCCACAGGCCCGGGCGGATCCCGTCGACCGCCCACAGCCAGAGGATGGCGACGCCGATGTAGACCCCGCCGTAGGCGGCGTATACCCGGCCGGCAGCCGTGGGATGCAGGGATAAGAGCCATGCAAACAGCGCTAGGCTGAGCGCCGCGGGCACCAGCAGCCAGACCGACTTGCCCTGCTTCAGCCACAGCCAGGGCAGATAGCAGCCGAGGATTTCGGCCACCGCGGTCAGGGTGAAGAGGCCGAGGGTCTGAAGCGGGCTCATCTGCGGCCTCCGGGTTTGAAATCGCCGTACGTCGGACGATTGGCCGCCGTGTGGTCGGGGCGCGGCGCTGACTAGTCGCCCGGCACTCGAGGTCCGGACTGCTGGCCAGAACCTCGCCGCTTGCACCGATCAGGCGAGCGTCAGGCCCTTCATCTCGCCCTCGTTCCGCCAGTTTTCAATCATGGCGTAGAACTGCACCGGGCCTTCCGGATACTGCCCTTCCAGAAACCCCTGACCACGGCCGCTCTGACCTTCGGCGTTGTAATAGCCGGGCGTGCACTCCGCCTGATAGTTCGACATGAAGCCGGCTTGACTGACCGTCGCCACCCAGGCCGCTTCGGCTTCAGGCGTGGGTTCTACGCTCCGCAGGCCCCGGCTCAGCACTTCCTTGACGATGTAGCTGATGTGGGTGGCCTGACCGTTGAGCATGTAGGTCAGGTTGGGCGCGAGGCCCGTCTGGGTTAGACCCATATGGAAGCAGTTCGGGAAGCCGTGGCTCAAGAACCCGTGGTAGGTGCGCATGCCGTCGGCCCAGTACTGGCCCAAGGTCTGGCCACCGCGGCCGACGACTTCAAACTCGGACCGGCGGGTGTAGGACGTGCCAACCTCGAAGCCGGTCGCGAAGACCAGACAGTCGACCGGATATTCCACGCCCTTCACCACGACGCCCGTGGGAGTGACGCGTTCCACGCCCTGCCCTTCGGTATCCACCAGCGTCACGTTGGGCCGGTTGAAGGCCGGCAGGAACTCGTCGTTGAAGGTCGGGCGTTTGCACCACTGCTTGTACCAGGGCTTGAGGGCGTCGGCGGTGGCCGAATCTTTGATAGTGCTGTCAACGCGGGCGCGCAGTTCGTTCATTTTGCGGAAGTCGGCAATCTCGGCCATCACCGCAAAGTCTTCCGCGCTCATGCCGGCATCGGCCGGCGTGCTCAGCAGTTCGCCCAGCGCCTTGAAGAGGTCGGTCCAGCGGTCGGCCACCAGATCCACTTCCTGCGGGATGCCGCTCAGGATGGCGGCGAAGTTGTGATTGCGCTCGTGCTGCCAGCCGGGCTGGAGACTGGCCACCCACGCCGGATCGGTCGGCTTGTTGCGCCGTTCATCGATGGCGGACGGGGTGCGCTGGAAGACGTAAAGGTGACCCGCGTCGCGCGCCACATAGGGCACGCACTGGATGCCGGTCGCGCCGGTACCGATGATGCCCACCCGCTTGTCGGCCAGTTTGTGCAGATTGCCGGTGGAATCGCCGCCGGTGTAGTCGTAGTCCCAACGGCTGGTGTGGAACGTGTGGCCCTTGAAGGTCTCGATGCCCGGGATGCCCGGCAGTTTGGGGCGCGACAGCGGGCCGCTGCACATCACCAGAAAGCGCGCCTTGAAGTGGTCGCCGCGGTCGGTGAGGACCTGCCAGCGTCCGCTGTCTTCATCCCAAGTGGCGGATTTGATCTGGGTCTGGAAGCAGGCGCGCTCGTAGAGCTTGAACTGCCGGCCGATCCGCTGGGCATGGGCAAAAATCTCCGGCGCGTAGGAATATTTTTCCTTGGGGATGAAGCCGGTTTCTTCCAGCAAGGGCAGGTAGATGTAGGACTCGATGTCGCACTGGGCGCCGGGATAGCGGTTCCAGTACCAGGTGCCGCCAAAGTCGCCGCCCTTCTCGAAAATCCGGAAATTACCGAACCCGGCCTGCTCCAGGCGCACCGCGGCGAGCATGCCGCCGAAGCCGCCGCCCACCACCGCGACGCCGATTTCCTCCGCGATCGGCTCGCGCACGATCGGCGCTTCGATGTACGGGTCATCCACAAAGCGACGCAGGTCGCCGGTGACTTCGCGGTACTGCGCGTTGCCTTCCTTGCGCAGGCGCTTGTTCCGCTCCTCCAGATATTTGGCCCGCAGGGCGGCGGGGTCAAAACCAAGTTGTTCGACGGTCGGACGGCTGAATTTGGGTTGGATGTCGGAGGGATTGGCGGCCATGGGCGAATTCCTTCTTTGAAAGTCAGCGAGAGATGGTTCTGAGCGCGGCACTCTACAACGGGTGCGCGGCTGCTTGGAACGCCGGCAGAGGGCCCGGGTTCAGTCCGCGGGCGGGCCGCGCGGCGGGTCTTCCGGGCGCAGATCGCGCTCCGACTGGCAGCGGTTACGGCCCTGATGCTTCGCCATGTACAGCGCGCGGTCGGCGCGCTCGAAGACGTCTTCGATGGTGTCGCCGGCGTGAAACTCGGCCACCCCGATCGAAATCGTCACCGGCACCGGCGAATTCTTGAACCGAAATTTGCTGGCCGCGACATTGGCGCGAAGTTTCTCGGCGGCAATCCGCGCGCCTTCGAGGGCGGTCTCGGGCAGGATCACCGCGAACTCCTCGCCGCCCAGACGGCAGAGCAAATCGCAATTGCGGATCTGCTGGCGCAGCAGCCCGGCCACCGAAGTCAGCACCTTGTCGCCCGCGGCGTGGCCGTAGTCGTCGTTGATGCGCTTGAAGAGGTCCAGATCGCACATGGCAAGCGAGAGTTGTCCGCCGTAGCGACGCCAGCGTGCGTATTCGCGCCCCATGCTTTCGGTGTAACCCAGCCGGTTCAGTGCGCCGGTCAAGGGGTCGAGCAGCGTCAGCACATGCTGCTGCTCCAGATCGTTGCGCAGACGCTGGGTTTCGGCCTCAAGTTCGCGCAGTCGCGCCACCACCAATTCCATCTGGGCGCTGGCGCTGCCGTGGCGTGACTGCTCGGTGCGCACAAAGTCCTCGAGGCTGGACTCGAGGTCTTTCAACTGGGTAATCACGGCGGGCTTTACGGTGTCCAGGTCCTGACCTTCGGCGAGCGCCTCGCAGACGTCGGCCACCTGATCGGCCATCTCGCGTTGCAGTGAGTTGGCCGAGGCAATGGCGGCGTCGTGCGCTTCCCCGCTGTGAGAAACCTGGCCTTTGAACTCCTCAATGCGGCGCGAGACCACTTTCAGGAAACTGCTCAGTTCTTCCATTTCCTGACGTGTGTTGCCGCGCGCGCGGTCCAGCAGCTCGACCAGATTGTCGACCGCCAGCTGGATGTCTTCCGGGTTGCCGGCCGTCGCCAGCTGTTGGCGCAATTGCGTTTTGTCGGCAGCGAAGGGCTGCGGCAGGGTCAGCCTGTCCACCAAATGCTGGAGCTGGCTGCGGGCCAGTCCCAGATCGCCGCTGGCCTGCTGTTGGGTCTCGCTGGCGGTTTTCAGTAGTCCGGTAATCGCTTGGCCCAGCGCGCGCGCGCAATCCACCTGCGCCGGTCGGCTTTGCGAACGCTGGAGTCGGTCCCGCAAGGGATTCAGTGCGTCCACGGCATCAGGCCCAAGGCGCAGTTCATCCAGCAAGCTGTCCAGCAGGGCCGCGTCGACCGGCGCGTTTGGCGTCGGTTGGCGATGGGGCTGTTTTTCGGTCAGTGCGTTGATCAGCGCCGCGACCTCGCCAAGCGCCCGGTCCGTCTCGTCGCGTGAGCTCGCATCGCGCAGGCGGTTCCGCAGGTGGCGGGTGTGTTCGGAGACGGGGCCCTCAGCCGTCGGCTGCGCGAGCAGGTCGGCGAGGCGCGCGGTGGCGCTCCCGCTGCGCGGCGCGGTTAGCCCCTGAGCGATTAGCACATCGACGGCGTTTTCGAACAGGCCGGGCAGCGTGTCGTCTTCCGGGCTGCGGCGCGCGAGGCTGGTCAGGCTGCGAATGCGGCGATCGAGTTCGGCATGCTGACCGGCATAAGCCGCCAGCAGTTTCAGCAGGCTGCGGCGGTAGCGCTCCGCAAGAACGGCCGGGGGATGAGCACCTTGGTCGGGCGGAGGCGGTGGCTGGGCCATGGGCTACCGTCCAGTGTTTAGGCGCGCGCCACGTGCGCGGCGATTGGTCCGTCGCCTGACGGGAGGACTGCCTATTTCGCGCGCTCCTTGGCGATCAGGAAGTTCACCACGTCCAGCATGGCGTCCTGACTGCCGGCCATCGAGGCGGTTGTCCGGTATTTGCCATTAACGATTACCGATGGCACGCCATCAATGCCGTAGTCGCGGGTGGCCAGCGTGGCCATTTTGACTTTGGCCTCCACCGTGGGGCTCTCGTAAGCCGCCTTGAATTCGTCGGCGTCAAAGCCGACCTCGCTGGCAAACTGCATCAGGGCGAATTCGTCGAAGACGCGGCGCTTGTCGACGTGAATCGCGTCAAACAGAGGCTTGTGGAGCTTTTCTAGTGAGCCCAGCGCCTCTGCGGCATACATCGCACGCGCGTGGGGCTTCCACTGCTCGGCGAAGATGGCCGGCACGCGGCGGAAGCTGACGTCGGCCGGCTTCGTTTTGAGCCACTCGGTGACCAGCGGCTCGAAGTGGAAGCAGTGCGGGCAGCCGTACCAGAACATCTCGACCACTTCGATGGTGGCGCTGTCGGCGGTTGGGACAGCCGGGCTGATGAGCTGGTAGTTAACGCCTTCTTCGAATTTCGCCGCCTCCGCCGCCGAGACCGTCAGCGGGGCGATGAGCAATGTGAGCAGGGCAAAAATAAGCTGTTTCATAGTTTCCTCGCCGACCACCAGAACGCGCCGTAACCCGGCCCGATGCGATGCATCTGGCCGGTTTCTCCCCGACTAGTGCAGGCCCTCGATGAAGGCCGCCAGTTGCTCCATTTCCTGAGTGCTCAGACCCTTGGCCACTGCTGCCATGATTGACGCCTGACCAGCTGCCCGTTCACCGCTCTTATACGCCTGAAGTTGCGTGACGGTGTATTTGGCGTGCTGGCCGCGCAGCGCAGGCACCTTGGCGGATGGATTGCCCGCGCCGTCTGGCCCATGGCAGGCCATACAGGCGGCGACGCCGGTCGTCTTGTTGCCACCGCGGTACAGCGCGGCGCCGGGCGCGGCGGCCGCGGCGTCGACGCTCGGGACCTTGACTGACTGTGCCGCGAAGTACGCCGAGATGTCGGCCATGTCTTCCGGCGACAGGGGCGCGGCCATGGCGTTCATGTTGACGTTCTTGCGTTCCCCGCTCTTGAAATACCCAAGCTGGGTGACGAGGTACTCGCTGTGTTGCCCGGCCAGATTAGGCCAGTCCGGGTTGACGCTATTGCCATCCGGACCATGACAGGCCGCGCAGGCGGCGGCCTTGGTCTTGGCGTCCTGGGCGTAGACGCCGGATGACGCGGTGAGGCTGAGGGTAAAAATGACCAATGCGCGAATTATTGTTCCAGACATCGCCTTCTGAACTCCGGTAAATCAAGCAGACTTGGGCTCGGCGGATTCCCGAAAGGGGTCGCGCGAGAGCGTCGACCTACTATAGCATCGAACGTCTTCCATCGAGACCGTCTGCACGTTCGTGCAGCAGACCCTACACACCGTGAACCCCGCTCCCCCAGTGCTTGAGTATTTTCGCCGCGCCTCGTTTCTCAAAAGCGTTGAGCAGCTCCACGACCTGCCGCCGGATAAGGGGGCTGAAGTCGCCTTTATTGGTCGCTCGAACGTGGGGAAATCGAGCGTGCTGAACGCGCTTTGTGACCATCAGGGGCTCGCCCGCACCAGCCGCACGCCCGGTCGCACCCAGCATTTCGTGGTATTCGAACTTGCGCCGGACCGGCGCCTGATCGACCTGCCGGGCTTCGGCTATGCGGTGGTCAACAAAGCGATGCGCGCCCACTGGGATGAAACCATCCCGCAATATCTTGAGGAACGCGCCTCATTGGCGGGGCTGGTGCTGATTGCCGACGCCCGGCATCCCCTGCGCGCTGAAGAACTGGCGCTGGTGCGCTGGACGGCCGCCGCGCAGGTGCCGCAGGTGCTGCTGCTGAACAAGGCTGACAAGTTGGGCCGGCAGGCGCAGGCGCTGGCAGTTCGCGCCGCGCGGGAAAGTCTGCGCGCCTGCGGCGCCGACGCGGGTGGTGACGGATTTCGACCCGGCATCGACGCGCAGCAACAGAAAGGCCCGGTCGAAACCGGGCCTCATGAACACACCGCGGGCGTGCGCCGCAGCGCACGCCCGGGTGATCAGGCTCAGGGCT